>JAFTIZ010000005.1 GCA_017456645.1 Oscillospiraceae bacterium
TACCATCGAGCAGGACGGTGTCCAGATCAGCCGTGCGATCCAGTACAGCGTTTACACCTACGTCTATCAGAACCAGAATACCAGCGATGTGGCTCTGAAGGAGCTGCTGCAGGCGATCTACCTGTACGGCGAGTCCGCTCAAAAGGCCTGATCTGAATTCGACGGAAAGATTTCAGTTCCGGCGAAAATCCGAACCTAACGCAAAGAGGCTGCCCAGATGGGCAGCCTCTTTCTTGACTTCAAATCTGTGATTTGATATGATAATGAAAAAGAATTTGGGGGACGCGATGCTTAAATTTAAATGCTTAGTGCTGGATCATGATGATACCGTAGTCCAGAGTGAAAAGACGATCGGTTATCCTTGCTTCTGTCAGACCCTGAGCCGTCTGCGGCCGGAAGCGGTGTTGACCTTTGAAGACTATGTGATGGGCTGTCACAATCTTGGATTTGTTGCCATGTGCCGGGAAAAGTGGCAGTTTACCGACGAAGAGCTGAAAGTGGAATATCAGGATTGGATGGAATTTATTCGTGTAAATCAACCTGTTCCTTTTCCGGGAATTGAGCGGATTATTCGCCGCCAGAAGAAAGAAGGAGGCCTGATCTGTGTGGTATCCCATTCCAACAGCGTCAATATCAGACGGGACTATGAGACCAATTTTCATATCCTTCCCGACAGAATTTATGGATGCGAATTGCCTAAGGAGCAACAAAAGCCTGCGGCGTATCCGCTGGAAGACATTATGCGTCGCTATGAACTGTCCGCCGAACAACTGATCGTCGTAGATGATATGAAGCTGGCATGGAAAATGTCGAAACCCCTTGGCGTACCGTTTGCCTTTGCGGCGTGGAGCAAGGCGGAGTTTCCGCAGTTGACGGAAGATATGCGGTCAATCAGCGATTTCACCTTTGATTCTGTTGCAGAATTAGAGAAATTTCTGTTTGAGTAGCTTGACAGCTGTGGTATAATACCACATGAGAATTGCCCGGGAGGTGAGAGATCTGGAAAAGGAAAGCATCAAAGTTATGGCCCGCAATCGGGAGGCTTATCATGAATATTTCGTTGAGGAAGAGATGGAAGCCGGCATAGAGCTGTGCGGCACGGAGGTCAAATCCATCCGTCAGGGAACGTTGAACCTGAAGGACGCATGGTGTGGCATCAAGAACGGTGAGATCCTTCTGAACCAGATGCACATCTCGCCTTACGATCACGGCAACCGTTTTAATCCTGACCCTCGCCGCCCTCGCCGTCTGCTAATGCACAAGCGGGAGATCATGCGGCTTTTCGGCAAGGTCAAGCAGGATGGCTACGCGCTGATCCCCCTGTCTGTTTACTTTAAGGGCAGTAGGGTAAAGGTCAACGTGGGTCTGTGCAAGGGCAAAAAATTACATGATAAACGACAGGCCGCAGCCGAACGGGACGCCAAGCGCCAAATCGAGCGGGCCATGAAAGAGAGGAATTACGAATGAATCCCACTTTTAAGATCACTATGGAAAACGGCGGTGTCATCGAGGGTGAGCTGTACCCTGATAAGGCACCTCAGAGTGTTGCCAACTTCATTGATCTGGCAAGCCATAATTACTATGACGGCCTGATCTTCCACCGTGTCATCCCCGGTTTCATGATTCAGGGCGGCTGCCCTGACGGCACCGGCATGGGCGGCCCCGGCTACTGCATCAAGGGCGAGTTTTTCTTCAACGGCATTAAGAACGATCTGCGTCATAAGCGTGGCGTTCTGAGCATGGCTCGTTCCTCCAGCCCTAACAGCGCAGGCAGCCAGTTTTTCATCATGCATCAGGATGCCAAGCATCTGGACGGCCAGTATGCTGCCTTTGGTAAGGTTACCTCCGGCATGGAGGTTGTGGATGCCATCGCCGCCACCAAGACCGGCCGCAATGACCGCCCTGTGGAGGATCAGAAGATCGCATCCATCACGGTGGAAGTCAACGGCGCTGAGTTGGCAGAGCTGAAAAAGCTGCCTGATCCCTACGGCCGTTTTTAAGTAAAATATAGATACGAGATATGGGCGGATATCTCATATCTCGTATCTTATCTCTCAATATCTCTTTATGGGGCCGTACTGGTTTCGACGGGGGTAGTGAGGCTGGAATAGCGGGCCGTGGCGCCTGACCACGATAAAACGGGTACTTTTTAAATTTAACTGACAACAATACTGTTGCTCTGGCTGCCTAATTAGGCGCCCATCCGCCCCGGAAGGTCCACGAGCCGGGCTCGGGTGTGATTTGAGTGGAGACCGTGCGTGCGCAAAGCTTTGAGCGCACCATGCATAATGAAGCTACTGAGCCGCGAAGGGTGTTTGTTCCCGCCGCGGTGAGGGAATGTAAATAACAAACTGCGCCCGGAGAAGTTCTTTCCAAGTTGCTTTCGGACAGGGGTTCGATTCCCCTCGGCTCCACCAAACAAGGTAAAGGCGAACCCATTCCCCTTGGGAGATGGATTCGCCTTTATCGTTTACTTCAAAGTATACATAAGCAAAGCCACAGACGGTTTCCCGCCTGTGGCTTTGTGTTTTGGGGTATCCCTTAGTTTTTATCGCTCCGATTTATCTTATTTTGTTTCGCTTTGACGCTATCTAGGCCACTGTTAAGCAGGATGACAAGCAAAGCTGTTATGCATCCGGACAACAGGATCACCAACAAATCTATCGGAGCAAAGACGATGCCGGGTAACCCATCAAAAAGCAAGCCCGAGCCAAAACTATATAAGTGTCCGTTAAGGAGAAACATTTCTGCAATATACATAAGAAATGTCATCATAGATGCCGAAATTGCCGGAATCCAAATCGACACAAACCTCCGCTTTCCCAAAAGGAAGGAGCCCAGGAACACGCCCACAGTTACACCAAGCAGAATGAAGAAAACGGTCATTAAGGAAGCAGACAGAGGAGAAACCTGAATGCTGCCATCTCTCCAGAAAGCCGTAAAGCACGCAAGGATGCAAAGACCAAGAAACACCAGCGAGCAAATGGATTGTAGGATCAAGGACTTGCAGCGTTTCTTGTCTCCGCTCTTAATCATTTGACCAAAGCCATACAAACAGTTCAGGATGGTGATGATCAACACAACGGAAATAATGTAAAAGTGGAGCTTAAACGCAGGGCTATAGTCACCCATTAAGATATCAACCGCTGTCTGCGTTTTGTATGTGGTTACGGTTTCTCCCCATCCCTCCGGAGGGACGTAACACATAAACATCTGCCAGTCCTCAAGCTTTGTGACCGTTTCGGCAGTTGACACTACGACTTTCTGCTCAAGCAGTAATTCCGATCCGAAGAAGATACCTGTTGCAACCGCAGCTCCGCCGGCAAAGGCGAATCGCTTAAAAACTTTGATAAACAGTGGCATCAGGAGGACGCCGGCAATGATAGCAACACTGATCGGTGTGTACGGAATAATGTATTTGGGATAGTTCTCCTTCATCACGGTTCCGTTAACCAGCATATCGGTAATCACACGCACGCCCATGGATAACGGGTAATACGATGCGATCAAAATACCAAGGCAAGAAAGTAAATAATACCTGTTAAACGCTTTGTTTTTCACATTCATTCTCCTTTCATCCTGCATTTGTGAGTAACACATAGAATATCACGCTAATGAGTGCAATAAATGCCATGAGGGAAATCCAGGTCAATTTCTTAAAGGACAATATGTTTTCAATCCGAGTACGGATTTTTGCACCACCAAAGGCCGATGCAAATACAGTTGCGCCTTGTTTGCATTCCAATAATGCGGAAGCATATTCCTTGGACCGTTCAGCACCAAGTTTTAAAAGAACGCGTTCGTCACAAGACAATTCGAGATCAGCAAGGAACGCCTTTAGGAATAACCAGGAAAACGGATTGAACCAGTGTACTGCGACAACCAAAAAGGCAATCACCCTCCACAGGTTGTCAAGTCCGCGGATGTGCGCCTTCTCGTGCTGTATGACAAGTTCAATATCTCTTTCCTCATATGATGAAGGCAAGACAATTCTGGGTCTCAGAATGCCGTATGCCGCAGGAGATGTGATCTTTTCAGAAAGAAAAATATTGTCTCTCAAGTGCTTGGAATCTTTGATTTCATATAGCGTAGTGAAATAAATAGCTGTAAGCATCAAAATGATTGCCAGTGCGACAACAACCCAAATAACAGAGGCAACGCTAAATATGTTCTCGAGAATATTCACCTTGTAGGTGATTGGGAAATAAGAGTTCGCTGCCATGACGCTGTTCATCATCGAGAACGATATATCCTCTGTCGGTTGAAAAACAACGACGGTTTTTGTGGTGATCTTGGATAACAACGACATCAGACTATATGGACTATTCAACCCCAAAGGAATTGTCATCCGGAGAAAAGGAATGATCCACAGAAAGGTCGTCAGTCTCCTTGGAATCCTTTTTATCAATCTGACGAGCATAATCAGCGGGCCGGTCAAGGCGGCTGTTATACTCATATTGAATATCCAATAGAATACTTCCTGCAGCATACCCGTCACCTATTATCGATCAGCTTGCGCAGCTCATCAATTTCTTCAGCAGACAAGGGTTCGTCCTCAAGTAGCGCAGAAAACAACGCCTTGCGGGAGCCTCCAAACACTTTCTTTACAAGAGAAGCAGCTTCTACCTTTTGCATTTGGTTTTGCGAGATAAGAGGCGTGCAGATGAAGCCCGGATCCTCGCGTTTAATAAAGCCCTTCGCTTCCAGCTTTTTGACTACAGTATAGGTAGTGTTCTTATTCCAACCAATTGTTTCTGCAGCTATCAGACTGATATTCTTTGCAGAAATGGGGGCCTTGGCCCAAATGATCTCCATTACCTTTGCTTCGCTCTCAAACAACTTTTCTTGCATAACGAACCTCCATAGACTATTTCTATAGTCTACACTATCACGATAGTCCGTTTTTGTCAAGTCATTTTTCAAAGACTATTCGTTCGTCTTTAACATTGTGGGATCCACCCAAAAAGAACAGCACCCAGAAGGGTGCTGTTCTTTTTGGGTGGAGATAAGAGAGGGGAATCGAACCAATCTAAATGCAACAGCCCGGTGGGCTGTTGCTTGCCGCCGGCTGGACGGCGGCAACACAGCTATTTTTGCGAAGCAAAAATGCAAATCGATTCTCCTCGGCGGATGGGAAAACAATCACTTCTGTTGCGTCATTTTATCTAACGGCACTAATTCTTGCCATTGGAAAAGTATTGGTTTTCCTCTTGAAAACGGTCAAATAAAATGATATTATAAAAAAAATTAGTTGCTTATGAGGTGTTTTCTATAAATCGCCTGAAGGAAGGACAGCATTATGAAACAAATCCTGAATGTTAATCAATCTATTTTGAACATACTGGGCAAGGCTAAGGAATCCAACTGTGGGTACCGCTTTATGCATTATGCGGTTGCAGAGCAGGTAGAGGATGGCGTATTGCTGTTTCATACCCTGACACGTGAGATGCTGCTTTTGACTCAAGAGGAGTATGACCATGCGTTGGAGCTGCCCTATCTGCGGCAGCACTGGTTCGTCGTGCCCGAGAATTTTGATGACAAGAAGCAGGTCGATATTGTTCGCTGGTTGCAGAAGACCATGAACAAGGAAGCTGAGACCATCGATAGCTACACCATCTATACGACATCCGACTGCAACGCCCGTTGCTTTTACTGTTTCGAGCTTGGTCGCCCGCGTATTCCCATGAGCGACGAGATTGCGTTGAAAACTGCGCAGTATATTAAATCCCATCGTGGCACAAAACCTGTTAATCTGCGTTGGTTCGGCGGCGAACCGCTGTATAATGACAGAGCTATCGATATTATTTGCGAATATTTGCGCAAGGAAAATATACCGTATACCTCCAGAATGATCTCAAATGGTTATCTGTTCGATGACGCAATGGTCGCTAAAGCTAAGGACCTTTGGAAACTGTATAGAGTGCAGATCTCTCTGGATGGTCCGGAGGAGGTATACAACCGTTGTAAGGCGTTTATTTATCGCGAAGGCAGTGCATATAAGATCGTCAACGATAATATTCAACGTCTGCTGGATAATAAAATCATTGTTGTTGTGCGCCTGAATATGGATTTCCATAATATTGAGGACTTGAACACGCTTTCCGATGAATTGGCTGATCGGTTTGGTAAGTGTCCCGGTTTCTTTGTGTATGTGCGGCTGATCATTGATGAAAAAACCGCATGGGATACACGCTACACCACCGAACAGTGGACGCAGCTGTATCAGGCAAAAGCGGATCTTGAAGAGAAACTGACCAAATTGGGAGTATATTCCTCCCGCTCGCCAAGGCTGAGCAAGTATCTTGGCCATATTCACTGCATGGTGGAAAACAGTAATTGTATCGTTGTAGCTCCGGATGGTAATTTGGGCGTTTGCGAGCATTATTCCGAGGAAGGTTTGATCGGCAATCTTGATTCCGACACTCTGGATCAGACAGTAATTAATACGTGGCGCCAGCGATGCGATGACGTTCCTGAGTGCAAGACTTGTTTCTATTATCCTCAGTGTATCCGGCTGAAAAAGTGTCCATATCAGTGCCCCTGCATCGAGTTGGAGCGGGAGGCATTCCGCAGAAAAACGGGGCTGGCTATGGTAAACGAATACCGGCTCTGGCTGGAAAACACCGCCGATGACGGGTCTGCAGATGAAGAGGACATGATCTGATATGATATACAATGATTTTCGCTGGGTCAGTGTTTGGGGCAATGCGGTGAGCGTTGCGGAAAATCGCCCGGAGCGGTATGCCAAGGACATCACTGTCCGCTACCCGATCCATATTCCCTTCGGCGGTGAAGCGGTGCGGCTGACCTTTGACAATTACTGCGGCACAGAGCCGATCACATTGGATAAGGTCACGGTTCTTTACGGCGGCAGGTTTTACCCTGTGCTGTTTGGCGGTGACCGTTCGGTGACGATTCCGGCAGGGGAGAATACCGTATCTGATCCGCTGGAGATCTCCATCGTCGATGACGAAGTGATTCAGGTGAGCTTTTATCTTAAGGATTTTACTCTGATGCGCAGTGTAGTCTTTGTCTGCGGCCCGCTGTCTGAGGGATTGTATGCCAACGGCGACGAAACGGAAACCGTCCATATTGACATCGATACCTCCCGTACGACCCATCTTTTCTACTTCTTGAGCAATGTTTCCGTGTACACCAAAGCGGAAAATCGTGCCATTGTCTGCTACGGCGACTCTATTACCGCTCAGGATTGGCCGGACTATCTGGCGCTGCGGTGCTTTAAAGAAGGTTATCGCAGTACGGGCATTATCCGCAGGGCCACATCCGGTTCCCGGATTCTGCGGGAGTATCATTGCATTACCTACGAATCCTACGGCCTTATGGGCAGCAACCGCTTTCACCACGAGGTGCCTACGGATGGCGCGGATATGGTGATCATCCAGCAGGGCATCAACGATATCATTCATCCCGTGGGGGAGAAGGTCAATGTATTCCGCCCTATGAGCGATCTGCCTACGGTGGAGGAACTGATCGAAGGCTTGAAGGAATACATCCGTCAGGCCAAGAGCTACGGCTATAAGGTGTATGTGGGAACGTTGCTGCCCATGGGCGGCTGGCGGACAGATGCGCCCTTCCGTCAGGAAATGCGCCATGCCTACAATGATTTCATCCGCACCACGGATCTGATCGACGGCTGTATCGATTTCGATCGGGCTGTGCGCGATCCCGATAGACCGGATTGGTTCCTGCCGGAATACGACTCCGGTGACCATTTACATCCCAGCGCAGCCGGCTATGAGCGTATGGCTATGGAGATTCCTGCTGATATTTTGAAGTGAAAAAGCGCTGCCGAACGGCAGCGCTATTTTGTTATGCAAGGAATTCGTCCATAGTCATAAAGGTAATGCTGTTGGCAGGGAAGACCTGCTTCAGGCTTAGCTTTTGATCTTCGGGGCAATCGACTATGATAACGTTTTCAAAATCCAGCCCGTTGGGCAGGTTATATGCATTAAGCGTCTCGTTATAGCTCAGGATCAGATCCTGACCCTTCAGATCGCCGATGGTGGAGAAATCCACGGGATTGGCAAACAGCGACAGACCGTTGTAATACACCCGCTCCGGAAGGTGGCTGACATTTTTGATGGTGTTCATGCTCAGGTCGATGGTGGCATGATCCGCTACCAGATACTCCAGGAAAGAGACGTTATCTATAGCATTATTAAGCAGAGACAGATCCTCCAGACGGATGCAGCCGATCAAGTCGTGAGCACTGTACAAATTGCAGGAGTCGGCAGACAGGACTCGTAAATTGGTCATTTTCGTGAAGCAATCCGCATCAAAAAGGAAGACGTTGTCGATGTACAGCTCTTCCATATTGGTGCATTTTTCGAGGGCATCTACCACATCCATTTCACACCCGGTCACATCTGCACAAATCAGCGTTTGTGCGCTATTGGAAATGCAGCTAAAATCGGTGATGGCAGTGTTTCCGATATCGATGAGTACGAGGGAAGAAAGATGCGCCAGACCGGAGATATCCGAAAGCTGGGTGCTGTTCAGGTATAGGTGCGTCAGCCCCTTTGGCATTTTCTTGGAAATGCTTTCAATGGGGCAATTGTTCAGGGAAAGCTCCTTAAGATTTGTTTTATCAGCAAGGCAATCGATGGAAAGAATCGGACAACTGTCAGCGCTGATGGCAAATACACTGGGAAGCTGCAGGATCGGACTTAGATCGCTGACAGCTGTACCGTCCACGCCTACAAGCTCCAGGGAGGTACAGCCAATCAGCCTGGGCAGGGCGGTTATGTTGGGGTTATTTATGATCCAGAGATCCTCCAGCGAGGGAAGCGCGATCTCAGGCAGCTGCTCGTCGGTAATGTCGCTGCCGTTAATAACGAGGATCTTTAGATTATCCAGCTCGTCAAACATATGCAGGTAGGCATCACCGGGGCAATTGAGAAATTTCAATGTGTGGAGAGACGGCATATCCAGCATGGCAGCCTCTCGGAATTCGCACTGATCAAAAATAAGGGTCTCCAGCGAAGTCAGCGAAGTGAGAAGCTGAGCGGTGTTGTAGGTGATGGTTTCGTTGGTCAGTGTCAATTCCTTGGTATCGGTGCGTATATTTTCACCGGAGGGCAGAGTGATGTAAGAAATGCTGTCGCCACCGTTGGAGTTGTTGTTTTCTCCGGAGGGGAGGAAAATAGCTAAAGCGATGATGAAGGCAAGAACTGCGGCACCGATACCGATCCACAAGCCTACATTGGATTTACCGGTCTTTAGGATTGGCTGTGGTTTATCATTAGGCTGGTACGGAAACGGTTCGGGCGACGGGGGGAATGGCTCCTGCCTAGGTTCGGAAACCGGTGGCGCAGGCGGCGCAGGGGGTTGAGGCATGGGCGCAGGTGCAGCCACTTCCGGAGCATCAGGAGCCGTAAGGCAGGTTTTCAGATCCGGGCAAAGGCTGATCTTGCTGACCAATTCATCGTTGGATGCAAACGTATACGCCAGCACACATTGCTGCGCCGAAAGCTGCAACTCCATACCCAGCGGAAGCTGGATGTCCTCAAGCATCACGGTCAGGAAGGTCTTCTTTCTTGACAGCGCAAAGGTAATCTCTCTGCGGCAGTAGTCCGATTTGAGGGAGTTTTTCGAAATGAAGGCCATAGTCACCGTGCAATCGTTCAGATGCTGGGCGATATTTTCCGGCCATTCGCTGCCGGGAGTGATACCGTCATCATACCAGATGCGATACCCCTTGGCAGACAGTTGATTCAAAATAGGGTAGACCTTGTCAGAATCCTTGTGGGCGTAGCTGACGAAGATGTAGGCCTGGTTCCCCTCATAGGGGCTGAATGAGCATTTATCCATGATCGATCCTCCGTGTTGTGATCGCGATTAGGGAATATTCACTACCATAGTATACCAGCCTTTGCGTAAAAAGGCAAGCGCAACCGTGCGATTTACGGAAAAATGTCAAATAATTGCTGCGGATATTTGATATGACACCAAGCTGAATACCAAATTTTTGAGAAACATAAAAATACAGGTTTTTCGAATAACCTCTTGAATATTCAGAATATCTATGATAATATACATTCTGACGGTGCAGTATCCTAGTCGGAGTGGCCATCTTCCAGGAAGGGCCTAAAAATCCTTTGAAGGGCACATCGATGAAGTCCCTGGTGTCTGCTTTTTACGCCCAGTTTAGGGTGGATGCTGGGGGTTAAGGATCTCGGGCGCGCTCCAATGGCATGGAGCATACGACCCGATTTCCGTGGAGACTTGAAGCTTGTGCGACGAACTTGCGAACTCCATTGTTGGAAGCCTCCTTCGCGTACGAATCAAGTAAGAACCTGCAAGGCGGTGCACAGAATCGTGTGCTGTGTGCAGCGTAGCCTGCCTTGAGTGATCATGCGGGGAAGGGAGAACAGGTCGGACGACGTTATGGCCATAACGTATCTGATCATTGCTCCCGGAAACCATGCTTGCAAAAGAGGCTAAGACTATGGCACATTCTGCCGTGGAAATCACCTAGGCTGTCGTAATTGGGCAGGCAGGGGATTACAGTACGGACTAAGTGGCAATCGGGTATTCATTTTGGCAACACTTGAGCGGACAGATCAAATGGAAACGGCCTGCGCGGCAACGGCAGGTTCTGTCCGGGGAAAACCAACCCGACCTAAGCCGTAAGATTTATCCTGCCTGCTACCGTCATTTTATTTTAACTAAGTGAGGGACATTTTGAATGTCTAAACCTGACCCGGCCGCTGCTAAAAAGGAGCGGAACAAGACGATCCGCTGGGTCGTCACTATTTTTTTCGTTACCATTCTGGTTTCCGGAATCATTTCGCTGCTGTCTGACTATATTATGTCCGTCAGTGGTATCGTTGTGGCTTTTTTGATCCTGCTGGTCATCATTCTGGTTGGTATTCTATTCGATATCATCGGTGTGGCCGTGGCTTCCGCCAACGAAAAGCCCTTCCATTCCATGGCCGCCCGGAAGGTTCCCGGCGCCCAGGAGGCCATCAAGCTGCTGCGCAATGCCGAGCGCGTCAGCTCCATTTGTAATGACGTCATCGGCGATATCTGCGGTGTTGTGTCCGGTTCGGCTTCTGCTACCATCGCTGCGCAGGTGCTGCAGCATTTCGAATTCGGTTGGCCCGCGTTTGTTTCACTTGTTATGTCTGCGCTTGTAGCTGGATTTACGGTCGGCGGAAAGGCTTTGGGAAAAACCTTTGCCATGAATTCCTGTACCGAGATCATTTCCTTTGTGGGCAGGCTCCTGCACGTGCTGAAGCACCCTTCGACTCTGTTCAGCAAGAAAAAGAAATAACTACGTTAGGTTGTGTCACGTCGTGAGTATACTAGAAAGAATTCACGGTCATGAGGACCTGCTGAGCCTGAATGAGGAACAGCGGGAGCAGCTTTGCGCCGAAATCAGAGAATTTCTGATCGATCGGGTGTCCAAAACCGGCGGCCATCTGGCCTCCAATCTGGGCATGGTAGAGCTGTCTGTTGCCCTTGAAACCGTCTATGATACAAGTAAAGACCGTCTGGTTTTTGATGTGGGTCACCAGTCTTATGTCCATAAGATGCTGACCGGACGCCAGGCGGATTTTGATCGTTTGCGCCAATTCGGCGGAATAGCTGGCTTCCCCAAGCCCTCTGAGAGTGAAACGGATTCCTTTGTGGCCGGTCATGCCTCCAGCTCTGTTTCCATTGCCCTTGGCATGGCGCGGGCGCGTACCCTGCTGGGGCAGGACTACGATATTGTTGCTGTGATTGGCGACGGCGCCGCCACCGGCGGCATGGCCTACGAGGGCTTGAATGATCTTGCCGAGAGCCGTGAGCCTATGGTCATCGTGCTCAACGACAATGAAATGTCCATTGACAGGAACGTTGGCGGCATGGCGCGGCATCTTTCCCGCATTCGCACCAAGGATACCTACCTGGGAATGAAACAGCGTTACCGCAATTTCATGAGCAAAACCAAGTTTACTGCCTTTATTTATCGCACCACTCGCGCGGTGAAGGATTGGTTTAAGCGGATGCTGCTGCCCATTACCTTGTTTGAAAATATGGGTTTGACCTATATCGGCCCTGTGGATGGCAACGATCTACCCAATCTTACCCATCTGCTTCGGCTTGCCCGTGAGATGAAAAGGCCGGTTGTTGTACATGTGCTGACCAAGAAAGGCAAGGGCTATTCCTTCGCGGAGGAAAACCCCTCCAAATTCCATGGAATCGGAAAGTTTGATCCAAAGACCGGCGAAACCCGAAGCAAGGGCGGTGAAAGCTTCTCCGACAGCTTTGGCAAGACCATGATGGAGCTGGCGGAAAAGGATAACCGCATTTGCGCCATTACGGCGGCAATGCCCGGTGGAACCGGCTTGCTGGAGTTTAAGAAGAGCTACCCCAAGCGCACCTTTGATGTCGGCATTGCGGAGGAACACGCGGTTTCCATGGCCGGCGGCCTTGCTAAGCAGGGCATGGTGCCGGTGGTTGCCCTGTATTCTACTTTCCTGCAGCGCTCTTACGATATGATCCTGCAGGATATCGCTATGCTGAACCTCCATGTTGTTCTGGCGGTGGATCGTGCGGGCTTAGTGGGGGAGGACGGAGAGACGCACCACGGCATTTATGATATCGGCTTCCTGCGTCACGCCCCCGGTATGACCATTCTTTGCCCCGCCAGCATCGCCGAGCAGAAGGATATGCTGAAATGGGCTGTTGAAAAGTGCGACGGCCCTGTGGCTGTCCGCTATCCCAGAGGCGGTGACCGGGAGTTTACCGGAAATCACTGGGCCGATGACGGCGATATCAAAGACAGTGGCTTGCTTGCCTGCCATCGAACCGGTGACGATGTAACTCTGATCACCTATGGCACCATGCTGGATAATACCATGAAGGCGGCTGAATTGCTTTCCCAGCTTGGCATTGAGGCAACCGTCCTTCGGTTGCTGACGGTAAATCCTCTGCCCGTGTCTTCGATTTTGAAAATGATGTCCAAAACCCACCATGTCGTTATGGTAGAGGAGGCCGCAGGCGGCTGCGGCATTCGGGAAGCTCTTGCGTGGGAGCTGGAGCACCTGCGTCCCGGAATCCGCATTGACGGCATCGATCTGGGGCATCGGTTTATTACCCATGGCGATCTGAAATCTTTGTACCGTTACTACGGTCTGGATGACCAGTTCATTGCCGATTACGTTCAGGAGGTATGCAGCCATGAAAATTAAAAAGAGGCTGGATGTCCTTCTGACAGAGCAGGGCTATGCGGACACTCGCTCCAAGGCTCAGGCCATCATCATGGCCGGTCAGGTCTATGTCAACGGACAGAAGGCGGACAAGCCCGGCATTTCCTATGAGGAAACCGTGCAGCTGGAGGTTCGGGGCGATGTTTGCCCCTATGTCAGCCGGGGCGGCTGGAAGCTGGAGAAAGCACTTCGGGACTTCGGCGTGAAGCCTGAGGGCTATGTATGCAGCGATTCCGGTGCTTCTACCGGCGGTTTTACCGATTGCTTGCTGCAGCAGGGCGCGAAAAAGGTTTTCGCCATCGATGTGGGCTACGGCCAGCTGGATTGGAGGATTCGCTCCGATGAGCGCGTTGTGGTCATGGAGCGCACCAATATTCGCTACGTGACACCTGAAGATCTGGGCGAACCGCTGGATCTATCGGTCATTGATGTGAGTTTTATATCTCTGAGCATCGTTCTGCCTACGATCAAGACACTCCTGAAGCCCTCCGGCCAGGTGCTGTGCCTGATCAAGCCTCAGTTCGAGGCAGGTCGGGAAAAGGTGGGCAAAAAAGGCGTTGTGCGTGATCCGGATACCCATAAAGAGGTGCTGGACAATTTTGTTGCGCTAGCCAATTCTCTTGGGTTTTCTATTTTGGGTTTAACCTTTTCTCCGGTTAAAGGTCCGGAGGGTAACATTGAATTCCTTGGTCACCTTTCCAAGGAGGAAATGACCGGCATCGTGCCGGATACCGCAGACATCGTGCGTCAGGCGCACGAAACTTTAAAGGGGTGAAATACAAATGAAAAGAGTCATTTTGACCCCTAATCCGTACAGGGACAAGAATTTTCAGACGGTTCGCACTGCCATGAAGATTCTGCAGGATGCCGGTGTCGAGCCCAGATTATGCCTGCCTTTTGAGGTGGATCGTTCCTATGATCTGCCTAAGGATCTGCGCTTTCATAAGCTGGATCGGGAACTGCAGAATACGGAGCTGGTGATCTGCTTCGGCGGTGACGGCACGATTTTGCACATGGCCAAGGCGGCTACCCGCCATGGTGTGCCCATTCTCGGTGTTAACATCGGTACCATGGGCTTTATGGCTGAGCTGGAAAGCACGGAGCTTGACAAGCTGGCGCTGCTTGCCACGGATGATTACAAGCTCGATAGCCGCATGATGCTGGACGTGACCGTCCAGCGGGATCGGGATATCATTTACCATGATATTTGCCTGAATGATGTGGTGATTACGAAGGGGGCTGTGGCTCGTATCGTCCACCTGTCCGTGCGCTGCGATGGCGTACAGGCCATGGACTGCGGCGGAGATGGTATCATTGTGGCAACGCCCACCGGCTCTACTGCCTACAATCTATCCGCCGGGGGCCCCATTGTGGAGCCGGAGGCCAACAGCATTCTGGTCACGCCCATTTGCGCCCATGACATGGTCAGCCGCTGTATGGTGGCTTCTGACCGACGGGTGATTACTGTGGGTTTGACCCATAATGCCCGACGCAATGCCTTCCTATCCGTGGATGGCGGCAAAGCCGTTCGGCTGAATATGGGCGATACAGCCACCATTCGCCGCGCCAACATGGAGACCAAGCTGCTTCGGCTGAAAGATCGCAGCTTTTTCGATGTATTGAATATGAAATTTAAGTGCAATTGATGGGGTGAGGAATTTGAAAACACAAAGACAGGCTAAGATCCTTGAGATCGTGACCACCCGTGATGTGGAGACTCAGGAGCAGCTGCTGCAGGAACTGCATGATGCCGGTTTCTGTAGCACTCAGGCGACCATTTCCAGAGATATCAAGGAGCTGCGGATCGTGAAGGAGCTGACCAGCTTCGGTACGTACCGCTATACCACCTCCGCAAAAGAGGTCAGTGGTACGTTTTCTTCCAGATTGAACACCATTTTCCGGGAATGCGTGACCGGATTTGACTATGCCCAGAATATTGTGGTCATCCACACTCTGCCGGGTCTGGCTTCTGCCGCCGGCTCTGCGGTGGATGCCATGAGCATGAGCTTTGTATTGGGCACCCTGGCCGGCGATGACACGGTGATGATCGTCATGCGTGATACCAACGCCGCTGCTGCATTCTGCAGCGAAATCAAAAATCTTTTGAGCTGATCAGGGAGGAAACCGGATGCTGAGCCTGCTTCATATCGAGAATATTGCTGTCATTGAGCGCTCGGACATTTCCTTTGATCAGGGCTTCAATATCCTGACCGGTGAGACCGGTGCCGGTAAATCCATTGTGATTGATGCCATTTCCGCTATTTTGGGCGAGCGAGCTTATCGGGATATGATCCGTACCGGAGCCAATAAGGCCTCCGTTCGGGCTGTGTTTACTGACGTTCCGCAGCTTGCGTGGTTTGAGGATAATGGCGTGGAATACGATCCGGAAACGGTCATTCAGCGAGAGATCTACCTGGATGGCAAGAATGTGTGCCGGGTCAACGGCGCGCTGGTCAGCGTGTCCATTCTGCGCAAGCTGGGCATCCAGCTGATCAATATCCACGGCCAACATGACTCTGCTTCGCTGCTGGATGAAGCCAATCACCTTGGCTTTTTGGATGCTTTCGGTAATAATGAAGCCCTTCGAGCAGATTATTCCGAGAAATACAATGCCGTTGCCGCGCTGCGCCGTGAGATCGAGCGCATGACTATGGATGAAAGCGAAAAGCTGCGCCGTATGGAAACTCTGCGTTATCAGATCGAAGAGATCTCCAAGGCTGAGCTGGAGGCAGGGGAGGACGACGTTCTTGAGGAGCGGCGCAAGCTCCTGCAAAATGCGGAAAAGCTGTCCGATGGCATCAATGCGGCCGTGGAGTGCCTCTACGGCGGCGATGAAAGCGACGGTGCCGCGACATTGCTGGCGCAAGCTGAGCGGGAATTGGCTCGCCTGAGCCGCTACACGGACGCTTTTGCCCAGCTTCACGATAAGGTTGCGGATCTGATGTATCAGGTTCAGGATGTAGCCGAGGAAGCACGGGACTCCCGTGACGATCTGAGCTATTCTGCCGACGAACTGGAGCAGATCGAGGCACGTTTGGACGTGATCCACCGTCTGCGCCGGAAGTATGGCGTGACCTGTGCTGACATTCTGGAGTATTTGGAAAAGGCTAAGGCGGAGTTGGATGAGATCGAGTTTGCCGATGATCATTTGGAGCGACTGAAGGATAAGCTGAAAAAGGCTGAAAAAACCGCATGGGATGCGGCGTTTGCACTGCGGGAGAACCGCAAGGAAACAGCGGTCAGCCTTTCTGAGCGTATCTTGACAGAGCTGGCACAGCTGGATATGCCCAGAGTCCAGTTCTCCTGCGAATTTGAGGAAAAAGAACTGTCTGCCGATGGCGCGGACAGCGTGGTGTTTTATATGTCCGCCAATGCCGGTGAGGCTCTGAAATCCATGAGCAAGGTCGCCTCCGGCGGCGAATTGGCCCGCATTATGCTGGCTATGAAGAACGTTCTTGCGGAGCAGGATCAGGTCAATACCCTGATCTTCGATGAAGTGGACACAGGTGTGTCTGGTCGGGCTGCCCAAAAGGTCGCCGAAAAGCTGCGCAGTGTGGCTGCCCATAAGCAGGTGCTGTGCGTGACCCATTTACCCCAGCTGGCTGCTTTGGCTAATACCCATCTGCTGATCGCAAAGAGTGAACGGGATGGCCGTACTTACACCACCGTGACTCCCTTGGACATTGAGGGAAGAAAGCGGGAGCTGGCTCGGATCATCGGCGGTACGAATATTACCGAAACCACGCTGAAAAGCGCAGAGGAGATGCTTCAAGCATAATTTACTTGACAAATCCGGCGCTTTTTGCTAGGATACCAATAAACACATTGATGGGATGAAGTAAGCGACCATCTTTCCGCCAGAGAGCTGCCGGTTGGTGCAAGGCAGTGGGGAAGACCGCCGAAATACCTCCCGGAGTGGCCTGCCTGAAATATGAGTAGGGGAGGACGGGTGCGCCCGAGAGAGCGCAAAGCGTTGTTCGACGCTTCGAGGGCTGCATCGTGAGATGCAGCTAAACCAGAGGTGGTACCGCGTATTTTACGCCCTCTGTCCGATTTGGACAGGGGGCGTTTCTTGTTTTAGAGGTGATCGGATGAAATATCCTTGGATCGATGAATACCTTTTGCAAAAAAAGGGCGTAACGAAGGATCATAAACTAGAGTGGAACTGGGTTCGCTACATGGTAGGTGATAAATTGTTCTGTGCCGTTTGCCTGGACGAAGAGGATAAACCTTACTACATAACCCTGAAACTGGAACCTGCTAAAGGAGATGCCTTGCGTAAGCTTTATCCGGATATTTTGCCAGGATATTACATGAACAAAGTTCACTGGAATTCCGTTAAACCCAATGGCGAAGTTCCTGATGAATTAATGAGGGAAATGCTGAACGAAGCCTATGAACTGGTACTGTCTGGACTTCCCAAAAAGAAAACAGCTGAAATAAATAACATTTAGGAGGATACCCAAAATGAAATTATATGACGAGTTAGTTGCCCGCGGCCTCATCGCCCAGGTGACCAATGAAGACGAGATTCGTGAAATGATCGACAACGGCAAGGCCACCTTTTACATCGGATTTGACCCCACCGCCGATAGCCTGCACGTTGGTCACTTCATGGCTCTGTGCCTGATGAAGCGGCTGCAGATGGCCGGCAACAAGCCCATCGCCCTGATCGGCGGCGGCACTGCCATGATCGGCGACCCCACCGGCAGAACCGATATGCGCTCCATGATGACCAAGGAAGTCATCGACCACAACTGCGCTTGCTTCAAAAAGCAGATGGAGCGGTTCATCGAGTTCGGTGAGGGCAAGGCTCAGATGGTCAATAACGCCGATTGGCTGCTGAACCTGAACTATGTTGATTTCATCCGTGAGATCGGTGGCTGCTTCAGCGTCAACAATATGCTCCGTGCCGAGTGCTTCAAGCAGCGGATGGAGAAGGGTCTGAGCTTCCTTGAGTTCAACTACATGCCCATGCAGTCCTACGACTTCTACTACCTGTTCCAGCGCTACGGCTGCAATATGCAGTTCGGCGGCAACGACCAGTGGAGTAATATGCTGGGCGGCACCGAGCTGATTCGCCGCAAGCTAGGCAAGGATGCCCATGCCATGACCATCACCCTGCTGCTCAATTCCGAGGGCAAGAAGATGGGCAAGACCGCCAAGGGCGCTGTCTGGCTTGACCCCAATAAGACCAGCCCCTTTGAATTCTACCAGTACTGGCGCAACGTGGAGGACGGCGACGTTCTCAAGTGCATCCGTATGCTGACCTTCCTGCCTATGGAGCAGATCGACGCTATGTCCGATTGGAAGGATGCTCAGCTGAACACCGCCAAGGAGATCCTTGCTTACGAGCTGACCAAGCTGGTTCACGGCGAGGAGGAGGCCGACAAAGCTCAGGCTGCCGCCAAGGCGCTGTTTGTGAGTGGTGGCGACGATGCCAATATGCCCACCACAGAGATCACCGCCGACAAGCTGGTTGATGGCAAGATCGGCATTCTGAACCTGATGGTGGCCTGCGGTCTGGCTCCTTCCAATAAGCAGGCTCGCCAGCTGGTTGAGCAAGGCGGCGTTCTTGTGAATGATGAGAAGGTGCCCAGTGCTCAGTTTGCTGTGACCGAGGATATGTTAAAAGAAGGCGTGAAGATCCGCAAGGGTAAGAAGGTTTTCCACAAGGCTATTCTGGCTTAATACTTTGAACGCCGCCCATTCGGGCGGCGTTTATCTTATCCATTCAGAGCAGCTTTCAGCCGTTCCTTGTTTTCCTTGCTCAATTCTGTCAGCGGCAGGCGAGGGGAGCCGCAATCGTAGCCGACATAGCGCATGGCTGCCTTAACGGGGATCGGGTTTGGCTCACAGAACAGCAGTTCGATCAAGGGCTGCAACTCTTGCTGTAAGGCCGCGGCGGTATCCAGATCGCCGGCTAATGCCGCTTTGGCCATGGCCTGCGTTCGCACGGGCACTACGTTGGATAGTACGGAGATCACACCCTTGGCACCCAGGGAGATTGCCGGTACGATCAGCTCATCGTTGCCCGTCCAGACGGTGAAATCCTTGCATTCTCGACACAGTTTTGTAACTTTGGATACGTCATTGGAGGCTTCTTTGATGCCTGCAATGTTAGGAATTGGGGCAAGCCGCTGACAGACAGACACCGGCATATCTAGCCCCGTACGTCCGGGAACGTTATAGGCGATGATCGGAATGCTGACGGAGTGGGCGACGGTCAAATAGTGCGCCATGAGCCCTTCGGGTGTGGCCTTGTTGTAGTATGGACTGACGATCAGCAAAGCATCGACACCCACCTGCTCTGCAGCAAGGCTCAGCTGTGCTGTGTGAGAGGTACAGTTGCACCCTGTGCCTGCGATGATCAGACAATCCTTTCCAACATAGGATTTTGCCCGTTGGAAAAGCTCCAGCTTTTCCTCATCGGTTAAGGTCGGGGCTTCGCCGGTGGTGCCGCATATGACCACAGATTGTATGCCAGCATCCAGCTGCCTACGAAGCAGCTGTTCCATCATTGGGTAGTTTACTTTGCCGTCTAAAAACGGCGTTACCAGAGCGGTGCAGGCTCCGGTAAATAGCGGTTTATGCATATTCATCCCTCCACGCTAATCTATGCCGGTACGGAGTATTTTGCGTGTTGCAAAATATGGGGGATTGGGCTATAATGAACGAAATGCAATCTTTGGAGGAACGATTTTGAAAACAAGTGATTTTTGGTATGACCTGCCGGAGGAATTGATCGCACAGACGCCTCTGGAGCAGCGGGATACCTCCCGTTTGCTGGTGCTTAATAAAGAAAGCGGTGCGCTGTCGCACAAGCATTTTTACGATGTTATCGACTATCTGCAACCGGGCGATTGCCTTGTTATGAACGATTCCCGCGTTTTGCCTGCACGGCTTCTTGGGCATCGCCCCACCGGCGGTGCGGTAGAAGTTCTGCTGTTGCGGGATTTGGGTGATAAGAAATGGGAATGTTTGTGTAAGCCCGGCCGCAAAATGCAGGTCGGACATGAAGTCATTTTTGGTGACGGAGAGCTTACCGGTACTGTGGTTGAGGTTCAGGAAACCGGTAATCGCGTGGTGGAATTTCACTATGAGGGTATCTTTCTCGAAGTTCTGGAGCGTCTGGGCAAGATGCCACTGCCGCCCTATATCAAGGCGGAATTGCAGGACCAGGAGCGGTATCAAACCGTATATTCCCGCGAGGTCGGCTCTGCCGCAGCACCTACCGCCGGTCTACATTTTACCAATGGATTGTTGAAAAAAATCCGTGCTAAGGGTGTAAAGACCGCTTTTGTGACTTTACATGTTGGCCTTGGAACCTTCCGGCCTGTAAAAGCGGACGATATTTCCGACCATCATATGCACTCGGAGCTGTGCATGATTTCGGAGCAAACCGCAGATGTTCTAAATGAAACCAAGCGGAACGGCGGTCGGATCATCTGCGTGGGTACTACCTCCTGCCGGACGCTGGAAAGCCTAGTAAATGATGATGGCAGCTTTGAAGCAAAGTCGAAATGGACGGAGATCTTCATTTACCCGGGCTACAAGTTCAAGGCTATGGAAGGGCTCATCACCAATTTCCATCTGCCGGAAAGCACCCTTGTGATGCTGGTTTCCGCGTTCGCTGGTCGGAAAAATGTATTGAACGCCTATAACGAGGCTGTTTCCATGAGATATCGCTTCTTCAGTTTTGGCGACGCCATGTTCATCGGAGATATCAGAGAATAAAATGACAGCCGGGAAGGAGATACCTTCCCGGCTGCTGCAATTAAGAAATCTTTGTAAGAGAAGACTCGCCGTACAGTTCGCACAGATCAGCATAAACCGCATCTTCAGTGGTCCAGTTATGATGTACAGCCTTACCGTAATTGGTTGTGTATTTATTATATGAATGGCCGTAGTCGTTGATGCCAAATGCATAATTGTAGCAATGCGTGCCATTGGAAATGATGAAGATCACCTCAGACACTACACGACGGTCTTCGTCACTATCGGGGTCTGCATTATCGTTGAATAAAAAGTAAGCGCCGATAATGGTTTCTTCCGGCTCTAACCGTTTAATCATTTTCTGTTCAATAGCCCCAAATTGCACGGAGCTGGTTTTCTTAATAGCGGTGCTGCTGTACAAGCCGTGAACCGTGTACTTCTGTGCGGTGGATTTCATCATAATACCGAGCCGAGCAGCTTCCTCGTAGGAATAGGACAAAGAAATGGTAATGGCATCTCCGTTGCTTAGAGCAGAGTCCTTATTAGCCTTAACAGTGATGTCCTTAATAAATTCGACGATCTCGGTGTTGGTCTTGTCGTATTGGATGTGCTCGAGGTTCTTGCTTATGGTCATAGTTCCGGAACCGGATACACCACTACAGTAGATGCTGATGGCTTGAAAATAATCGATTACGATAGGGTCTTTTACAACGGGCTGGGTTTCACTACCGGAACTGGAGCAGGCAACGAGGGAAAGAGCCATGATCAGTGCAAGAAAGGCACAGAATAAACGTTTTGTCATTTGTGTTCCTCCTGAGTATCTTTTAAATTATTATACCATGGTAATAAATGTTGTCAAGATATTCGTCATTCTCCGAGAAAATACCGATTGACACTACAGCATATTTTGATAAAATAGGGTAGATACAATATAAGAAATGGAGATACGTATGTTTGATAAATTTAAGGCGGATATCCTGTTTCATCAGCTTTTAAAGCGACCTGATATTGATAAAGCATATGCCAAGGTTCCTCCTACGGATTCCTGGTATGAAACCATCAATAAGGTTCATGAATCTCTTGAAAAGATCCAAATGTTGCCCCATGAGGTCGTGGAGATTCAGAGTCATGATGGATTAACCTTAAAAGCAGTGTATTATCCGGCGCAGAATCAGACCGGCAAAGCTGTGATCTTCGCCCACGGCTATACCAGCCATGCTGAACGGGAATGGGCGTTTCCCGGTTTGTTCTATCATTCTTTGGGATTTAATGTGCTGATTCCTTATCAAAGAGCCCACGGAATGAGTCAGGGTAAATTCATTTCTTTTGGCGCTTTGGAGCATCTGGACATGATGAAGTGGGTTGAGAAAATCAATCTGATTCATCCGGATGACAGTATTCTGATCCATGGTTTGAGCATGGGCGGCGGGATCGTCCTTAACCTTTGCGACAAGGAAATGAAAAATGTAAAAGCCCTGATCTCTGATGCGCCCAATGTTAGTATTGCGGATTTCTTCAAGGGCATATGCGGCCATGTTTTTAAGAAAAAGTCGGAAAAGGTGCTTCCTCATGTGTTCGGACGCTTCCAAAGGGAGTTTGGCGTGGATGCTAAGGATTTTGACGCATCGCAGATTGTTTGCAATTGCAGATATCCTCTGCTGTTGTCTGCGGGAAGCATGGAGCAACGGGAAGATGTCTTTAATCAGCTGCGTGAGTGTAATCCGATGGATACCACGATCGTTATTCTGCCCGGCTGCAACCACGGAAACGGTATGTATAAGCAAACAGAAATGTTTCAAAACGCGATTAAGACCTTTGTGGATCGGTATATCGATGGGAGATAATTATGTTTGAATTAAAGAAAACCGAGGGCAAGGCTCGTCGGGGCGAGTTTACCTGCGCCCACGGCACGGTGCAGACTCCGGTATTTATGAATGTTGGCACTCAGGGTGCTATCAAGGGCGCATTGAGCGCGGAGGATCTGAAGAACATCGGCTGCCAGGTGGAACTTTCCAATACCTACCATCTGCATCTGCGGCCTACGGACAAGCTGGTTCGTCAGTGCGGCGGTCTGCATAAGTTTATGACCTGGGACGGCCCGATTTTGACGGATTCCGGCGGATTTCAGGTATTCAGTCTGTCGGGCCTTCGCAAGATCAAGGAGGAGGGCGTGTATTTCTCCTCCCATATCGACGGCCGAAAGATTTTCATGGGCCCCGAGGAAAGTATGCAAATTCAGTCCAATCTGGGCAGTGATATCTGCATGGCCTTTGATGAGTGTATTGAGAACCCCTCTCCCCGTGACTATGTTCTGAAAAGTGTGGATCGCACCTACCGCTGGCTGGTTCGCTGCAAGGAAGAGAATGCACGGCTGAACAGCCTGCCGGATACGGTCAATCCCCAGCAGCAGCTGTGGGGCATCAATCAGGGCGGTACCTATGAGGACATCCGCGTTGATCATATGAAGCGCATTGCCGAGCTGGATCTGCCCGGCTACGCCATCGGCGGTCTGGCTGTAGGTGAGTCGGCAGAGGAGATGTATCGCATCATAGAAGCTGTTGAGCCCCATATGCCTGTCAACAAGCCCCGTTATCTCATGGGTGTCGGAACGCCCAGCAACATCATCGAGGCTGTAGCAAGAGGCGTTGATTTCTTCGATTGCGTTATGCCTGCCCGCAATGCCCGCCATGCCCGCTTGTTTACTTGGAACGGCGCAATCAACCTGAAAAACGCCAAGTACGCCACGGATCTGGATCCCATTGATCCGGAATGTGATTGCCCCGTGTGCCGTCGCTACAGCCGCGCCTATATCCGCCATCTGTTCGTGGCAGAGGAAATGCTGGCTATGCGCTTGAGTGTCATGCACAATCTGTACTTCTACAATAAGCTTATGGAGCGGATCCGTCAGGCGCTGGATGAGGGACGGTTTGAAGAGTTCCGGAGTGAATATTCTGTTAAATTAAGCCAGCGCATCTAAATTATGCTTGCATTTTAGTCCCGCGATGGTATAATGGATGCGTTAACAAACGAAAAGGAGATTTTCCCATGGATATGACAATGATTATTATGATGGTCGTCATGATCGCTGTTTTCTATTTCATGATGATCCGTCCCGAAAACAAGCGCAAGAAGGAAGCCGAAGAGATGCGCAACGCGCTGAAGAACGGCGACAAGGTCACCACCATCGGCGGCATTGTCGGTACTGTCGTCAACGTGAAGGACGATAAGTTTGTCATCGAAACCAGCGCTGATCAGGTCCGTATCGAGTTTGCCAAGTGGGCGCTGTCCACCAATGATTCTGCCATCGAGGCCGCTAAGGAAAAGGCTAAGAAGGAGCAGGAGGAGAAGGCCCGGGCTGTTGCAGCCAAGAAGGCCGAGCGCGCCAACAAGAAGAACCGCTGACAGCAGATTTGAAAGGCCTGAAATCAAGGGGATTTCAGGCCTTTTCCATTTCATCCATAAGGAGGGATATCTATGAGTAGCAATATCGAAAATGTTTTGATCGAAATTCCCCTTGGTTCCAGAAATAAGTATGAGATCGATGAAAAGACCGGCCGGATTCATCTGGATCGGGTGCTGTATTCTGCCATGAGCTATCCTGCGGAGTACGGTATTATTGAAAACACGCTGGCTCCTGACGGCGACCCGCTGGATATTCTGGTCATCGCCTCTGAACCTACGTTCCCAGGCTGTACAGTTCCGGTTCGGGTGCTGGGGTATCTTGCCACCTGCGATCAGGGAAAAGAGGATTACAAGCTGATCTCTGTTGTGGCCTGCGATCCCAGATATGATCACATTACCCGGCTGGGGGATGTGTCCGACTTTGTACTCAAGGAGATCGCAAATTTCTTCCAGAACTATAAGGTGCTTCAGGGTCTGACTGTTGAGGTTGGAGAATATCACGGTCTGGAGGATACCCTTGAGATCATCCGTCAGTGTCGCGAGCGATTTGAACTCCATCAGGCATAATGAAAGGCCGCAGCAATCGCTGCGGCCTAAAAATTTAATTATCCTTGGATTTCAGAACCTCTTTGGCGATATACACCGGTCGATCCTTGCTTTGCTCAAAGGTACGCCCAACATATTCGCCGATGATACCAATGCAGAACAGCTGGATGCTGCCAAGCAAAAGGGTCAGAACAATGATAGTTGCATAGCCGGGAATGTCGATGCCCCAGATCAGCTTTTCAACGATGACCCACAGCAGATAGATCAGCGCAGCAACAGCTGTAAAGCTGCCGATGTAGATAGAGTAGCGCAGGGGCTTAGTGGAGAAGCCGATGATTCCCTCGATGGCGTAGTTCATCAGTTTGCGGAAGCTCCACTTGGTCTTGCCGGCGTGGCGTTCACAAGCAGTGTAGGGGATGAAGGTGGTTTCGTAGCCAACCCACGCAAACAGACCTTTGGAGAACCGATGATACTCTGCCAGCTCCAGCAGGCTATCCCGAACGCTGCGTCGGAAGGTGCGAAAATCGCTGGCATCGGAGTGAAGATTCACGTCGGACAGGTGGTTGATGATGCCGTAGAAGCATTTTTTGAAGAAGGAAAGAATCTTGCCCTCGCCGCGGCGATCCTGATATGCAGCCACCACATCGCATTCCTGCTTCTCGTCCAGAATTTTGACCATATCCAGCACGATCTCCGGGCGTTGCTGCAGATCCGCGTCGATGAGGGAGATGTATTCACCCTCGGCGTGCTCCATACCGGCGTAAATGGCGGATTCCTTGCCGAAATTCCGGGAGAAGGAGATCACCTTTACAGGGAATTTTTGAGCGGCGTGGAGCTTCTTCAGGTTGTGCAATGTTGCGTCCTTGCTGCCGTCGTCCACAAATACGATTTCATAATCGTAGCCGCAGCCGTCAAAGGCGGAAAGAACTGCGTCCTGAAACGCAGCAATGTTTTCCGCTTCGTTATAGCAGGGGACAACAAGGGAAAGTTTCATAAGCTATCAACTCTCTATCGTGTAATTGAAGATATTATATTCCAGAATCCATTCTTCGTCAAGTTTTCATTGACATTTCGGGTAAAATGTGTTATTTTATCCGCATAAATGCCGAGATGGGGAGGTTCTGCCTCTGTTCCGTTCAGAGAGTGTCCGGTTGGTGCGAGGACATATGGAAGGATGCGGATGGTCGCCCCGGAGCTGTTTTTCTGAAATCGCAGTAGGGAAGACCGGGTGTGCCCGTTACAGCAGTTTGAGTGCCCGCAAGGGAATTCAGGTGGTACCGCGGAAAGGTAATTTTTCGCCCTGAGAGTATGTGCTCTCAGGGCGTTTCTTATTTTGAAAAGGAGTGTATTCAAATGGTAAGAGAACTGCCGAAGGTGTATGAGCCTCAGCAAGTCGAAAACGAGATCTACAAAATGTGGGAGGACAACGGCTACTTCAAGCCTCAGGGCAAGGAAGGCGCCAAGCCCTTCACCATCGTCATGCCGCCCCCCAATGTTACCGGTCAGCTGCACATGGGTCACGCCATGGACGCAACACTGCAGGATACTCTGATTCGCTTCAAGCGGATGCAGGGCTATGATGCCTTGTGGGTGCCCGGTGTTGATCACGCAGGCATCGCCACCCAGATTAAGGTGGAAGAAGAATTGCGCAAGAACGAAGGTTTGAGCCGCTACGATCTGGGACGTGAAAAGTTCCTGGAGCGAGTTTGGGATTGGAAGCAGAAGTACGGCAACCGCATCGTTGAGCAGCAGAAGAAGCTGGGCGCTTCCTGCGATTGGGATCGCTCCCGTTTCACCATGGATGAGGGTTGCTCCAAGGCTGTCCGCGAAGTGTTCGTTTCCCTATATGAAAAGGGTCTGATCTATAAAGGCAGCCGTATCATCAACTGGTGCCCCAACTGTGTCACCGCTTTGTCCGATGCCGAGGTCGAGTATGTGGATAAGCCCGGTCATCTGTGGCATATCCGTTATCCTCTTGCTGACGGCACCGGCGAGGTTGTGGTTGCTACCACCCGTCCTGAGACCATGCTGGGCGATACCGGTGTCTGTGTCAACCCTAACGATGAGCGCTATAAGGACATCGTGGGTAAGACCGTGATCCTGCCTCTGGTGAACAAGGAGATCCCCATCGTTGCCGATGACTATGCCGAGATGGAATTCGGTACCGGCTGCGTTAAGATGACTCCCGCCCATGACCCCAACGACTTTGAGGTTGGTCTGCGGCATAATCTGGAGGTCATCCGTGTTCTGGATGACAACGGCAAGGTCAACGCTCTTGGCGGCAAGTACGAAGGCATGGATCGCTATGACGCCCGTAAGCAGATCGTTGCGGATCTGGAGGCCGGCGGATATCTGGTGAAGATCGAGGATCACGCCCACAATGTCGGCACCTGCTACCGCTGCCACAAGGATGTTGAGCCCATTATCTCCGCCCAGTGGTTCGTGAAGATGAAGCCCCTGGCCAAGGAAGCCATTCGTGTGGTCAAGGAAGGCGAAACCAAGTTCGTTCCCGAGCGTTTCAGCAAGACCTACATGAACTGGATGGAAAACGTCCGTGACTGGTGCATTTCCCGTCAGCTGTGGTGGGGTCACCAGATTCCTGCGTGGACTTGTGCCGATTGCGGTCATATCACCGTTTCCCGTACCGATGCCTGCACCTGTGAAAAGTGCGGCAGTGCCAATATCACCCGAGAAGAGGACGTGCTGGACACCTGGTTCAGCTCCGCTCTGTGGCCCTTTGAGACTCTGGGCTGGCCAGATCTGGATGCTGAGGATCTGAAGAAATTCTACCCCACCGACGTGCTGGTCACTGGCTATGACATCATTTTCTTCTGGGTTTCCAGAATGATCTTCTCCGGCTGCGAGCATACCGGTAAGACCCCCTTCCACACCGTGCTGATCCACGGTCTTGTCCGTGACGATAAGGGAAGAAAGATGTCCAAGAGTCTGGGCAACGGCATCGATCCTCTGGAAATGATCGAAAAGTACGGCTGCGATGCCCTGCGTATGAACATGGTCACCGGCAACAGCCCCGGAAACGATATGCGTTTCTATGTGGAGCGCTGCGAGGCCATGCGTAACTTCGCCAATAAGCTCTGGAACGCCAGCCGTTACGTGCTGATGAACCTGAGCCCCGATGCGGTCAATGTTCTGCCTGCTATCGATAAGTTGGAGATCGCTGACAAGTGGGTGCTCAGTAAGCTCAACAGCCTGATCGCCGATGTCACCGAGAACATGGAAAAGTATGAGCTGGGTGTTGCCATCCAGAAGATCTACGACTTCATCTGGGATACCTACTGCGACTGGTACATCGAGCTGACCAAGGCTCGCCTGTACGCCGAGGACAGCGATCGCAAGCAGACCGCTATGCAGGTGCTGGTGTATGTGCTGGATCAGGTGCTGCGGCTGCTGCATCCTTACATGCCTTTCATCACCGAGGAGATCTGGCAGTCTATTCCCCATGAGGGTAATGCGCTGATCGTGGCTCAGTGGCCTGAGTACCGTGAGGATCTGGCATTCAAGGCAGAGGAAGCGCAGATGGAGTCCGTCATGGAAGCCATTCGTGCCATCCGCGCCCGCCGCACGGAGATGAACGTACCTCCCAGCAAGAAGGCTGCACTGTATATCCTGTCCGCTAAGAAGCAGATCTTTGCCGAGGGCGAGGGCTTCCTGCAGCGTCTGGCTTATGCCGATGAGGTGACCATGCTGGATGCCGAGCCTGAGAACCTGGATGGCATGGTGACCATCACCACCGCCGATGCGAAGCTGTATATCCCTATGGGTCAACTGGTTGATGTCGCCAAGGAAGTGGCCCGAATCAGCAAGGAGCTGGAAAATGCTCGTAAGTTCCTGAGCTCTCTGGAGAGCAAGCTGAGCAATGAAAACTTTGTTTCCCGCGCCCCTGAGGCTGTTGTCAACGCCGAGCGGGAAAAGGCCGCGAAGCACCGCGACCTGATCGCTCAGCTGGAGCAGAGTCTGGCGGCTATGGAAAAGCTGTAATTGCATAAACTATGGCTGCTGCGTATTCTTACGCAGCAGCCTTTATTTATTTCCAGTCGCTCCCGATTCCGACGGCAAATCCTGATTGGTTAATTTATACTGTTGTTGCCAAAAATGAAGGAGGAACCGATTTATGCAATTTACCAGTTTCCTGCAGGATGGACATTTGACAGTCGCGCTGACCGGTGAGATCGATCATCACTGCGCCAAGCATTACATTCAATGCATCGCAGCCAAGATCGAAGCCTATACACCATCGATCTGCGTGCTGGATTTTAAGGAAGTTTCGTTTGTAGACTCGTCGGGCATCGCCGTGGTGATCAATGCCTTGCGCAGCATGACGCAGATCGAAGGTACGTTAATGCTGGCTGGCTTGACCGAGCAGCCGATGAAGGTTTTCCGGGCATCCGGTATCGATAAATTAGTTCAAATCAAGGAGGCAGTATCATGAAATTCGAAAACTATATGACGTTGGAATTTCCCAGCAAATCCAGCAACGAGGCCTTTGCCCGTTCTGCAGTGGCCTGCTTTGCCGCCCAGCTGGATCCGACTATGGAGGAACTGGGTGACATCCGCACCGCTGTTTCCGAGGCGGTGACCAATGCGATTGTCCATGCCTATCCCGATGAACTGGGCACAGTCACAGTTCGTTGCCGCATTCTGAAAGGGAACACGCTGGATATTGTGGTCAAAGACAAGGGTATCGGAATTTCAGATATCGAGCAGGCGCGAAAGCCTATGTTCACCACCGGCGGTATGGATCGCAGCGGCATGGGCTTTACGATCATGGAAAGTTTCATGACCAATCTGGACATTACCTCTGAGCCGGGGAAGGGCACAACCGTACATATGCGGCGCAAGCTGCAGCGAAGAAAATGAGTCGGACGGAGGAATTGATCGCGCTGGCTCAGGCTGGAGATCAGGAAGCAGGGGAGATGCTGGTAAATGAAAATTCAGGGCTGATCTGGTCGGTGGCACGCCGGTTCATCGGCAGGGGAACGGAAACGGAGGATCTCTATCAGCTTGGTTGCATCGGTTTTTTGAAGGCGGTAGAGGGTTTCGATCCGGAGTTTGGAACCCAATTTTCCACTTATGCGGTACCGAAAATTGCTGGGGAGATTCGACGATTTTTGCGGGACGACGGTGCAATTAAGGTTTCCCGAACCCTCAAAGAGCAGGCGGCTTCCATCAAATCCATGCGCAATCAGTTGACTGCGTCCTTGGGTCGTGAGCCGACAGTTGCGGAGATCGCAAGTAAGACCGGTCTGACTCCGGAAGAGATCGCTCTGGCTGAGACCGCCACCGCTAGCACGGAATCCATCAATCGGGAGCTAGGGGATGAGGGGTTCTCCCTTGAGAATATCCTGACGGATACAGAAACGGAAGAAAAGCTGCTGGAGAAGATCTCCCTTCGGCAGGCTATCGAAAAGTTGCCGGAGCGGGAAAACCTTGTTATCAAGCTGCGATTTTATCATGGTTTGACCCAGGAAAGGGTGTCTAAAGTGCTGTCCGTAAGTCAGGTTCAGGTGTCAAGAATCGAGAAGAAAGCACTGGCTGGTTTAAGAGAACTACTGAAGTGATTTCTGTCAAAATACTTCTTTACCTTTCTGACAAAATGCGCTAAAATAATAGCATTACAGATAGATAGGTGCTTCTATGAACAGTGATTTTGAGACTCGATTTATAACTGCGCGTCGGCGGTATATTGCCGCCCAGTTTTCCAATCTGAATGATATGCAGCAGCAGGCCGTTCTGACCACGGAAGGGCCTCTTTTGCTTTTGGCCGGTGCCGGCAGCGGCAAGACTACGGTGCTGATCAATCGAATTGCCAACCTGATCCGTTTCGGCTGCGGCAGTGACTCCGACCTGATCCCTGACACGGTAACGGAGGAGGATCTGACGTTTCTGGAGCAGCTGCAGGAACCTGTGTCCGATTTTGACCGGCGCAGAGCAGACCTGCTCTGCGCCGTAGAGCCCGCTGCGCCGTGGAGCATCATTGCCATTACCTTTACCAACAAGGCCGCCAATGAGCTGAAGGAGCGCTTGGATCGCATTCTGGACGATGGCGGTCAGGATGTTTGGGCCATGACCTTCCACTCAGCCTGCTGCCGGATTTTGCGTCGGGATATTGACCGGCTGGGGTATACCAGCCATTTCACCATTTACGATCAAGCAGATTCCGAGAGGATGATGAAGGAGATCATCAAGGACATGGGTCTGGATGATAAGACCTTCCCGGTGAAGTACGTGCTGGGCGCCATTGGCCGTGAGAAGGACGCCGGCACCACACCTGAGCGGATGCTGAGCCGGGCGGAGATGGTCAATGATATCCGCGCGATCCACATTGCACGGGCGTACAAGAACTATCAGCAGCGGCTGAAGGAAAATAACGCGCTGGATTTTGACGATATTATCTTCCAGACCGTCAAGCTTCTACAGGAGAATGAAGATATCCGCACCTATTACCAGCGCAAGTTCCGTTACGTTCTGGTGGACGAGTATCAGGATACCAACCATATGCAGTACCTGCTGACAAGCCTGCTTGCAGGCGGCCGGGAGAATATCTGTGTGGTGGGTGATGACGACCAGAGTATTTACCGTTTCCGTGGCGCTACCATCGAAAACATCCTTAACTTTGAAAAGCAATATAAGGGCAGCAGGATCATCCGTCTGGAGCAGAACTACCGCTCTACGCAATCCATACTGAATGCCGCTAATTCCGTCATTGCCCACAATCTGGGCCGCAAGGGCAAACGGCTCTGGACGGCCAATGAAGCAGGCGATCCTGTTACCGTTTACGAAGCGGCGGATGAAGGCGCGGAGGCGAATTTTGTCGCCAGCCAGATCATTTCCAAATCCAAGGGCAAAGGCTTTGGCGAATACGCCATTTTGTACCGCACCAACGCACAATCCAACGCCATCGAGTATGCCTTCAAGCGCAACGGCATTCCGTACCGAATCATCGGCGGCACCCGGTTCTTTGATCGGGCGGAAGTCAAGGACATGCTGGCATATCTGTGCGTGATCAACAATCGATCCGACGATCTGCGGCTCAAGCGCATTATCAACAATCCTCCCAGAGGGCTGGGCGCAAAAACCATTGAGACCACCGAGCGCATGGCTCAGGCAGCGGGTGTGCCTATTTACAGTGTAGTGTCCGATCCGTATTCTTTCGGCCCTCTGGAGAAGTCCGCCGCCAAGCTCATGCAGTTCACGATTCTGATTGAGGAACTGGCTCAGCTGCTGGATGACGGCATGAGCCTGCCGGAATTTTACGACGAGGTGGTTCGCCGCTCCGGTTACGGCGATATGCTGGAGATGAAGCCCACAGAGGAAAACAAGACCCGTCTGGAAAACGTTCGGGAATTGAAGTCCAGCATCAATGCGTATCTGGAAAATACCGATTGTCCCACTCTTGCAGGCTTTTTGGAGGAAGTATCGCTGTACACCGATATCGAGCAGTACAACGATGGTGATGATGCGGTAGTCATGATGACGATGCACTCCGCCAAAGGCCTTGAATTTCCTCATGTGTTTCTTGTAGGCTTTGAGGACGGTCTGTTCCCCGGTATGCGAGCCATCGGCGACGGCGAGGAGATGGAGGAGGAGCGGCGGCTTTGCTATGTTGCCATCACCCGTGCCAAGCGGACACTGACCATTTCCCACGCCCGTCAGCGTATGCTTTACGGACGGACAAGTGCCGCAATGGCATCCCGTTTTTTGAAGGAGATTCCGGAAAACACCATCGTCAAGAAAGGTGGTTACCGGCAGGCTCCGGAGTATCAGACCTTCGGATACGGCAGCTACCGCAGCGTCCCCGCACCGCAGAGCGAACCCAAGCGGCAAATTCCGGTGTATACGACCACAGCCGAAAAGACTACCTATCTGGATGTCAGCAAGGGCGACATGGTAGAGCATGCGGCCTTCGGTCGTGGTCTTGTTCTCTCCGTTATGAAGATGGGCGGAGATGCGCTGCTGGAGATCGCCTTTGATCAGATCGGAACAAAGAAGCTCATGGCGAAAACCGCTTCCGCGCATATGAAAAAGCTATAATATTTTGCCGATGCGATGCATACGCTCTCAGGGGAACTATTCCGAAGGAGGGGCGTAGCATGAAAAGCTTCTGGCGGAGATTGCTTCGCATTATCGCGGTAATTGTGATCATTTCCGTGGTCGTGCTGCTGTTGTTTCGAAAGCGATACAATGAACCCATCCGCACCCTTGCCAAAACCCAGATCACCAATGCCACATCGGATCTGATCAATGACGCCATTGACCGGCAGATTGAGGCAGGGGATATCCACTATGACCGCATCGTGTATTTCGAGAAGGATCTGAACGGCCGCATCACCGCTCTGAAGACGAATATGAGCGAGGTTAACCGGCTGAAGACCTGCACGCTGAATATCATCAACGATGAGATTTTGGCACTGGACACCACGGATCTTGCCATTCCTTTGGGCAGCATCTTCGTGTCGGAGCTGTTTTCGGGCCGAGGGCCTGTGATCCCGGTGGAGATCATCTCTATCCGTAATTCCGATGCCTTTTTTACCAGCAATTTCACCCAAGCTGGCATCAACCAGACCTTGCATCAGCTGACCATGTCCGTATTGGTGGACGTTTCCGTGCTGGTGCTGGGGGAGGCTGCCAGCTTTACCGTCACCAGCGAGGTGGTGGTGGCAGAAACCATCATCGTCGGCGATGTGCCGGATACATTTTTTCAAACCGGAGGCACTTATGGAAGCCAAACAGAGAATTAAAGAATTGACGGCTTTGCTCAGCGAGGCGAATTATCGCTACTATGTTCTGGATGATCCCACTATGCCGGACTTTGAATATGATCGGCTGCTGCGGGAACTGGAGGATCTGGAAAAGGCAAATCCTGACCTATTGAACCCGAATTCTCCCACCCAGCGGGTCGGCGGCGAGGCTCTGAGCCAATTTGAGAAAGTAACACATCCCGTGCCTTTAATGAGCCTGCAGGACGTGTTCTCCATTGAGGAACTGGAGGATTTCATCGCCAAGCTGGATCAATCTACGTTGTATTCCGTTGAGCCGAAGATCGATGGCTTATCCGTTGCGCTGGAGTATGTTGACGGCCGTTTTATCAGCGGTGCCACCCGTGGCGACGGCAACGTAGGAGAGGATGTGACAGAAAACCTGAAGACCATCCGCTCCATTCCCATGACGATCCCTGATGCGCCGCCCCGATTGATTGTCCGTGGCGAGGTGTTCATGCCAAAGAAGAGCTTTGAAGCTTTGAATGCACGGCAGGAGAAGCTGGGCAAGCCCCTGTTTGCCAACCCCAGAAACGCTGCTGCAGGCTCTCTGCGGCAGTTGGATCCCAAAATCGCGGCATCCCGTGGATTGGATATCTTCATTTTTAACGTCCAGCTGGTGGAGGGTGTGGAATTTACGACCCATGCGGAATCCCTGAATTATTTGCGCCAGCGGCAGTTTAAAGTGATCCCCGGTGCGATTCTTCCGGGAGCTGCGGTTGCGGATCGCATCGTACAGATCAACGAGGAACGGGAAAAGCTTCCTTGTGATATCGATGGCGCTGTGGTCAAGGTCAATGACCTTTCCTATCGGGAGCGGTTGGGTGCTACGGCGAAATGCCCCCGTTGGGCGGTGGCTTACAAGTATCCCCCTGAGATCAAACCCACTGTGGTGGAGGATATCGTAGTTCAGGTTGGCCGCACCGGCGTATTGACACCGAAAGCGGTGGTTCGTCCGGTTCGGCTGGCAGGCACGACGGTGACCAACGCGACCCTGCACAATCAGGATTTTATCACCGAGCGGGATATCCGTATCGGCGATACGGTTCAGATTCGCAAGGCCGGTGAGATCATTCCCGAAATTCTTGAGGTGGATCTTAGCAAGCGGCCTGAGGGCGCAGTGCCCTATGTTCTGCCGTCGTGCTGTCCCATTTGCGGAGCGGCAACGGCTAAGGACGAAGACGGCGCGTTCCTGCGCTGCACCGGTGCAGAGTGTCCTGCGCAGCTGTCCAGAAATATCGCCCATTTTGTCAGCCGTGATGCCATGGATATCGACGGCTTGGGTGCTGCCATCGTAGATGCGCTGATCGAGAAGGGTCATATCAAATCGCCTGCGGATATCTACTATCTGACGCTGGAGGAAATGAAGAGCCTCTGGAAGTCCGGTGATACAGCGGCAAAAAAACTGCTTGCCGCCATTGAAAACAGCAAGCAGCAGGATGTCAGCCGTTTGATTTATGCTCTGGGAATTCGTCAGGTGGGCGCAAAGACCGGTAAGGTTCTGGCCTCCTGCTTCGGCAATCTGGACGCGCTGATGAACGCCACGGAGGAGGAACTGACCGCTGTGCCCGATGTGGGCGGTGTCACCGCTGCGTATATCGTGGATTGGTTCCGTCAGGAGCAATCGAAGCACATGGTTGAACGGCTCCGTGAAGCCGGCTTGAATTTTGAAAGCAAGCGGGTGGTTACCGATGCCCGATTTGCCGGCATGACCTTCGTGCTCACCGGCGCGCTGACGAAGTTTACCCGTGATGAGGCCACCGAACGCATCGAGCACTTCGGCGGCAAGGCCGCAGGCTCTGTGTCGAAAAAGACCACCTACGTTGTTGTAGGTGAAAACGCAGGCTCCAAGGAGCGCAAGGCCAGAGAACTGGGTATTCCGATCCTCAGCGAGGATCAGTTCCTTGAGATGATCGCTGAATAATAGACACAGCCGGAAAGCAATGCTTTCCGGCTGTTGCGTTTATTACAGAGAAAAATCGTGCTCGTCGTATTTGCTGAAATCCAGCGCCTTGGGCTTGGCGGGAATGCGCTTGCACGGATCGTATTTGAATTTACGGCATTTTCCGGTATCCGTTACCACGCCCTTGTTGATGCAAAGGAAGGTTTCCTCGTCCATCTGGGTGGCGTTTGCGCAGTAGGCGCAGGAATGAGGGATTTTCTTTCTGAACAGCATAGCAGTTGTCCTCTCGTCGGTTGATGGGGCTATTATACTACAACTATCTGTGGATTTCTACATCTTTTTTCGGATTTTCTAAGAAGAATACCGAATAGAATGCTGAAAACACAGGGGATTACGAAATATGTCGTAGTGCAAAGGACACAGGCAAGGGTCGCGCTGATTGCACATTGCAGGAGTTTTCCCGGGAAATATAGGCCGGTGTCCACGTTGCCGGCTGCAAAATAGGATTGGATCGCGACACAAAATCCTCCGAAGCCCAAAAATGTGGCGCACAGAATGAACCTCAGACGGGTGTTATCGATTGCCCCAAGCCCCAAACAGCCGTTTGACAGCTCCAGAAAACCGGTAAATGCGATTTGTACTTCCGCAGGGAAATACCACATGATCCATCGGTTCAAGAATGCCAGCAGCACCTTAAACAGGATGACCCAGCCACAGACCATAGCCATGGATCGCAGCGCTTGATTGAGCGAACGGACGGGGGAGACCCTATGATTTTTGACAGCCATGCATCTGCCGCCATTGCCCGGAATGACAAAAGCGACGATCAAAGCAGATATAATATGAATCACCATCAGCGCCCATGGAACCCACACTTCATCATACAGCGCACCGCAGACCCCGAATACGAAAGCGGGGCCACAATTGTTACAGAACGCCAGCATCCTCCGGGCATCTTTTCGTGACAGTGAGCCGCTTTCCATAGCGTTGCAGATGCATTGTGCCCCAACGGGATAACCGCCCAATAATCCCGACAGTAAGATATATTCCGCCCCCTCCGGTATTCGGCACAACCGCCCTAATGGTCGCAAAATCGACAACCTTTGGCCCATGAATACGGATGAAAGCATATTTGACAGAAAAAAGAAAGGAAACAGCGTTGGCACCAAAGTGCGAATGCAAAGATTTATGCCATCAGCCGCGCCCAGCAATGCGGTTTTACTGTCAAAGATCAAAAACGCAAGGCCGGCCGCCGATAATAGTCCCGTAATCAGATCTGTGCGTCGGTTCATGTCCACCACCTCGGAAGAACCTATGCGCCAATGGTCAAAAACATCCCTGACAGCTCATAGGATTGGTAAAAAGGAGGCGTGGCATGAAACGGAGTAGATGGATGGAACGGCTGGCGGATTCTGCTGATCTTCCGGGGGAAGGCCTTCCCGGACAGCCGCTGGTAGAGCTTTTGGGTCAGCGAAGAGTGTTGATCGAGCATCATTGCGGTGTTACAGAGTATGGACGGGAGAAAATACATGTGAAGATGTCCTACGGCGGTCTGTGCGTTTGTGGCGCGGGTCTTGAGCTTGCCCGAATGAGTGCCGAGCAGCTGATCATTACCGGTCGTGTAGACAGTATCAGCATTGTCAGGAGGCGGTAGGATGGATCTTTGGCGATCAATATCAGGAATGGTGGATGTTTCCCTGACAAGCGCGGATCCGGGGGCGGCTATGCAGGCGATCAACGGGGCGAACATAGAAGTGTTCAACGCCCGTCAGGAAGGGGAATTGACCCTTCGATTTACCTTACACCGCAATGAATATCGGCAGCTGCGAGTTTTGATGGAGCGAAGAGGGGAGCGGCTGGAGTTATCTCGCAGAAGCGGTCTGTATTGGGCGATGAAGCAGGTGCTTCGGCGGCCTGTTCTGGTGCTTGGAATTGCGCTGATGCTATTTTTGACGCTGTACCTGCCATCAAGGGTGTTGTTTGTTGAGGTGGATGGAAACGTTCAAGTGCCTGCAAAGCTTGTTCTCGAAAAAGCGGAGCAATGTGGCATCGGTTTTGGTTCCGCACGGCAGGAGGTGCGCAGCGAGCGCATGAAAAACGCTCTGCTGCAGGCAATTCCGCAATTACAATGGGCAGGGATCAACACCTACGGTTGCCGCGCGGTGATATCTGTACGTGAGCGTCCTGCGGAGGAGCAGCCCGCCGTGCAGAATGAGGTTTGCAGCATCGTAGCCGCCCGTGATGGGATAATCAAGGAAGTGACAGTAAGAAACGGAAATCGAGTCTGTCAGGTGGGGCAGGCAGTTCGAGCCGGTCAGGTGCTGATCTCCGGATACACGGATTGCGGTATCGCCATACGAGCAACCCGTGCCGAGGGGGAGGTTTTTGCCGAAACCCAGCGGCAGCTGGACACTGTTTTGCCTCTGAATTACGTTCAAAAACGTGAAATCATCCGTCAGGAGAAAAAATTCAGTCTTCTGATCGGAAAAAAACAGATAAATTTCTCCAAAGATAGTGGAATTTCTACTGCAACTTGTGATAAAATGTATTCGGTGAATTATATCATGCTGCCCGGTGGCTTTCAGCTGCCCATCGCATGGATCACGGAAACCGTTACCATTTATGAAACGGAGTTTGTATCCATGGATGCGGAAACGGCGCAGCCTTGGATGACACATTTCTCCGATCGGTATTTGATCGGAGCGATGAACGCCGGTCAGATCCAAAACAAATCGGAACAGTTTTCGCAGCAGGACGACCTGTGCGTTTTACACGGCCGGTATGCCTGCGTGGAGATGATCGGAAAAACACAGCTTGAGGAGAACTTACTGCAATATGAGCAAGCAGATTGAACGAAGTGTAAACGCCGAGCGCGTTGAAGATCTAATCATTGTATTCGGATCCTTTGATGAAAATATCAGACGAATCGAGGATGCGCTCTGCGTTTCCATCGTTAACCGGGGCACAGAGCTGAAGGTGACCGGTGACGAGGAGGCGGCGGACAAGGCGGTTCGCACCTTGGAAGGTTTGTTGTCGCTGGCTGCCAAGGGCGAGAGCATCGATGAGCAGCGCGTGCGCTATCTCATCACCCTTGTAAAAGAGGGCAACGATGCGCAAGTGGCGCAAATGGCCAAGGATGTGGTCTGCATCACCGCCAAGGGCAAGCCCATCAAGGCGAAGACCGTTGGTCAGCAGACCTATATGAAAGCGATCCAGAAAAATACCGTCACCATCGGCGTAGGCCCTGCAGGCACCGGCAAGACCTATCTGGCGGTAGCCGCGGCGGTTGCGGCCTTCCGTGAGCGTACGGTGAACCGCATTATTTTGACCCGGCCTGCAGTGGAAGCCGGTGAGCGGCTGGGCTTCCTGCCCGGTGATCTGCAGAATAAGGTTGATCCCTATCTGCGCCCACTTTACGATGCGCTTTACGATATGCTGGGTGCTGAGACCTTCCAGAAATATCAGGAGCGGGGCTCTATCGAGGTCGCACCGCTGGCGTATATGCGCGGTCGGACGCTGGATGACAGCTTCATCATCCTTGACGAGGCACAAAATACCACCAAAGAGCAGATGAAGATGTTCCTGACCCGTCTGGGTTTTGGCTCCAAGATCGTCATCACCGGCGACGTGACCCAGATCGATCTGCCGGACGATAAGACCTCCGGCTTGAAGGACGCGATTCGTGTTCTGGAAGGCGTCAACGATATTGCCATCTGCCGCCTGACCTCTGCGGATGTGGTGCGTCACGCCCTGGTACAGGAAATTATCAACGCCTACGAAAAGGCCGCAAATAAGACAGAAACGAAAAAGCCCGCTGCCACCCATGGAAGCCGGCCACCGAGGAAGTACTAATATGAATGATTTGAAGATTAATATGACGTTTGACGGCTTTTCTCTGAAAAAGCCCTTCATCAGCCCTGTCATTAAGCGCTGCATCCGGCAGACCCTTGCGGCGGAAGGCATTACCGTGCCCTGCGAGATCAATGTTCTGGTGACCAACGATCAGGGTATCCAGACCATCAATCTGGCCAGCCGCAATATCAATAAGCCTACGGATGTGCTGAGCTTTCCTATGTTTGAGCTGGAGGCCGGCAATCCGCCTTCAGATTGGGAAGACTACTTAGATCCGGATACCGGATTGTGCCCGCTGGGCGATATGTGCATCAGTCTGGAACGTGCCTGCGCCCAGGCAAAGGAATTCGGCCACAGCGAGAAGAGGGAAGTGGGCTACCTGACGATCCACTCCATGCTGCATCTGTTGGGCTATGACCATCTGGACGAAGGCCCACAGAAGGCACAAATGCGCGCACGGGAGGAAGCCATTGCCGCTTCCATTCCCGGAATGACCAGAGAATAAGGAGAAACATATGAACACCAAAACCGCTATCGTTACCATTGCAGGACGTCCCAATGTGGGCAAATCTACCCTGACCAATCATCTCGTTGGCGAGAAGATCGCTATCGTTTCCAATAAGCCTCAGACCACCCGTAACCGCATTTGCGGCATCCTGACCCGTGGACACTCCCAGTTCGTATTCGTGGATACGCCCGGCTTCCACAAGCCCAGAACCAAGCTTGGCGATTATATGGTCAACGCTGTGAAGGACTCCATTGCGGATGTGGATCTGACTGTGCTGGTGGTAGAGCCGATTCCTTCTGTGGGTACGCAGGAGCAGACTCTAATCGAGAGCATTCAAGCCAAACGCACTCCGGCTGTTCTGGCAATCAACAAGATTGATACCGTTGAGAAGGACAAGCTGCTGGAGGTTATTGCCGCTTATTCTGAGACCGGTGCGTTCGATGCCATTATCCCTATCTCTGCCAAGACCGGCGACGGTGTGGATCTTCTACTGGCTGAGTGTGAGAAATATGCCATCGAAAGTCCCTTCCTTTTCCCTGACGATGTGACCACCGACCAGCCCGAACGGCAGGTCATGGCGGAGATCATCCGTGAAAAAATGCTGTGGAATCTGGAAAAGGAGATCCCTCACGGCATCGCTGTTGAGATCACCACCTTTACCGAACGTGACAACGGCATCATCGATATCGATGCCACCATTTACTGCGAAAAGGCCAGCCATAAGGGCATCATCATCGGCAAGCAGGGTGCTATGCTGAAGAAGATATCCTCTCAGGCTCGCACCGATTGTGAGCGGTTTATGGGGACTAAGGTTTATCTGACCACCTGGGTCAAGGTCAAGGAGAACTGGCGTGACAGTGACTTTATGGTGCGCAACTTCGGCTACAAGGAATAATTTCCAAGGCTAAGGCCGGCAGGTTCGACCAAAACTATCCCCGGAGGGATGGTTTATGGATTCGAAAAACTATTGGCAGCTATTTTTGGAAACCGGCGCGCCGGAGCTGTATCTGATGTACAGCAACGCGCTGAAAATGGAGGAAACGCATGTACCTGAACGTTCAGGCGCTGGTGCTGAGGGTCACGGACTACAATGATCGGGATGCTTTGCTGACGCTGCTGACCCGTGAGCACGGAAAACTGACCGTGAAGGCCCGGGGGCTGCGCCGGAAAAACAGCCCGCTGGTGGCACCCTGTCAGCTTCTAAGCTACAGCGATTTTACGCTATTTGAATATCGGGGCATGTACACCATCAATGAGGCAGCCTCCCTTGAACTGTTTTCCGATCTGCGTCGGGATCTGACCAAGCTGTCGCTGGGCACTTATTTTGCTCAGTCCGCCGCGGTGATAGCTCAGGAAGATTTGCCGAATCCGGAGCTTTTGTCGCTGGTATTAAACTGTCTGTATGCCTTGTCAAAGCTGGATCTGCCTCAAAGTCAGGTCAAAGCTGTGTACGAGCTGCGCGCAGCTTGCATTGCCGGCTACACACCGGATCTGTTCGGCTGTCGGGTTTGCGGAAATCAAGAGCCTGCGTTTTTTGACCTGTCCGGCGGTGCGCTGCTGTGTGCCAACTGTCGGGGGAACGCATCCGGAATCCGCCTTCCCGTCGGCGCGGGTATGCTTGATGCTATGCGCTACATTACTTACTGCGATGGACAAAAGCTGTTTGCCTTTAAAATCGGGGAGGACACGCTGACTCAGCTGTCATCTCTGACGGAGGCTTATCTGACAACACAACTGGAGCAGGGATTTTCCACCTTGGATTTTTACAAATCCCTGCTGATTTAGGAGTAAATATGTCTGAATTGTACGAAAAATCCCTATATAAGCTGGAACTGGATCAGGTTCTGCTGCTGCTTGCCGAATGCGCCGGCAGCGGTGAAGGCAAGGAGCGCTGCAAGGCGCTGCGGCCGGTATCTGATCTGGAAGAGGTGCGTTCTTTGCTGGCGGAAACCACCGCTGCATCTGACCTTTGCATCAAGAAGGGCAATCCCAGCTTTGCGGATGTTAAGGATGTTTCTGCCTCTCTGGAGCGAGCGGATCGGGGCGGCAGCCTGCAGCCCAAGGAACTTTTGAGCATTGCCGGCGTTCTGCGCAGCGCGCGTACCGTCCGCAGCTATATTTCCGAGGACGATCAGAAAACTGTCCTTACACCCCTGTTTAACGCCCTGACCCCCAATAAATATCTGGAAGACCGCATTTTCGGCGCGATCCTATCAGAAGAAGAGATCGCTGACAATGCCAGCCCTGCGCTGGCAGATATCCGCCGGCATATGCGCGTGCAGGCCGCCAAGATCCGTGACAGTCTGCAAAAGATCATTTCTTCTCCATCCTACAGTAAATTCCTTCGGGAGCCCATTATCACCATTCGGGACGGCCGGTATGTTGTTCCGGTGAAATCCGAGTGCCGTGGTGACGTTCCGGGTCTTGTCCATGACGTATCCGCCAGCGGCGGCACCTATTTCATTGAGCCTATGTCTGCGGTGAATGCAAACAATGCCCTGCGTGAGCTGGAACTGAAGGAAAAGAAGGAGATCGAGCGCATCCTTGCGGAGCTTTCTGCGGAAGCTGCTGCCCACCGTGACGATATCGAGCAGAGCTTTGATATGCTGGTTCGTCTGGACGTGATCTTCGCAAAGGCGCGCCTTGGCTATCGTATGAACGCTTGGGAGCCTGTCATGAACGATCAGGGTAGGGTAGAGTTGCGCAATGCACGGCATCCTTTGATCGATCCAAAGACGGTTGTACCCACCTCCATGCGCCTTGGAACGGATTTCGACACCATGATCATCACCGGCCCCAACACCGGCGGCAAAACGGTCACGTTGAAAACCGTGGGCTTGCTGACCCTGATGGCAGAGTGCGGCTTGCACGTGCCGGCAGGGGACGGAAGCCAGCTGTCAACCTTTGACGCCATTCTCGCAGATATCGGCGATGAACAATCCATCGCCCAGAGCCTGTCTACCTTCTCCAGCCATATGCGCACCATCGTTGACGTGGTAGAGCAATGCGATGACCGGACGCTGGTTCTGTTTGACGAACTTGGTGCCGGCACAGATCCTGCCGAGGGCGCTGCTCTTGCCATGGCGATCATCGAATTCTGCCGTAAAATGGGCAGCCGTGTGGTTGCGACCACTCACTATGCCGAGCTGAAGCTCTACGCCATGCAGACCAAGGGTGTGATCAACGCCTCCTGCGAATTTGACGTGGAAACACTGCGTCCCACCTATAAGCTGCTGATCGGCATTCCCGGTAAATCCAACGCCTTTGCCATTTCCAGAAAGCTGGGCCTTTCCGAGGATATTTTGAAAGAGGCCAATGATCTGGTGGGAAAGAGCGACAAGGACTTTGAGGATGTGCTTTCTCAGCTTGAGCAGCAGCGCCAGCAGATGGAGGCTGCCCGCGTGGAAGCCGAACGCCTGCGCCGTGAGACCGCAAAGATCAAGGAACAGAGCGAGGAATATCACGCCCAGCTTCGCAAGGAAAAAGAACGTGCTATGGAGGCCGCCCGCCGTGAAGCCCAGGAGATCATCGAGGATGCACGCCGTGAGGCCAATGCCGCGTCTGAGGAGATCAAGGCCATCAAAAAGCAGCTATCTGATTCTGCCGACACCAGCAATATCAACCAGCGGCAGGCTGAGCTTCGTCGCAATCTGAACGATGCCCAGAGCCGTATTCGCGCCCAACAGCCCCAGATTCAGCGTCCTGAGCCTACTAGAGAGATTCTGGTTGGTGATACAGTTGAACTGCTGAAGCTGGGCACGAAAGCCAGCGTTATTGCCATCAACAAGGACGGCACATATCAACTGCAGGCCGGCATTCTGAAGATGACCGCCAAAAATGATGAGATCTACCTTCTTGAGCAGGATAATCCCTACAAAGAAAAGCACGTTCGTCCCGCCCATTCCGGTCGGGAAATGAAGGCTACAGCCATGGCCAGCGAGATCGACCTTCGCGGCATGGATACCATCGAGGCGGTATGCGTACTGGAGCGCTACATGGATGAAGCCATGCGTTCCAACCTGCAAACCGTGCGGATTATCCACGGTAAGGGTACCGGTGCGGTTCGTGCTGCGGTGCATCAGGCGCTGAAAAAGAATAAGTTCGTCAAAAAATTCCGTCTCGGTCAGTACGGCGAAGGCGAGGACGGCGTAACAATTGCGGAATTCCGTTGATTTTTTGTTGACTTTTCGTTTAATTTTGATAAGATATTAGATAGAACGTCGCAGCCTCATGTCCTAGGGCTGTGCATAAGGAGTGTATCGTATGTTCAATAAAGAAATCGTCGTCCGCTGTGAGTCCGGCCTGCACAACCGTCAGGCTACATATTTCGTTCAGAAGGCTAACGAGTTCACCAGCAGCATCTGGATCGAATCCGACAATCGCAAGATGAACGCCAAGAGCCTGCTGGGCATCATGTCTCTGGGCATCGTCACCGGCGCTACTGTGACTGTGTCCGCTATGGGTCCTGACGCTGAGGCTGCCGTCACCGCTCTGGAAGCTCTGCTTCAGCGGGATGTTTACTGATTGAAAATCTGATCTCCGCCTCAGTGCCCTGGCATTGAGGCGGTTTCTTTTAGGTGGTTGTATGACCTTTGATGAACTGAAAGATATAGCACTCAGCCTTCCCTTCGAACCCGGTGTGTATATCATGCGGGATAAGACCGATAAGGTCATCTATGTGGGCAAGGCAAAAAAACTAAAGAATCGGGTGAGTCAATATTTTCAGGACACCGCGTCCCACACGCCGAAGACCCGTCTAATGGTCAGCAAGATCGATCATTTTGATGTAATCGTTGCCGCTTCTGAGTTTGAGGCGCTGGTGCTGGAATGCTCTCTGATCAAGCGGTATCTGCCCAAATACAACATCCTTTTGAAGGATGACAAGGGTTATCCCTACCTGCGGTTGAATATGAAGGAGGAATATCCTCGAATCACGTTAGTCAGCAAGCTGAGCAATGACGGCGCGTCCTATTACGGGCCTTTCGGCAGCCGTGGCGTGACAAACGATGTGATGGAGGCTATCCGTCTGACTCTACGGCTTCCCAATTGCAACCGGCGTTTTCCCAGAGATATCGGCAAGGATCGTCCTTGTTTGAATTATCACATGGGGCAATGTGACGGCTGGTGTCAGCCCAACCGAGGCCATGCTGAATACCGACGCAGAATCGAGCAGGCTCAGCAGCTGCTAAGCGGTAACTATAAGTCCGTCGCGGATGAAATCAGAACAGAAATGCTGGCCGCAGCGGAGCGGCTGGAATTTGAACTGGCGGCAAGTCTGCGAAATCGACTTAATTCCGTTGAAGCGCTTGGTCAAAAGCAACTGGTCACCGCCGGCTCTCTGGCCGACACGGATGTGATCGGCTATGCCCAGACCGAGGCCAAGGCCTGCTTTGCTGTGCTTCATTTCTCCGGCGGTAATCTGCTAGACAAGGAATACGAGGTCATGGCTGTGCCGGACGATCCGGAGGCTGCCGTTTCCTCACTGGTTAAGCAATATTATCTGAGCAGGGGAGCGGTACCCAAAATCATCCTGCTGCCCTTTGAGATTGAAGACAGCGAGCTGCTCGCCCAGCTGCTGGAGCAGCAATTCGGTTGCAAGACCAAGCTGAAAGTCCCTCAGCGGGGCGACAACGTGCGTCTTGTGGAGCTGGCGGCGAAAAACGCTCTTGAGGAAGCACAACGGGTCACCAGCAAGGAAGAAAAGGTATCCGGAACTTTGTCGTTACTTGGCAAAATGCTGGCAATGGAACCGCCAAAACGGATTGAATCCTTTGATATTTCCAATATTTCCGGCACAGATATCGTAGGCAGTATGGTGGTGTTTCAGGATGGAAAACCACGCAAATCCGACTACAAACGGTTTAAGGTGAAGGGGCTGGATAATCAGGACGATTACGCCTCCATGCATCAGGTGGTAAAGCGTCGTTTCGTTCATTATCAGGCTGCGGATAAGGGTTTTGAGGAAAAGCCGGATCTGCTGCTGATCGATGGTGGCGTGACCCATGCTCAGACCGCCGTGTCTGCCCTTCAGGAGCTTGGTCTTCAGATTAACGTCTTTGGTATGGTCAAGGATGATCGCCATCGTACACGGGCTCTGGTGACCCCTGAGGGCGCTGAGATCCGTATCGACAATCAGCAGGCTGTGTTTACGTTGATTGGCAATATTCAGGAAGAGACCCACCGGTTCGCCATCACCTATCACCGGCAGCTACGCAGCAAGCGTCTGCGCTATTCTGAGTTGGATCGCATTCCCGGCATCGGCCCAAAGCGCAAGCAGGAACTGCTGAAAACTTTCAAATCCCTTACTGCCATCGGCGAGGCTTCACTGCCGGAGCTTGAGCGGCTGCTGCCAAAGGATGCCGCCATGGCGGTATATCAGCATTTTCACAAGGAGCAAACTTTATGAGAGTGATCACAGGAAAGGCCAGGGGTGTGGCCCTGAAACCCCCTGACGGACTTCTGACTCGTCCCACAGCGGATCGAGTGAAGGAGGCGCTGTTCAGCATCATCCATTTTGAGATCCCCGGCGCAAGAGTGCTGGATCTGTTTGGCGGCACCGGCCAGTTAGGAATCGAGGCGCTGAGTCGGGACGCGGCGTCGGCGGTTTTCGTAGATGAACGGGAGGATTCCTGCAAGCTGATCAAGGAGAACCTGAAGCGTACCGGCTTGGGACAAAACGCCCGTGTTGTTCGAGCGGATTATCTGAGCTTTTTAAACTCCTGTAAGGAAAAATTCGATATTATTCTACTGGATCCTCCTTATGCAGAAGTTTTTTTGGAAAATTCGCTAAAACGCATAACGGAAATTGACATTTTGCAATCTGGTGGTATAATAGTTACGGAACGCCCTTTGGGCAAGGAGCTTCCGTGGGAATTTTCCGGTTATTCTCGGTCAAAAGACTACAAGTACGGAAAAACCCTGCTAACTCTTTACAGAAAAGATAAGTAAAAATATATTACGTCAAGGAGGAAACCCCTAATGAACGAAAAGCATATTGAAGATATCATCACTGCCCTGTATGACCTGGTGCAGGACGCCCGGTCTATGCCTCTGGCTTCCGACAAGTGCATTCTGGAGCGGGATAAGGTTCTTGACATGCTGGACGAGATCATCGCCCAGATGCCTGCTGAGCTGAAGCAGTCCCGTACCATCGTCGAGAGTCGTGCCGAGATCATCGCTCAGGCTAAGCGCGAGGCTGAGAACATCATCCGCAAAGCTCAGGAAGAGGCCGAGCATATGGTGTCCAAGGAAGTCATCTACGAAGAGGCTAAGCATCGCTGCGCCGAGGAGATCGCTTCTGCCAAGGCTCAGATCGCTAATCTGCGCAAGGTCAGCAACGAGTACATGGATGATGCTCTGCGTCGCACCGAGGAAGCCATTGCTCAGGGTCTGAGCGAGGTTCAGGAAACTCGTGCCAAGTTCAATGCTCTGGTTGCCGCTCAGGCACAGCGCGACAACGACGCTGAGTAATCACTACAATTCCACATAGCAAACAGCTCAAAAGCTAAACTTTTGAGCTGTTTTTCCAAGAGGAGAATAGAGGAGATTCCAATGAATTATATGGATCGTTATGCTTTCTGGTGCAACGCCGGCCTGCCGGAGGATGTCCAGAATGAGCTGAAATCAATTGCAAATGATACCGAGGAGCTGAAGGGTCGCTTTGGCGGTGATCTTCAGTTCGGTACCGCAGGTATGCGTGGCATTATGGGTGCCGGCAGCAACCGCCTGAACCGCTATACTGTCCGTCGTGCCGCTCAGGGCATGGCTGCCTGGCTGTCTTCTACGGATCTGCCCAAGAAGGCCGCCATCGGCTACGATTCCCGTCACAATTCCCAGCTGTTTGCTGAGGTTTGCGCCGTGGCTTTCGCTGAGGTCGGCATTCAGACCTGGCTGTATGACCGTCTGGCGCCCACCCCTATGCTGTCCTATGCTGTTCGCCAGCTGGGCTGCGGCTGCGGTATCGTGATTTCCGCCAGCCATAATGCCGGCGCTTACAACGGTGTAAAATGCTACGGCCCCGACGGCTGTCAGATGACCGATGAGCCTGCGGCTATCGTTACCGCTAAGATCGCGGAGATTCCCTTCTTCGTTCCTGAGACCAAGTCTTTTACCGAGTACATGAACGATGGCCTGATCACCTACATCGGTCAGGATCTGTGGGAGAAGTACTACGAGACCGTTCTGAACGAGGCTGTAGATCCCGAAATGCTGAAGAACGCCGGTCTGAACATCGTTTATACCCCTCTGTGCGGTACCGGTATGGAGCCCGTCCACGCAGTTCTGGGCAAGCTGGGTGTCAACATCACTACTGTTGAGTGTCAAGCCAAGCCTGACGGCGATTTTAAGACCTGCGAGTATCCCAATCCCGAGACCGATGCTGCGCTGAATGAAAGCTACAAGGTGGCTGCTACGGCTCCCTGCGACGTGATTCTGGGCACTGACCCCGATGCTGACCGTGTTGCTATCGCCGTTCCTGACGGCAAGGGTGGCTTTGTGAAGCTCTCCGGTAACGAACTAGGCTTCATGCTGCTGGATTACGTCCTGAAGGCGCGTACCGCAAAGAAGGATATCCCTGAGGGTGCAATTACTGTCCGTTCCATCGTGTCTTCTCCGCTGGCTGATCGGATCGCCGCCTACTATGGCGTTGAGATGAAGGCTGTTCTCACCGGCTTTAAGTACATCGGCGGTGAGATTCTGAAGTTGGAAGAGAAGAACGAGGAACACAAGTTCCTCTTCGGCTTCGAGGAAAGCTGCGGCTACCTGAAGGGCACCTATGCCCGTGATAAGGACGCAATCGTGGCCTCTATGCTGGTTTGCGAGCTGGCAGCAAGCCTGAAGACCCAGGGCAAGAACATTCTGGATGCTCTGGAGGACGTATATAAGAAGTACGGCTTCTATCTGGCTCATGTCCAGAGCGTGGAGCTGACCGGTGCTGATGCCATGGAGAAGGCCGCCAAGATGATGGCTGACCTGCGTGCTGAAGTTCCTGCTACCATTGGCGGTGCTGCCGTTACCGGTGTTCGGGATTATAAGTCCAGCGTGGCTAAGGATTTGGTTGCCGACACTGAAACTGTTATCAACCTCCCTAAGTCCAATGTTCTGGAGTTCCTGCTGGGTGATAAGGGCAGTGTAATTGCCCGTCCCTCTGGCACCGAGCCCAAGGTCAAGTTCTACTACACTGCTGTGGGCGAAACCAAAGAGGCTGCCAAGACTCTGCTGGATGCTATGGTCAAGCAGATGTCCGTCTGATTTATTTAATATTCGTACCGGCGCGGAAGAACCGCGCCGGTTCTTTTTATATATGGACGGGCATAGGCTTGGGATGAAAGGGGAGAGGAACATGGTTGTCAACAGGAAAGTCACCGGAAAAGCAATGTCCATGCCTGCGGGGCTGGTAATTGGATGGATTGTCAGCATGGTGCTGACTATACTCGGAGCGCTGGCTATTGCTTTACTGATTCTATCAGAAAAACTGGGAGTGGAAGCGATTGGATACGGCGCAATCGTTACTTTGATCTTAGCTGCTGCCACAGGCGCATGGTTAGCTGCAATGCTAATTAAAAGGCGGTGGATGATCGTGTGTTTGGGGACAGGGGGGATCTATTATTTGACCCTTCTGGCAATCACCGCATTATTTTTCGGAGGACAGTATCAGGGCATAGGCGTAACGGCACTGGCCATACTTTCAGGCTCTGGTGCGGTAGGCTTTTTAGGATTAAAAGGAGAAAACACCGGCAGAAAAAAGAGTAAAAAATACCATTTCCGTTAACTTGTACAAAAGGGAATGTTGGGTAAATATTATTTACCTTTTGTGAGAACGACGCAGGATTTCTTGCAAAGTCTATATTTAGTGGGCAAATAAAAGTTTATGCTCTAGATATTGCATTTTGCGCCTGTTTTAACATGAATCCCCAGGTGGCAGTTGCGCTAGTTGACATAACTGCGTTAACATAAAAATCGGCATAATTTACAAAAATCGTAAAAATGTCCAAATTTGCTTGCAAACAAAAGGGTTTTGGAGTATAGTATTCATGCATTGTGAATAGACGTTACGTTAACGCCTTATTGCCTTATCTGCCTTACTATGCTTCGCTTCTGCGGCCCTTGTGGCCTTGAGGAGGTAAGTGCAAATGCGTAATTTTAAAGGTTTGCGCCGGTTCAAATGGCGCACAAGCGCCCCGTGGCTACTCGGCATCGGCTGGCTCCTCGGCATTGTGCTTGGAGGTTTGTCCGCTGCTCAGGCAGAGGACGTTCTCGTTCCTTTGATCCGTGACGGGGCCGGTCGTTATGCCTCGGTGGTCGGGCTCTTGGCGACTACGTTATTACCTTTTCTGCTGTCCGCGTTTGCGGTTTCTTTATCCGAACCATGGCTGCTGCTGATCATCAGCACATGTAAGGCTTTCAGTTTCGCATTCTGCGCATTCGGTGTGAGTCTTGCTTTTGGTCCAAGCGGTTGGTTGGTTCGTTTTTTGTTTTTGTTCTCAGATTTGTGTCTGATCCCTTTGCTGTATCTGTACTGGCTGCGACATATCAGAGGGGAGTGCAGGCACATCCCGTGGGAACTTCCGCTATGCTTAAGCGCTGCGCTTGCAGTGGGCATGGTGGATTATTGGTTTATCTCACCGTTTCTGGTGTCAATTATGAATTAGCAGTAAGGGAAGGGTATTCGCTTCATGTTGGATCTGATCTGCGCCTATGAAAATTACCTGTCCAAGGTAAAGCAGGCATCCTCCAACACCGTTGCGTCCTACCTGCGCGACATTCGGCAGTACGCCGAGTGGCTCCGCGCCAGCGAGGATGTTGCCGTTGTGGATGCGACACAACTGAATATCAGCCAATACCTGGCCCATCTGGAGGCAGATGGCCGCTCCGGTGCTACGGTATCCCGGAATCTGGCCAGCCTGAAGAATTTCTATGCGTATCTGGTATCCTTCGGTTTTCTGGAAAAGACACCGGTGACGGATATCCATATTGACCGTGGCGAAAAGAAGCTTCCTCAGATCCTCACCGGCCGTGAGATCGAGCTTCTGTTGGCTCAGCCCGCATGTGTCGATGCCAAGGGCTATCGAGACAAGGCTATGCTGGAGGTCATGTACGCCACCGGCATTCGTGTGTCGGAGCTGATCGAGCTGGATGTGGACGATGTGAATCTGGATCTGGGCATCATCAAATGCACCGGTGCCAAAAAGACCAGAGCCATTCCGCTGTATCCCGGTGCGCTGCGTGCGCTGACTGTGTATCTGCGTGACATTCGGGATACTTTGATCCAATCCGGTGATGAGAAGGCGCTGTTTGTTAACATCAACGGTGCACGGATGAGCCGTCAGGGCTTCTGGAAGATCCTGAAGCACTACCAAGCCACCGCTCACATCGAAAAAGATATTACGCCCCATACTCTGCGGCATAGCTTTGCCGTGCATCTGCTGGAAAATGGCGCCGACCTTGGTTCTGTTCAGGAACTGATGGGTCACAGCGACATTTCGTCTACCCAGATGTACACGCACATGATCAATCAGAAGCTGAAATCCGTGTACGAAAAGTGCCATCCCAAAGCTTAAACGGTCTGCCAATTGCGGCAGACCGTTTTTTGCTATAAAAAACTCCCCTGTGCGTAACACAGGGGAGTTGCATAAACGGGGAACGGGATCAGATACCGGTCATTGCTGCCAGAACATCTACCTCGATCTTCTGAATGCTCTTCTTCATATCCAGACCTTCGTCCATATCCACGTCGGTGTAGCCGCCGTCGTGGGTGCAGACAATGCGGTTGGTCTTGCCGGCCAGCAGCAGCTCTACAGCCAGATAGCCCATCTTAGTGGCGTTAACGCGGTCACGGCCGGTGGGAACACCGCCGCGCTGAATGTGGCCAAGAACGGTGACGCGGGGATCCAGATCGATGGCTTCCTTGATCTTGGCTGCGATTTCATTGGCAGAGCCTGCGCCTTCAGCCACAACGATCATGTAATGGGTGAAGCCGTTGAAACGAGCCTGACGGATCTTTTCAATAACGTCCCGCTCGAAGTCGATTTCTTCTTCAGGAACCAGAACGGCGGTAGCGCCAACCGCAAGGCCTACGTACATAGCCAGATAGCCGGCGTTGCGGCCCATGACCTCGACTACGGAGCAGCGCTCGTGGGACTGCATGGTATCACGCAGCTTATCGATGCACTCGATTGCGGTGTTGGCAGCGGTATCAAAGCCGATGCAGTAGTTGGTACAGCTGATATCGTTATCGATGGTGCCGGGGATGCCGATGACATTGATGCCATACTTGGACAGCGCTCTGGCGCCACGGAACGTGCCGTCGCCGCCGATGGCGATGATGCTATCCAGGCCAAGGAATTTGCAGGTAGAAACAGCCTTGCGCTGGCCTTCTTCGGTCATAAAATCCTTGCTGCGGGCGGTATAGAGAATGGTGCCGCCGCGGTTAATGGTGTGAGAGACACTCTTCTCGTCCAGCTTGACGATATCGCCGGTGATCAGGCCGTTCCAGCCTCGGCGGATACCGTAGCACTCGATACCATGATAAAGGGCGGTACGGACAACAGCGCGGACACAGGGGTTCATGCCGGGGGCATCGCCACCACTGGTAAGGACACCAATACGTTTGACACTCATAATCAATTCCTCCTAAGAAGATGTATATATCTACATTTTATCTTTAATAGTACAAAAAGTAAAGACGAAATTCATATTTTTTGGATACTGAGGCAAAAATCCTTATTAACTATTCAGTAGGTGAGCACATCAACACGTATTTTAATGACAATTATTGCTAAATTACATATACAATAGAGAAAATCTATGATATAGTTATAGAAAATAGACACTTGGAGGATAGTATGAAAAGGATTCTAGCTTGCATTTCAGTTTTGCTGCTGCTGATCAGCATGACGCTGTCTTCGTATCCCGTTTTGGTGGAGGCTGCTTCCAGCGTTCTAACCACGCCCACCGGATATACCAGCGCCGAGGAAGTAAAGTACGTAACATCCGGTAAATATGTGGCAAACTGGGGCGCCAGGGGAGAGAACTGCATCTTTTTATCCACCTATGCCCAATCCTATTATTCCGGAAGCTACAGCTTCAACACCATGAGCCAGAAGGATGGCGGCACCAGCCAGTCCAATGCGCCGTCCTCCGAGCTGTATAAGGCTTTGAAGGCCATGATGGTATCGAAGCACAGCTATATCATTGGATATCAGGCAACCCGTTCGCTATATCGCTATACGGATTGTCTGAACAGTGATACTTCTCATATTTCCTCTTTTTATTCCGGCAAGATATTGAACGGTGCATGGGACTCCGGTAAAACTTGGAACCGTGAGCATACCTGGCCCAACAGCAAAGGTCTTGGCGGCAGCGACGAGGATGATATTATGATGCTGCGACCCACTTGGGTGCAGGAAAACTCTGACCGAGGCAACAAAGCCTATGGCGAAAGCGCCGGATATTATGATCCCGGTGTTTCCGTTCGGGGCGATTGCGCGCGAATCATACTGTATGTCTATGTTCGGTGGGGCAATATCAACCGGATGTGGGGCAGCAGTGGCGTAATGGAAAGCCTTGATGTGCTGCTGAAATGGATGGAGGAAGACCCGGTGGATACCTGGGAAATGGGTAGAAATGATGCGGTGCAATCCATTACCGGTGTTCGAAATGTATTTGTGGACTATCCGGAATATGCCTGGCTGCTGTTTGGTGAGGATGTTCCTGACGGGATTAGCTTACCCTCCGGAAATACCGGTTCGTCCAGCGGAAATGGCGGATCTACCGGCAACGATAATAATTCAAACAGTCAGAGCTGCAAACATTCCAAATATTCCCTGAAAAACTACAAAGAAGCTACCTGCGGCACGGAAGGCTACGATGGCGATTATGTATGCAGTAGCTGCGGCCATCTTGTCGAGGCGGGACGGACAATCCCAGCCACAGGCAATCATCAGTTTGGAGAATGGATTGAAACGCAGGTCGCAACCCAAACAAATGTTGGCATTTGGGAACGGAGCTGTTCCGTCTGTAAATTGATCGATACAAAGGAAACGCCGAGGCTACCAATTCCTGAGGATCCGTCCGTTACAGAACCCACGCAGACCGAACCCGTCCAGACAGAATCTACGCATACAGAACCCACAATAGGGAAGGACTCCGCTATCGAACCCAATACAACCACGGCTTTGCCGATGCTGTGGATCATCGTCGGTGCAGTAATAATCGTGTCTATTGGAGCGGTAATTGTAGTCTTGTTGATTATGAAAAAATCCAAAGCAAACAAGAGCTAAGTACAGAGAGTAAAAGCGAATTGATTTATCGTATCTGATTGTACCTATGGATTACTCGCAGACTACGAAATAATACCCAGGAGCCGGACTTATCCGGTTCCTGGGTACAAAAATTTATGTGAGAAAGTTGGTTCAAGGCGTTCGTATCGGTTCTTGTTGACGCTTAGCAGGACGAAATTCGAATACGGGGCAGGGAGATCCCTCTTAATCTAGAAACATAACGAACGCAACAAAATAAAAATTTTGTTGCGTTCTGAATAAATTTATGCTATAATAATGGTATCAAGGGATTCACTGGGGCTTTTAGGCTGTATCAGGCCTCTCAGCGTGGCGAACCTGTATTGGAGGTTTCATTATGCAGCGTTATTCTGATTGTCCGCAGATTTTGCGGGATTTCCTAACTTATCACGAAACGATCAAAGGTCAATCGCAGCTTACCATCGGTGAATACTATTTGGATCTGCGAATGTTCCTGCGCTTCATAAAACTTATGCGCAGTGATATGCCGATCCACACACGACTGGATGACATTCCAATCAAGGATATCGATGTCCATTTTATCAAACAGATCACTACATCAGATGTATTTGATTTCCTTTCCTATCTGGCCAGTGATCGTGTACCTAATCCGGACGCAGCTGCTCCTGATCATGGCATTAGCGCCAGCTCTCGCGCCAGAAAGCTCAGTGCCATCAAATCCTTCTTCAAGTATCTTACGGTGCGTACCAAGCAGCTGCAAGAAAATCCTGTTATCGATCTGGAGTATCCCAAGCTGCGCAAAAGCCTGCCGAAATACCTGACAATGGAGCAATCTGCGGCGCTTTTACAGGCTGTTTCCGGTCAAAATGCTAAGCGGGACTACGCCATTTTGATGCTGTTTTTGAACTGTGGTATACGTCGCAGCGAGCTGGTAGGCTTAAATGTAACCGATGTATATGAGGATCGGGTTCGTGTTGTCGGCAAGGGCAACAAAGAGCGCTTCGTCTATTTTGGTACTCCCTGCCGTAAAGCAATCGACGCCTACCTTGTCGAACGCAACAAAAAAAAACTATCTGACAATCGTGCGCTGTTTGGTTCCCGCAACGGTAACCGCATCAGCGTTGAAGCCGTTCATCGTTTGGTAAAGAAAGCGCTGCTGCAAGCAGGTTTGGATTCTACGCAGTTTTCTGCCCACAAATTACGCCATACAGCAGCCACTATGATGCTTTCCGGTGGCGTAGATGTTAAGACAGTTCAGGAAGTTTTAGGCCACGAAAACCTGAATACTACCCAAATTTACACCCATATTGAGAACACTGAGCTAAAAATTGCTGCGGAGGCCAATCCCCTGTCCAAGCTGGATTTTTCTGCTGACAACGCATCGGGAGAGGATCATTGATCTTCTCCCCTTTTCGATTAGATAGCCATTTCGATGGCTTCACGGAGGTTTTTGACGCGATATACGGTCAAATCATCAGGAATTTCCAACTTTTCAGATGTGTTTTTTGGAATAATACATTGTTTAAAGCCAAGTCTTGCAACTTCTCCGAGGCGCTGGTTCATATGAGAAACGGATCGGATCTCTCCGGTCAAGCCCACTTCACCAATGGCGACCAGATCGTCCGCAATGGGCTGATCCCGATAAGAGGACGCCACAGCCAGCACCACCGGCAGATCCGCGCCGGGCTCATCCAGCCGCAGGCCGCCGATCACATTAATATAGGCGTCAAAAATGTTCAGCTTCATGCCTGCGCGCTTTTCAGCCACAGCCATGAGCAACACCGCCCGGTTGAAATCAAAGCCGTCTGCGGCACGTCTCGGCACGTTGAAGGTTGTTTTAGTCACCAGAGCCTGAACCTCTGCAAGCACAGGTCGCGTGCCTTCCATGACGCAGGCAACGCAGGTGCCGGACGCTCCCTCAGGTCTGCCGGCCAACAGCATCTGCGAGGGGTTAGGCACCTCGATCAGACCGCTGTCCATCATTTCGAAGACACCGATCTCATTGGTAGAGCCAAAGCGGTTCTTTGCTGCCCGAAGCAGCCGGTAGCTGGAATTCTGATCGCCCTCAAAATACAATACGCAATCTACCATGTGTTCCAGCACCTTAGGACCGGCAATATTACCGTCCTTATTGATGTGGCCAACCACAAATACGGTGATACCCTGTGCCTTGGAAAGCTGCATCATAGACATTGTGCAATCCTTAACCTGAGAAATGCTGCCGGGAGAAGACTCGTTTTCCTCATTGTAAAGGGTTTGAATGGAGTCCACGATCAGGATGTCAGGCTTGAGCTCCTCAACGGCTTCCAGAACATCGGAAAGCCGTGTTTCCGATAAAATATACAGCTGATCCGGAGCAACGCCAAGACGAACCGCCCGCAGCTTCAGCTGACGCTCACTTTCCTCGCCAGATATGTACAGAACCGAACGGCCTTGGCACAGACGATTGCAGATCTGCAGCAGCAAGGTGGATTTACCGATTCCGGGAGCACCACCCACCAGTACCAGACTACCGGCTACCGCACCGCCGCCCAATACTCGATCCAGTTCACCCATTCCGGTTGAGAATCGGATCTCCGCATCCGTATCCAGTTGGGATATCTTCTGAGGTTTACGGCTTATTCCCACAGGCGATGCCTTTGCACGACCGGAAGCCACGGGTTTTTCAATATGCTCTTCCAACGTATTCCATGCGCCGCACCCGGGGCAACGACCGACCCATTTGGGGGTTTCATTGCCGCAGGAGGTGCAGTAAAATACGGTTTTTGTTTTTGCCATAGGACCACTTCCCTACTAGTTTCTTTCATTATACCAACAAACTGAAATGTGGTCAAGTGTTTGCAAACCTAAGACTAAAAAACTGCCCCACCGAAGTGGGGCAGTAAAATTTAGAAAAGAATTAGAATTCCTTCTTCTTAGCCAGAACGACCACACCAGCGGTAGCAGCCATCATGACAACGACCAGACCGGCAACAGACAGGTCACCGGTTCCGGCATTAGGCTCGCTGGGGCCACTGGGCTCGCTGGGCTGCTGAACGTTCAGGCCAACGAACTGCAGAGCAAACAGAGCCTCGTCATTGATGGTGCCGTAGGTGCTCCAGTTGGAATAAGAATCGTACCACTCGATGTAGTTGCCGCGGGCGGAATTCTTAACGTAGTACAGGCCATTGCCGGCATCCTCCAAAACCCACTTGTCGTTGACTTCGCCCAGGTTCATGCTGGAGAACTTGTCAGCCAGAGCCAGGTTCTGACCGTTCTGGCTGATGGTGATGGTTCCGTCTTCGTTATTGGTAACGATCCACTTCTCAGCATCGCCATGACCGGAAACAGTGCTGCCGGAAACAGTGACATCAACACCGGCATTGTAGAAACTGGCAGAGCCGTCCTCATTCAAAGCCTTAGAAGAGGACAGAGCCTTGTTGTAAGCGGGGCAAACGATAACATACTCGCCGTCAGCGATGGAGACACCGGCAGGAGTCTCAGGAGCGGGAGTCTCGGGAGCAGGAGTGCTGCCGCCATTGGAGCCGTTATCGTTGTAGTAGACCTTGATGGACTTCCAGTAGAAGGTGTACTTCAGGTCATGCTCCATGTAGAAGTAAGTATAAGTATCAGCATCGGGAGTAATGGTGTAGGTCTTGGTGCCGGCGGTGGTGGACAGCTTGGTGCTGTAAGCATCGCCCTTAGCCTCGTTACCGAAGTTGAAAATCTCGCAATCAGCATTGGCGTATGTAACATCTTTGCTATCGCTGTAGGTCAGCTCGATCTTGGTGATGCCGCTGCCCAGAGCGGAGGTGTTCCAGAACATAGAAGTTCTCCACTCACCATTCTTTTCGCTATCTCTCATCTGGATGCCATCGCCGTAGTTGCCCAGCTGGATCCACTCGACACCAACACCGTCAACGGTGGTAGTGCCAGCAGAGTAAGACTGGTCGCCCAGGCCCAGGGAGTCGACAGTGAATTCGACGTACTTTTCGGTAGCAGCAGAAACGCCAACGGGCAGCACGGAAAGAACCATGGCCAGGCACAGAACTACTGCAAAGATTTTGCTGAGTTTCTTCATTGTGTATTTCCTCCTTTGTATTTGTGGGGTGGGCATCCCCTCCCCAAAGCAATATATTGCTTACAATCAAAATAACATTTTTCGAAACAAATTGCAACCCTATTTTGAGCTAAATTTACAATATTTCTCAAGCGAAGTATTTACTCACCTCAGAGCAAATCACACAAACAATTTTTTGCTGATATTCTATAGTACGTAGTTGAGACTCTTCCTCTATATTCGAGATAAAACCGCACTCGATCAGCACTCCCGGGCGGTTAATGGATTGCATCAGGTATATGCCGTGGGAAGGCTTGCTTTTGCGATTACTTCCCGGGTTTAGTTGATGTACAAAGGCTGTCTGGATCTGCGACGCAATGGATCTGCTGGTTTCGTCCTTTCCATAAAAAACCTGAGCACCGCTGTACCGCCCATCCGGATAAGTGTTCTGATGAATGCTGATCAGAACAGCATTATCCCGTTCGTTCACCAATCGAACACGCTCTTTTAAATCCGAAACTTTTTGCGCTGCGATTGTTTTCCCTTCCGTATAGATGGACGTATCCGTTGTGCGGATCATATACGTTTCGTAGCCGATAAAGCGCAGCAGATCATTCAGCCGCAGGGCGATCTCCAGATTAAACTGACTTTCTAAAACGCCTGTACAGGAGGTGGCGCCGCCGTCGATTCCCCCATGTCCGGCATCGATCACAAAGCAGATACGCCCTTCAACAGGGGCTGTTTCGACCATTGTCGTTATGACATGACTCCCAAAATATGCGGTGCATAGACATCCGATCAGCACAAAGGCATAGACCGGCAGAAGCTTTGTGACTGGAATGCGTTTCTTCATAGGCAACACCTCCCTCTAGTCTATGCTTATTCATGGTTGAAAGAACATCCAGTAGTCCATTTGCATAGAATGACACGAAGCGACAGCTTCAGATTGGAGGAATGCACATTGAAACGACACCAAATGGAACGCAGGGGCGGTAACGGCCATCTGCCCGCCTGCGCTCCCCTTGCCAACCCTTATGTCCCCTTCCAGAACGAGGATCCACCCATGTACGAGGCTCGAAAAGGGATCATTCGCGGCACCATTTACCCAGGACTTGATCTGCCGTTCATGGGAATGGTCAACCGCAAAGAATTGAACACGACGCCGAAAACCGAACTGCAGACTCTAGCTTTTGCGATCAACGAACTGGCACTGTATCTGGATACCCATAGGAATGATATACAGGCACTGAAAATGTATCGCACCTACCAGCAGATATACCATAAATGCATGGAGGAATACCAGCGTAAGCACGGCCCTCTGAACCATCGCACACCCTCTGAGGGTGAGTATCGCTGGCTGGATGATCCGTGGCCCTGGGAATACTGCGCCAATAAGGAGGTCTGAGTATGTTTATCTATGATAAAAAACTGCAGTATCCCGTAAAGATTGCCCGCCCCAATCCCCGTTTGGCATCCATCATCATTTCCCAGTACGGCGGCCCGGATGGCGAGCTGGGTGCATCGCTGCGATATCTTTCCCAGCGCTACAGCATGCCCTTTGACGAATTAAAGGGACTTCTTACGGATATCGGAACGGAAGAACTGGGTCATCTCGAAATGATCGGTGCCATTGTCCACCAACTTACACGAAATATGAAGGACGATCAGTATCGGGATCCCGCCTTCGCCCCCTACTTCGTGGATCACACTGCCGGGGTCTACCCTACCGCCGCCTCCGGCTTCCCGTGGAGTGCCGCAAGTATGCAGGTCAAGGGCGATCCCATCGCCGACCTGACAGAGGATCTGGCGGCAGATGGTACAGTCATGTATAGCTAACATAAGCCCAAAAATAAGGACAAGCCGTTTCTGTATTGATGAACAAACTCCCGTCCCAATGCCTTGGGACGGGAGTTTGAAGTGGATTTTATTTGAGGTGCATATACACGGAAAAAACCTTGCCATCAGCTTGGAAATCGCAGAAGCCGCCGACCTTTTGGCACAGGGCAACCATGGTTTTGGTGCCAAAGCCGTGGTTTTCCTCCTGCCTTTGCGGGATTCCGTCATCATCGAAAACAATATTATCGTCAAAGGTGTTTCGCACCATGATGAAAAAATTTGGCTTGCACAGAGCTTTGACCTCAATGCGGAGATGCTGGTTCGGCAAGGTGTCATTTGTGCAACGGCTAGGCGGCTCCCCCTGGTTTCGTCCGGAGGGAATTTTTACTTATTCACTATTGACAGCATTTAGTATGCATGCTAAAATATTTCTAATCAAGATGGGGAGGGGGTATCTCATTGGCGAAGAAGAAATTGCGCAACATTACCAAAGTACGGATCGTGCAGGTGGCCACCCGGCGGTTTTTGCAAACCGGCTATTCCGGCACCTCAGTCAAAGCCATCAGCGATGAGCTGAGCATCAGTACCGGCCACCTGACCTTCTATTACCCAACCAAGGAACACCTTCTGGCCATCCTGACCCAAATGCTCTGCGACTTCCAGTGGAAGGTGATCCATCAGATCGAGAACGAGGGAGAGGACGCTGTGATGGCGCTGTGCGTGGAGTTGATGTCCATGGCGGCCATTTGCGATGCAAACCCCATCGCCAAGGATTTTTACCTCTCGTGCTACACCCACCCCATGACCCTGGAGATCATCCGCCGCAACGATGCCGCCAGAGCGAAAACCATATTCGCCGAATACTGCCCCGGCTGGACGGATGGCCAATTCGCGGAGGCGGAAACCCTGGTTTCCGGCATTGAGTATGCCACCCTGATGACCACCAGGGACTCCCAGTCAATCGAAGTGCGAATATCCGGTGCCCTGGAGGAGATCCTGAAGCTCTACGGCGTACCGCCGGAGGTTCGCCGGTCGAAAATCGAAAAGTCCCTTTCTATGGACTACCGAAGCATTGGGCGACGGATTTTGAAGGAGTTCATGGAATACATTGATCAAGTAAATGAACAGGTCATTGATGACCTGCCAATTTATCATTAGGAGGAAAGAATATGAGCAAAACAATGAAAACTCTGCTCGGCACCCTGTTGTGTCTGTGCCTGATGCTGGGTGTCATGCTGTGTATGGGCGTTTCTGCTTCGGCAGAGGATGTTCCCGAGGTCTATTACGGCACAGCGGACAACCTGACGGGCAGCGGAACCTTGACCGCGGCTGTGGATGCGGCGGAGGCGGATACCGCCATCACCTACATCAAGCTGAACAGGGATATTTCTCTGTCCGAAAGCATTTTCATCTCTTCCGGTGCTTTTACTGTGGATCTGAATGGCTATTCCATAACCATAAGCGCCAGTGATCCTATCCGTATCTATGGCAGCGCGGATGTGACCTTCACCGATTCCAGCGCTGAAAAAACCGGTGGCATCAAGAGAACCGGTGGAGGAGGCTATTCGCTTTTCGAAATTAGTAATGGTTCGCTGACCCTTGCCGGCGGCAGCTACAGCACGGACATCAGCGCACAGCAGCTGGTCTATATCGGCGGCGGCACCGTTACCGTTCGGGATGGTGCGTCCTTCTCCTCAACCAACATGAGTTTGGCCTCCATCTATGCTTCTGGAGGTGAACTGATTATTGAGGGTGGCAGCTTCAGTGGTTCCGCAGTTGATGTAGCAGTCTATTCTAATGTTACCATCAAGGGTGGCAGCTTCGCCAGCACCTGGGCCAATCTCGAATACATGGGCGGCACGCTGGATCTGTCCGCTATGGGCAGCAAGGCAAATGGGCTGACACTGAAGGCTAATAACACTTATTCTACGGAGAAAATCACTCTGCCGGCTGACACGGTCATTGTGAACTGGAATGACGAGGTTGTTACTACAGTTGATACCAGCATGAATGGCTTTGCCATCAAGGCAGCTTGTGAGATTTCCTTCAATGCCAACGGCGGCAGTGGCAGCATGGATTCTGTTTCGACACTAAGCGGCAACTATACCCTGCCGGAATGCGGCTTCACTGCCCCCGAAGGCAAGACGTTTGTCGGCTGGAGCGACAGCCCCGACGGTGAGTTCTTGGAATTCCCCGGTGACAGCGTTGCTTTCGCCGAAGATGTGACCCTGTATGCCATTTGGGCTGACACTGTTACCATCAGCTTTAACGCCAACGGCGGTACCGGCACCATGGATGCCGTAGAGAACCTCGGCAGCTACACCCTGCCGGAGTGCGGCTTCACTGCCCCCGAAGGCAAGACGTTTGTCGGCTGGAGCGACAGCGCCGACGGCGAGGTTAAGGGACAACCCGGCGACAGCGTTATCTTCACCGAAGATATGACCCTGTATGCCGTGTGGGAGCCTGATTCCGTTTTCGTTGGCGGTGTGGAGCTGCCCGGCGGAATGTATCTGCCTGCCGGCAGCACCGTGCCCACCGCTACCAAGCCCCAGGGCGGCTATGCCTACTATAAGGGCGGCGTACTGACCCTGAATAACTACACCTACGAGGGCGAGGGTTATTTATATTACGATGATGGCGAATACTATTATGCTGCCGCCATCTATGCAAGCAAATCCCTATCCGTGACGCTGAAGGGCGAAAACAGCCTGACGCTTACCTCGGAGAATGGCGATGGCATCAGTGTGGAGGGCAACCTAACCATTGATGGCACCGGCTCGCTGAATATTACCAGCACAGCTAATGGCATTTATGTGTATGCATATGATGCAAAGGTAGTGTTTGGCGGCAGCGCCAAGGTTACCATTGCCTGCGGCAACAACGAAGGTGTATATATTTACGGCGACGATGTTGAACTGGAGATCGGGGACGATTTCCAGCTGACCATCGGCACGGAAGATACCCCCATCAGAGAAGAAGGCATCTGTGTATACGGTGAATCCACTGGTTTTGTGACCATCACCGACAACGCCAAGGTCAGCATCGTCACCTCGGACGAGGAAGCGATTTATGCCGGTTATTATGAAGACTACTCTTCCATTACCATCAGTGGCAACCCCACTCTCAATCTGATTGCTGACGAAGAAGCCCTGGAGGCCTATGATATTAACATCTACGGCGGCACCATTTACGCAGAGAGCGGCGAAGATTATAACGCCATCGATGCCGAAAGCTATATCGAAATCAATGGCGGCCATATTACTGTCAAGGGCGACACCGGCATCTATTCCGCTGGAGTTCTCATCATCTCCGGCGGCTATGCCAAGGCTGAAGGTCATGACAACGGCCTCTACGCATATGACTCTCTGCAAATCTACGGCATCGGAACGGAAGTGATCGCCAGCTCCGATGTGGAGAATGGCATGGATGCCATTTATTCTAATGGCTATTTGTACGTTGGTGACGATATCCAAATCCTCATCCCTGAGGATGGCTACGCAGACAACTACCGCATCCTTGATGCCAACTATCAAATGGTCAGTGGCGTCCACCTGAAGGATGGCGGCTACCACATCTATGTGGGCGGCGTGGGCATGAAGCCCGGTGACTATCTGGACAACGACGGCAATATCTCCGACACCAAGCCCACCGAGGGCGGCTATGCCTACTATACCTACTCCCATGAAAACGGCGCTCTGCTGACTCTGCATGATTACGATTATTATGGTGACGGCTATGTTGAGGATTGGGATGCTTCCTACGGCATCGGCACGGAATTGGGCAGCCTGACCATCGTGCTGGAGGGATACAACGATATTTACACCGATTCCTCTGACTCTTGTGGTATTTGGGTCGACGGCGATCTGACCATCACCGGTTCCGGTGTTCTGGAGGTCAATGCTGACTATATCGGCATCGGTACCGAAGCTGACATCACCATCGACGGAGTGTGCGTGGAGGTAAATGCGTACTATTACTCCCTTTACTACTATACGGAAGATGTGACCGTGAAAAACGGCGGTCTGCTGTACCTCTACTCCGACGATGAATGTGATCTTTGGATTGAAAATCTGATCCTCGACAGAGGCTCTCTGATTATTGAAAACTCTTACCTCTTTGTCATGGACTATGACGATTATTGGGGGGAATCCATTCCCGGCACCATCACTCTCAACGGCACTGTGCTGTATGACCCCTATGACGGCTATATCGATGAGGGCTACGATTACTACAACGATCCCTGCACCACCGTCTATGACGAGAATGGCGATTATGCATATTACATCACGTTCTATGCCGACGGCTGGGTCAACTACTGGGGCGACTGGTATTACTATGATGCCGAAAATGACGAGTGGCTGGACGGCCTGGTTCGGGTTCCTTATCCTCCCTGCGACATTGACGGCGTGACCTACGGCCCCGATCAGGACACCCTGGACTACTACGAGGGCAAGGGCGAAACCTTCATTGATGCCGAGGAAGGCTGGTTCTGCTTCAATGAGGACGGCGTTTTCATGAGCGACTATACCGGTATCGACTCCGTTAGCGGTATGTACTTCGAGAATGGCTTTGCCCTTTGGCACCCCGGCTTTGTGATGGACGAGGATGATCATTACTACTACTTCATCGGCGACAGTGAATACGGCGGCAACAAGCTGGCCACCGGCGATGTCTATGTTTCCAAGAACACCACTGATCGTGAATTTGTCATTGGCGGCGTGTACACCTTCGACGAGGATGGCGTCCTCTGCGAGTATGACGGCATCACCGAGATGGATGACGGCACTCTGCGTTACTACGACGAGGCTCAGCTGATGATGGGCGCAGGCCTCATTGAGCTGGATAATGGCTACATCTATGTCCGCTCCAACGGCGAGCTGGCCGTGAATTGCGAGTATTGGGTATCCAACAACAACGGTCTGGATATTCCTGTTGGCAGCTACACCTTCGATGAGAACGGCTACATGGTCATCCCCGAGGGCGGATTTAAGAACGGCGTGTACTTCGAAAACGGCGCGTGGTACTATTACGAGAACGGCAAGATCGCCTACAATAAGGGTCTGATCTCCGTCAACACCATTTGGCACGGCGAGCATGGCTCCGAGAATGTTTATTCCGGCTACATCTATGTCCGCTCCAGCGGCAAGCTGGCCACCGGAAAGTATTACATCACCAATGTTGAAAATGACAACTCCGGCCTGTTCATCACCGGCCAGAAGGTCGCCTTCAATGATATTGGTATTGCTGTTGCTCCCAAGCATGGAATCGTGGATGTGGACGGCAGTCTTTACTTCTACCAGTACAACCAGATTCAGTACAACGCCGGTCTGATCGAGTACAATGGCGGCTGGATCTATGTCCGCTCCAGCGGCAAGCTTGCCACCGGTGCTTACTGGATCACCAACACCAATGGCAATCTGGAAGCCGGTATGTACGAGTTTGGCGAGGATGGCTACCTGGTCATCTCCGATGTGGAAGATGGTATCGTAGACGAGAATGGCGTTCTGTACTACTATCTGGACGGCAAGAAGCTCTACGGCACCGGCCTGCGGCAGTTGGAAGACGGCACTTATATCTATGTCCGCACCAACGGCGAGTTGGCTACCGGCTCCTACTGGATCACCAACCACAATGGCCTGCTGCCTGAGGACATGTACGAGTTCGATGCCGATGGCATCCTGATTGAAAACTAACACTCTCCCCTTACCCGGCACCGAACCCTCGGTGCCGGGTTTTCTTTATATAAAAAGCCGCCGGTGCGTGATGCATCGGCGGCCTGTTTCGTTATTAGGCATATCCCAAACGGGAGCGGATAAAATCGATTTTCTCCTGCAGCAATCGGGCATTTTCAAAAAACGCATCGATTTTCAAAATGTCACTCCATGGTAAAATTCGTCCACTCCGCCTTGTTCAGAACCACCACATCATTGGGTTTTTGCATACCTAATTTTTCGTAGAAGCCATAGGCGTTTTCATTGAAACAGGTGTACATGATGATGTTTTCCTCGCCGCCTGCCAGCTGGTGCAGTTTTCTGACCAGTGCCGTACCAACGCCCTGACCAGCACATTCACGAATCACGCCCAAATCGGTGATAAACAGCCAGTAGGCGAAATCCGTAATGCCGAAGCAAACACCGATGATTTTCCCGGCATCGTTTCTCGCCACAAGGCTGATGGATGCTTGTTTTACCAAGGTGCCAATCCGTTCATAGAACCGCTCCTTGGGATATTGAGAACCCAAATCTGTGTACTTTAGGAATTCGATGTATTCATCGGCGGTAAGCCGTTCTTCCTTTATTGTGTAATGCATGATTATTTCCTCGTTATCTTTCTGTGGGGGCAGCGCACCAACGATACACCCATTCTTTGACCTTCTGTCCCAATTCCTCCGGGGTCAGGTCATCCACATCCAGCACATCCACATCCGAGCGGCCAAGGAACCACGCCTTTTTCAGCGGCAGAAAGTGCTGCAAGTAATGGTCAAAGAAATTCCGGGAACGGGTAGGATCGTTTTGTTTGTTCCTGCGCAGAGTTTCTACTGACGCATTTAGAAATAGAATCCGGTCGGGCATACACGCTTTCACAGCATCCAGCTCCGGTTTCAGCGCATCGGCTACATCCCAGTCCATACTGATGGTTTTGGGATAATTCAGAGTATAAAACTCAATCTCCTCAGCACCGAAGTCCATGACTGTGCAGGGATATTGCCGTGCCTTCTCCCAACGCTGAACTTCCTTTCGAAGCCACAGCCGCTGAATTTTCAGATAGTCTTCATATTTGTTCTTGTCCAGATTCTTCGCTTTGATTTGGGCAATCACATCGGAATTATCCTCATAGCTAATGTGGATTTCTGGAGCGTGTTCCTGTAAGTAACGGACTGCAGTGGTCTTTCCAACAGCCATGCAGCCTTGAAGTGAGAGTATCATAAAGTTCCCCCTCCCAGTACGCTGTTATATGATTGCTTCCAGTTCCAGACACTTGATCTTCTCACCCATCAACTGATAGTATTCTGGCTCGTCCATGGGAGCATCCTTAAATCCGGCTGCTTTATAGCAGTGGTAGGCGCCGGGATTGTTTTCCAGTACACCGAGGGTGACTTTCTGCACTTTTAGAATATCAAAAGCAAACCGCAGTGCCAGCCCCAGCATCTGCTTTCCGCAGCCCATGGCCCGCTTGGAGTCGTCAACAATGACAAAGCCAAAGCGCAGGGTAGACTTTTCAGCATCTGTAAAGCGCATAATCAAATGACCCACGATGCCGCCATCATCAAAAGCAGTCATTGGATAAAAATTGTCCGGCTCTGCACAGTCGCCGTTGCAGCCCATGTATTTGTAGTTCATATCGTCCGCCGTGATGGGATAGTGGGGATATCTGTCCGTACTCCACTTACGAAATGTGTCTTCATCCTTGATCCAGCCAAGAATCGTGTCGGCATCACAGGGCTTATAGGGTCTTAATCTCAGCATTAACAAATTCCTTTCTTAACGAAACTTCTCCAGCCGATAGAGCTGCTCAGCATCCACGGTATCGATGCCATTCTTATAGTCGTAGCCCATCTTGCGGTAGAAAGCGCAGGCGGTGATGGATGCCGGAATCTCGATTCGCTTTGCCCGGAGGGCGTATTCATCGGTTTCCAGCGTTTCGATGATTTTTCTGCCCACACCCTTTCCCTGATACTCCGGTAACACAAAGACATTGAACAGACTGCTCTCGGTTTCACTCCCCCAATAGGGGCCGATGGCACCGCAGCCGACAATGCGATCTCCGTCGCAGAATACATAAAAATGGGTCCAGCTTGCCCGCTCGATCACCTTTTCCGGGGTGAACTGCGCCACATCCTTTTCGATGTATTCTGGGGAATAGTCCTTGATATTCGTTATTCTTAGGGTTTTAATAATCAGTGCCGACACTTCCTGGGCATCTGCGGTTTCGAATCTTCTTGCTTTTATCATTTTTTATCGTCCCTTTGATATTGGTCCAAAAAACGCTCTGGGGTTGTAATTCCCAGCTCCGTGACCGCTCGGTAAACATCAATACTGCGATAAGCCTCGAATGAATACAGTCCACGGCGGATAAGTTCTTCCTTGATGGCAACAATCTGCCGTTTTTGCTCCGGAGTTGTCTGCCGTACGATGGAATCGCAGTAATCCGTAGCCGCTTCAATCTTTGATTTATCGAAAAACCAAATATCCACATTCCAAAGCTGACCGGTTATCATAGTTTCAAAGCCATGGAACCAAACAGTTTTGCCATCCGGGGTGATCTCCTCCTTAGCTTCATACCAAACCGGCTGGAATTTTTCCAAAATAAAGGATGTCAGGCGATACAGTTTCTCCAAGGACATGTCGTCATTTTCCACATCCAAGTCCAGATCATTCCATGCCATCATATCCATGCGGTAGCTGCCAATGGGATGTACTTTACCGTACTTCGTCAGTTCTGCCAGCAATCCGCAGTCGTGCAGAAGATAGTCTGCAGTTTCTTTTATTGTAAGCTTTTTCATAAGTTCAATCTTTCTCATAAACAAATCGCGCAACTTTAACATTTCCGTCCATTTCAGTAGATACGATATCAAATCCGCATTTTTCTGTATAAAACTTTACATTTTCCTCTTTGTCTAAGGGCGTAATTAAGGTGAATTTATCCCAATCCTCATAGTGCGATTTTACAAATTGAAGCGCCTGCGTTCCAATTCCTTTGCCTTGATACTCTGGGACAACACACAAACAGCCAACTTCGTATATTCCTTCTTCCACCTGTTTGCAGGAAATGCAGCCAACCGGTTTGCTATTATATAAAATAATAAATTTCGGATAGTCAATTATGGATTTCTCCATCATTTCTTTTGTCTTTCCATACGCAGGACATTCACCATATTTCATATAATCACTATAAAACGCAGAATTATAAATCTCTATCAGCAATTCTGCATCTGCTATGTCCGCTTTTCTATATTCGATCTTCATAGATAACAACTCCGCAAATTTAAGTATGTCTAACCGCATTATAGCATAGTTCCGCTACCTGTCAAAGCAAAAGAGCCACATAAAATCAGCCGTTTCTTACAAATCAAACTTATCTTTAATCAATTTTGCAACAACATCCGGTTCGATATTGGAATTATCGATTCTCATGAAGTTCCTGATCGGGACTTCACCATCCTCGCTGACAAACCGATGGTTTTTCGTATGCTGAATCACCCGTTCGTTGGAAGAAGCAATGTCTCTTTTGGATGCCTTGTTTTTCAGCCTGTTTTCTGTGACATTCCGCTTCAACCTAACATCCAGCGGAGCCGTTAATTCCACGCAGTATAGTTCAGCTCCAGCGCTTTCAAAGATGCCCAGGATCTTCGTCATGATCTCCCAGTCCTCCTGGCAGTCATAAGCCCACATGCAGGTGTAGATCATGCCATAATTATCGGATTTAACGAATTCCTCAAAGATCAGATAACGTAGCTTTAAGATCACATCCACATTGAAATCATTGAAGATTTCCAAAACGGGTTCAATGGTCATGTGGTTGTGGAATAACCGCAGACCGGTTATTTTCATCAATTCCTGGCCGACGGTCATTTTTCCAACGGCACCATCGCCAACGAGCAGTACCAATTTCATGTGATATATACCTCTTTCCCTCAAAAATAAAAACGGTGCAAATCGAAGAAGCCTTCAACTTGCACCGTCATAATCCAAATAGTTAATCCTCGAACGGATTATTCCTCAAATTGGGTACGACAATACAAGCCCGGCGAGTCTACAGTGACTTCGACGTGCTGCTGAGCAGAGATCATATTGAATAAGGAATGATGTACTGCCATTGCCGTAGCTCCTTTCAGGATTTTCGCAAATTCTACCATACCCCAACCCTTTTGTCAAGGAAGGATCGTTCAACAAATTGGAATTAAAAATACAAGCTCTCTAAAAACCCTTGATATTACTGGATTTTTCGGTAGTTTTCAACTCAACTGTTATGTATTTTCCCTTGTTTTTGCCCTTATCAGCAGGAACAAGGGAAACTTTTTATATTCAACCACTGCTTACCTTATCGAGCAGTCTCGCAGAAGTGCGTTTTGCCTCCCTGGTTGAATGTGCATAAATAGACATCGTGGTATTGGCATCGGCATGGCCTAAGAGCTCCTGCACGTCCTTGATCGCCGCTCCGTTTGAGATCAGATTGGTCGTGAACGTGTGACGCAGTTGATGGAAATGAAACCCTTCGAGACCTTCCAGCTTTTTGCTTGCCCTCTTGCACATAATGCCGACAGTACTTACACTTTCGTAAGCACCATCCGGTCTGAGACACACAAAGGACAGTTCCTTGTAGTCCTCTGGAACCTTGTCGGATCTCGGCAGACTGTAAACCTCATAGTAGTTGCGACCTTTGTCTTTGACGGTTTTGTAATAGTTCAGCTTGTAAAGTGTGCCGTATTGCAGACGGTTTTTGTGCTGTTCCATTTTCGCCGTTTTCAAGATCGCTGCCAAGGTGTCACAGAAGTCCACTGTACGGACTTTGCTTCGCTTGGTCGTTCCTATCTCGGTCTTGTGTCTCGTGCCGTTGTAGCGCATACTGCGGCGCACCGTAAGGTACTGGTCGTCAAGATTGATGTCTTGCCAAGTCAGCCCACAGACCTCGCCAATGCGAAGCCCTGTATAGTATGCGATCTGCACCGGCAACAGTGCGGGGTTTTCCTTGCCTTTCAGCCAATCGGTCAGCTTTGTGTATTGCTCGTAGGATAGGGTTGGTGTGGAAACGGCATCGGACTCGTCCTCAGAGAAGATATCCACATCATCCTTCCGTCCACGCAGTTTTACGTACTGCATCGGATTAAAGGTGATAAACCGTTTGGGAAACACCGCAAACCGAAACGCGCCTTGCAGTACCGCAGAAAATTGGAGCATATATCCCTTGCTCATAGGCAGGGATTTTGTTCCATCCGGTGCCGTACCGCCGTAGCTCATAAAGTCAATGAATGCTTGCAGATGATCTGACGTGACGGTTTTTAGCTTACGCTTGCCGAGGGGATGCTTCTTGATACGCCCTACGGCTGCTGTGTACGCCATCACCGTTCCGTTGCTTAAACTGCTTGGCTTCAGATCTTCCTCGATCCACATATCCAGCATTTCGCCAACGGTGATATGGTCTGCCTTGCCTACGAATTTCTTTGCTTCGTAGTCTTCCATTGCTTTACGGAGCAGAGCTTCGGTTTCGCTCTTGCTTTCCGTGCCTGCGAACTCTCGCTGTACCTGTCTGCCGCTTTCATCTTCAACGTAAAAGCGGTAGTACCACTTCTTGCCTTTTTTTCTTACAGAACCTTTTGCCATATAAAACTCCTTTCCTTTGGCAAACGGAACTGTTGCAATTGTGTACTTATATTATACCATTTTTCGGGCAAAATTGCAACAGTTCCAGGCCCTTTTTCACTGTTATTTCACAGTTTTTGAGCCATTATCTGACGGCCTTTACACTGTCAATATCTCTCAGATCAACGCCTTCATTGAGCTTCATAAACTCGTTTAGAGCATCA
>JAFTIZ010000006.1 GCA_017456645.1 Oscillospiraceae bacterium
GTGAGCATGCCCCTCTGGTCATCAAGACCTGCGGCACCGGCTGTGTCATTGCTAAGAGCTTTGCCCGCATCTTCTACCGCAATGCCATCAACATCGGCCTTCCCATTCTGGAATGTGAGCAGGCCGCTGATGAGATCGCTGCCGGCGACGAGGTCAAGGTGGACTTCGATACCGGCGTGATCACCAATATTACCACCGGAAAAACCTATCAGGCTGAGCCCTTCCCTGAGTTCATTCAGAACATCATCCAAAAGGGCGGCCTGCTGGCTTCTTTGAAAGAGGGGTGATGGGTATGCGCAAGAATATCGCGGTCATCCGCGGCGACGGTATCGGCCCTGAGATCGTAGATCAGGCACTGCTGGTACTGAACCGTGTGGCTGAGCTTTACGGCCACGAATTTGCCTATACCGATGTGGATATGGGCGGCTGCGCCATCGATAAGTACGGCGATCCGCTGCCCCAGCATGAGCTGGATAAGTGCTGCGCTGCGGATAGCGTGCTCTTAGGTGCCGTCGGCGGCCCTAAGTGGAACGATGTTCCCGGTTCTATGCGTCCTGAAAAGGGTCTGCTGCGGCTGCGTGCCGGCATGGGCGTTTACTCCAACAACCGCCCGGCCAAGATCTGGCCTCAGCTGGCAGATGCATCCCCGCTGAAGAAGTCCATTGTGGACAAGGGCATTGATTTCATCATTGTCCGGGAGCTGATCGGCGGCATTTACTTCGGCAAGCATGAAACCTTTGAAGAAAATGGCGAAAAAGTATCAGTTGACGAACTGCGCTACTCGGAAGAAGAAATTCGCAGAATTGGCCGCATCGGCTTCGAAACCGCACAGAAGCGGGGCAAGAAGCTGTGCAGCGTGGAAAAGTCCAACGTCCTCGATTCCTCCCGTTTGTGGAAAAAGGTCATGCACGAGCTGGCAGCGGAATATCCGGACGTGGAGCTGAGCGATATGCTGGTGGATAACTGCGCCATGCAGATCGTCAAGGATCCTTCCCAGTTCGACGTGATCGTCACGGAGAATATGTTCGGCGATATCCTCTCCGACGAAGCCTCCATGATCACCGGCTCCATCGGTATGATCCCTTCTTCCAGCTTGGGCGCCACCGGCTGCGGCCTGTATGAGCCCATCCACGGCTCCGCCCCCGACATTGCGGGGCAGGACATTGCCAACCCCATCGGAACCATCCTGTCCGCCGCCATGATGCTGCGCTTCAGCTTCAGCATGGCCGAGGAAGCGGATTGCATTGAAAACGCGGTGTCCGCGGTGCTGACCGCCGGCTACCGCACCGGCGACATCCTTCCTGCCGACGGCAACGCCACCAAGGTGGGCTGCCGTGAAATGGGAAGACTGATCATCGAAAATCTTACGAAAGGATGATTACATGAAGCTTACCGGCTCTGATATTATCGTGCGTACCTTGATCGAGCAGGGCGTGGACGTTGTGTTCGGCTACCCCGGCGGTCAGGTCATCCATATTTACGATTCTCTTTACAAGTACCAGAGCGAGCTCAAGCACGTGCTGACCGCCCATGAGCAGGGCGCGTCCCACGCCGCTGACGGCTACGCCCGTGCCACCGGCAAGGTGGGTGTGTGTATCGCCACCTCCGGCCCCGGTGCCACCAATCTGGTTACCGGCATCGCCACTGCTTATCTGGACTCTGTTCCCATGGTGGCCATCACCGGCAACGTGCCCAACAGCGTCATCGGTACCGATGGCTTCCAGGAGATCGACATCACCGGTATCACCCTGCCCATCACCAAGCACAATTATTTCGTCAGCTCCATCGAGGATCTGGCGGATACCATCCGGGATGCCTTCAAGCTGGCTGCCTCCGGCCGCCCCGGTCCTGTGCTGATCGACGTGCCCAAGGATGTGCAGACGGCTACCTATGACTACGAGCCCCATGCTCCCGTCATTCCCGAGGAAAAGCAGGCAGCCAAGGAACTTCGCATCCAGCAGGCTGCGGAAACCATCAATGCCGCTCAGAAGCCCTTCATTTACTTCGGCGGAGGCCTGGTCTCCGGTAATGCGCAGGCAGAGCTGCTGGAGCTGGCTGAAAAGATCGACGCGCCTTTGGGCTGCTCCATGATGGGCATCTCCGGCGTTCCCACCGACCATCCCCGGTTCCTGGGTATGCAGGGCATGCACGGCCACTATGCCTGCTCCACCGCCATGCACCATGCCGACACCATCATCGCTCTGGGTGCCCGTTTCAATGACCGTGTTACCGGCAACCGTGCCAAGTTCGCCAAGAACGCCAAGATCGTCCACATCGACATCGACGGCGCGGAGCTGAACAAAACCGTCAACTCCGCTCACGGCCTGCGGGGCGACATGAAGCTGACGCTGCAGAGGCTGCTGCCTCTGATCGAAAAGGTAGAGCGTCCCGATTGGCAGGCTCACATTGATGAGCTGCGCGCCAGAGAGGCAGCCGGTCAGGACAAGCGCGACGGCATGACCCCCACCAACGTCATCAACAAGCTCAACACCTACCTCAAGCCCAATACGCCCGTGGCTACGGACGTAGGTCAGCACCAGTGCTGGGCTGCCCAGTATGTGAAATTCCAGCAGACCCGCCGGTTCATTACCAGCGGCGGTTTGGGCACCATGGGCTTCGGCATGGGTGCTGCTATGGGTGCCCAGATGGGTACCGGCGAGCGCACCGTGCTGATCACCGGTGACGGCAGCTTCGGCATGAACCTCAATGAGCTTGCCACCGCCGTTGCCAACAAGGTGCCTCTGGTCATCCTGCTGCTGAACAACGGCGTTCTGGGCATGGTTCGCCAGTGGCAGACTCTGTTCTTCCAGAAGCATTATTCCAACACCATGCTGGATGCCCGACAGACAGATTTCGTCAAGCTGGCTGAGGCCTTTGGCGCGGATGCCAGCCGGGCGCTGACTCTGGAGGAGCTGGACGCGGCTCTGGAAAAGGCCTTCAGCTGCGACGGCCCTTATCTCATCGATTGCGCCATCGATAAGGACGAATTCGTCCTGCCCATGCTGCCTCCCGGCGGTTCCATGGACGATATCATTGTGAAAGTGGGTGACTGAACATGAAACGATTTACCGTAGCCATCCTCGTCAATAACCAGCTGGGCGTTGTGAACCGTGTTACCAGCATGTTCCGCCGCCGCCAGTTCAATATCCACTCTCTGACGGTTTCTGAGACCGAGACCATGGATTTTTCCCGCATCACCATCCAGTCCGAAGGCGATGACGTGGTTAAGCAGCAGCTGATCAATCAGCTGTATAAGCTGCCGGACGTCAGCTCTGTTAAGGAACTGGATGCCCGTGAGGCGGTAACCCGTGAGCTGATGCTCATCAAAATGCGCAACAGCCCCGAAAGCCGCGGCGAGATCAAGAGCGCCATCGAGGCCTTTGAGGGCAAAATTCTGGATTACACCAAGGAATCTTTGACGATTCAAATGGTGGGCGACATCCAAAAGATCGATAATTTTGTGAATCTGATGAAAGATTACGAAATACTTGAAATCTGCCGTACAGGTGTGGTATCCTTAGAGCGTGGCGCGTCTGTTATCCGCCATGTAACTCAGCTATAAAATAATTTATATGCATAACCAGGAAAGAGGTAATTCCCATGAACAGAATTTTCTATCAGCAGGATTGCAATCTGCAGAAGCTCGCCGGCAAGACCGTTGCCATCATCGGCTACGGCTCTCAGGGTCACGCCCACGCGCTGAACCTGAAGGAAAGCGGCGTTAACGTTGTTGTTGGTCTGTACGAAGGCTCCAAGAGCTGGGCTAAGGCTGAGGCTCAGGGCATGACCGTCATGACCGCTGCCGATGCTGCCAAGGCTGCCGACCTGATCATGATCCTGATCAACGACGAAAAGCAGGCTAAGCTGTACAAGGAGTCCATCGCTCCCAACCTGACCGCCGGCAAGACTCTGGCCTTTGCCCACGGCTTCAACATCCACTTCGGCTGCATCAAGCCCCCCAAAGATGTCAACGTCATCATGGTCGCCCCCAAGGGCCCCGGCCACACCGTCCGCTCCGAGTATCAGGTCGGCAAGGGCGTGCCCTGCCTGATCGCTGTTGAGCAGGATGCCACCGGCGACGCTCTGGAGATCGGTCTGGCTTACGCTGCCGGCATCGGCGGCGCCCGCGCTGGTGTTCTGGAGACCAACTTCCGCACCGAGACCGAGACCGACCTGTTCGGTGAGCAGGCTGTTCTGTGCGGCGGTGTCTGCGCTCTGATGCAGGCTGGCTTCGAGACTCTGGTGGAGGCCGGCTACGATCCCCGTAACGCCTACTTCGAGTGCGTCCACGAGATGAAGCTGATCGTTGACCTGATCTACCAGTCCGGCTTCGCCGGTATGCGCTACTCCGTGTCCAACACCGCTGAGTACGGCGACTACATCACCGGTCCCAAGATCATCACCGAGGAGACCAAGAAGGCCATGAAGAAGGTTCTGTCCGACATTCAGGACGGCACCTTCGCCAAGGAGTTCCTGCTGGATATGTCCGAGGCCGGCTCTCAGGTTCACTTCAACGCCATGCGTAAGATCGCTGCCGAGCATCCTCTGGAGGTCGTCGGTGCCGATATCCGCAAGCTGTACAGCTGGAACGACGAAGAGAAGCTGATCAACAACTAATTTCACATGGTAAGGGAGGGTTTTGGCCCTCCCTTAACGTGCAATATGCAATCACACTCCAAATAAGAAAGCAGGAATGCTGTTATGATGAAAGACAAGATCGTGAACGGCCCCCAGAACGCCGCTCACCGCAGCCTTTACCATGCTCTGGGTCTGACTCGTGAGGAGCAGCAGCGGCCGCTGATCGCCGTGGTCAGCTCCTATAATGAGATCGTTCCCGGCCATATGAATATCGACAAGATCGTCAACGCCGTTAAAATGGGCGTTGCCATGGCCGGCGGTACTCCCATCGTGTTCCCGGCTATCGCCGTCTGTGACGGTATCGCTATGGGTCACGAGGGTATGAAGTATAGTTTGGTCACCCGTGACCTGATCGCCGATTCCACCGAAGCGATGATCCGTGCCCACGGCTTTGACGGCGTGGTCATGGTTCCTAACTGTGATAAAAACGTGCCCGGCCTGCTGATGGCTGCGGCTCGCTGCAATATTCCCACCGTGTTCGTCTCCGGCGGCCCCATGCTGGCAGGCCGGGTTCACGGCAAGAAGACCAGCCTTTCGTCCATGTTCGAAGCCGTGGGTGCTTACTCCGCCGGCAAGATCGACGAGGCCGAGCTGACGCTGTGCGAGGAAAATACCTGCCCCACCTGCGGTTCCTGCTCCGGTATGTACACCGCTAACTCCATGAACTGCCTGACGGAGGTTCTGGGCATGGGTCTGAAGGGCAACGGCACGATCCCTGCTGTGTATTCCGCCCGCATTGAGTTGGCCAAGCACGCCGGTATGCAGGTCATGGAGCTGGTTCGCAAGAATATCCGCCCCCGGGACATCATGACCGAGGCGGCCATCCGCAACGCCCTGACCGCCGATATGGCGCTGGGCTGCTCCACCAATTCCATGCTCCACCTGCCGGCTATCGCCAATGAGTGCGGCGTGGATCTGAATCTGGACATTGCCAATGAGATCAGCGCCAAGACTCCCAACCTGTGCCATCTTGCCCCTGCCGGCCCCACCTATATGGAGGATCTGAACGAAGCCGGCGGCGTTTACGCCGTCCTGAAGGAGCTGACAAAGCTGAACCTGCTGGATACCTCCGTGATGACCGTTACCGGTAAGACTCTGGAGGAGAACCTGAAGGGCGTTGTCAATAAGGATACCTCCGTCATTCGTACTGTGGAGGAGCCCTATTCCGCCACCGGCGGTATTGCCGTCCTGCGGGGCAATTTGGCTCCCGAGGGCAGTGTGGTCAAGCGCAGCGCGGTGCTGCCCGAAATGCTGGTGCATGAGGGTCCTGCCCGTGTGTTTGAGTGCGAGGAGGATGCCATGGCAGCCATCATGGCCGGCAAGATCAAGGCCGGCGATGTGGTGGTCATCCGCTACGAAGGCCCCAAGGGAGGCCCTGGTATGCGCGAGATGCTGAACCCTACCTCTGCCATCATGGGTCAGGGCCTGGGCAACAGCGTCGCCCTGATCACCGACGGTCGGTTCTCCGGCGCCACCCGTGGTGCCTGCATCGGCCACGTTTCCCCCGAAGCTGCCTCCGGCGGTGTCATCGGTGTGGTTCGTGAGGGTGATATGATTTCTATCGATATCCCCGGCAATAAGCTGGAACTGAAGATCAGCGACGAGGAGCTGGCACAGCGCATGGCTTCCTTTGTCCCGAAAACCAAGGAGCTGTCCGGATACCTGAAGCGCTATGCGGCGCTGGTTTCCAGCGGCGCGAAGGGCGCGGTTTTGAACGTATGAAGACATTGAATATCCGGCTGCAATCTCTGGCGATCTTCCGCAATCTGCTGCAGGATCCCGTAATCGCGGCTTTGAGCAATTATTTACAGCAGACAGAAACGGTCATGGCGGTGTCTGCCTACGCGGATTTTGTGGCGGCTTTGTACCGCACGGATAAGCGTACTTTGGCCGGCCATGTCCAGAGCATCGTCTCTCAGGATGAAAATGCCTATATCCGCATGATCGGTAGGGGAGAGATCCCTTGGCCGGAGGTGGAGGGTGATGTCTGGGCAGAGCTGCAGGTTCTGCAGGCTGTGGCGGATCTGACCCCTGAGACCCTGCGTCAGGGTTTGAAGTGGGATGGATACCTGCCGGCCTTTGCAACCAAGCACGTGGATCTGGCGCAGGTCTATCGGGAGCGCTGCCTGAATATCGGTAAGTATGGCTACGGCATCTACGCCAAGTACCATATGTTCTACCTCAATCAGGAGCACAAGATCGTGCCGGTTCGCAATCCGGATCGCACCCGATTGTCCTCTCTTGTGGATTACGAGCAGGAGAAGAAGATCATTGTGGACAATACGGTTGCGCTGCTGGAGGGTCGCCCCGCGGCCAACATTCTGCTGACCGGCGATGCCGGCACCGGCAAATCCTCCACCATTAAGGCGGTGGTCAACGAGCTGCGGGACAGCGGTCTGCGCGTTCTGGAGGTTCGCAAGGAGCAGTTGCGTGAGATTCCGTGGGTGCTCGATGAGCTCAGCGGCAATCCCCTGAAATTCATTCTGTTCATTGATGACCTGTCTTTCCGGAAGGATGATGATAATTTCAGCGCCCTGAAGGCAATCCTGGAGGGCTCTGTGTCCGCAAAGTCCAGCAATGTGGTGATCTACGCCACCTCCAACCGCCGCCATCTGGTGAAGGAGAACTTCTCCGATCGGGACGGTGATGATATCCACCGCAACGATACCATGCAGGAGATCATCTCCCTGAGCGAGCGGTTCGGCATCCAAATCACATTCCAGAAGCCCAGCAAGAAGACATATCTGGACATTGTCCGCCATCTGGCCAAGGAGAAGGGCATAGACTATGAACCCATCCGTCTGGAGATGGAGGCTGAGCAGTTTGCGCTGGCAAGAGGCGGTCGTTCTGCCCGTGCGGCAGCCCAGTTCATTGACAGCATCGTGTCCCGACTCATCGATAGCGTCGTAGCAGAGAATTAATTTAAATTCCCCACTTCAAAGCCTGAAGTGGGGAATGCTTTCAAGGAGGAAAATATGAAGGAAATTTCCGTAGCTGAACTGCAAATGAACCCCATGACCATGATCGCTAAGGAGTGGATGCTGGTCACCGCCGGCAATGCCGAACGGGGCTACAATACTATGACCGCCAGCTGGGGCCACCTGGGCTCAATATGGGGTCACGGCGGCGGCCTGCCAACGGCTGTGGTGTACCTGCGCCCTCAGCGCTATACCAAGGAGTTTGTAGATCGTGAGGAACTGTTCACCATTACCGTGTTCCCGGAGCAGTACCGTAAGGCGCTGGGGTATCTGGGCTCCCATTCCGGTCGTGACGGGGATAAGGTGGCGGCTGCCGGCCTGACTCCGGTGTTTGAAGGGAAGTATACCACCTTCGCCGAGGCTAAGTTGACTCTGGTTTGCCGCAAGCTTTACCGTGGCACCATCGAAGAGGGCGGCTTTGTGGACAAGAGCATCGTATCGGAGCATTACCCCAATTCCGACTTCCACGACTTCTACATCGGCCAGATCATTAAGGCCTTCGTGCAGGAATAATTAATCTAATACCATAAACGAGAGCCGCTGCGTTTCGCAGCGGCTCAATTTCTTTAGTTCTTCACGAAGAATGCGGCGGCGACGGCACCGGGGCCTGCGTGGGTTCCAATGACACTGCCGATGGGAGTGTAGTTGAGTTCGGCCTTGCTGTCGCTCCACAGCTCGGCACTGTCGGTGATGTACTTCTGTAGCAGGGCATCGGTCAGACCGGTGTAGCCCAGCAGAACGGGCTTGTCGAAATCCACACCGCCGGCGGTATGGATCTGCTCCACCAGTAGATTGTTGGCCTGCTTGGAGCCACGAGCCTTTCCCAGCATATTGATTTTACCGTCCTGAACGTTGACTACGGGCTTGATCGCCAGCAGATTGCCGGCGAAAGCCACGGTCTTGGAAATGCGGCCGCCCTTTTTCAGGTATTCCAGCGTATCCAGCATGGCGATAACCCGCACATTCTCCCGCTCGGCGGTGATGCGCTGAACGATGGTCTCGGCATCGGCACCCTGCTCGGCAAGCGCAACGGCCAGTTCGGCCAGAATACCGGCACCGATGGCAACGGTACGGGTGTCAACCACGAAAACGCTGCCAGGGAAATCCATGGCGGCGATGGTGGCGCTCTGATAGGTGCCGGAGAGCTCGGAGGCGATGGTCAGCACCACGGCCTTCTTGCCCTCGGCTACGGCCTTCTGATATTCCTGAGCGAAGGCGTCGGGGGTGGGCTGGCTGGTGGTGGGCAGGGCGTCACTTTCCACTAGCTTCTCATAAAATTCCTTATGGGTGATGGTCACGCCGTCCACATACTCGGTGTCCCCGAAGCGGACGCACAGGGGAACCACTGCGCATTTCGCCCGAACGGCGGAGGTGGTATCGGCGGTAGAATCAATGATTATTTTGACATTCATGGCAAATCTCCTTTTCTTTTGATCATGCCGGTTTTATATTTTGACTTTCAACGATCCGCATTATACACGAAAGATGTTGATTTGTCAACAAACTGGATGTAACAAAAAACACCCGTGTTTGGCGGGTTCTTTGTCCATAATGCGATAAAACTGGCAGAAAATATCGAAAACGGAAGGTTGACAGAGCACAGCTGCGGATGGTATTCTATAAAAATAAAAAATATTTTTAAATTCTATGTTGCATTTTGGGAAGAAAATACGTTTTAATGATTATGGAGGTTTGGTAATGAATATGAAACGCATCCTCGCACTATTGCTGGCAATGCTGCTGTGCCTGAGCATTTCCGGTTGCGGCAGGGAAGGGGAGAATACTCCGCCCACCGCTCCCACCAGAGAGAATAAGCCGATCCTTCCGGGTTTCGGGGATACACAGCCCAGTCCCAACGATTATACGGCTGTATATGTGACCGTGTTTGAGGATCTGGCCATCATTGCGGCGTATCCTATTCTGGAATATGAGGAAATGGAGCCGGATTGCGGCCCTCGGGAGCTTTCCGATGGCGGTAGTATCCTCTGCGGCGGCGACCATGAGGACGAGTATCCCATCACTCACGTGATCATCACCGGTCAGCTGGTGCCCAAATCCATGGCTGGCTGGTTCCGGGATATGGTTCATCTGGAGCAGATCGAGGGTTTGGAGAAGCTGCGCACCCACCATGTAACAGATATGAATCACCTGTTTGCCGGCTGTGAGCAGCTGACGGAGGTCGATATCGACGCTTGGGATGTGTCAAATGTGGCGGATATGACCGGAATTTTTGACGGTTGTACAGCCCTTTCCCAGCTTCCGGATTGGTATGTAGAAGATGCAAATGAGAATTTAGGCTAAATGCACAGAATAATTTTTCCTTTTTAGGCAAAATGCCAATTTCCAAAACGAATGATTTCAGTTATAATTATTGTGGCTATATCCCCGGATAAACCAAAATAATAAGGAGGAAAAAACAAATGAAGTCCACATTCGCACGCAGAATTAGCATCCTGCTGGTTCTGGCAATGGTTCTGGCTATGCTGCCCTTGGGCGCCATGGCTGCAACCCCCACCACCCTGTATCTGAAGCCCGGTCCTTGGAATACTGCTAATGCTTGGTTCTCCGCTTACTTCTATGCCGGCGAGACCAACACTCACGCAGCTATGGCCGATACCGATGGCGACGGTGTCTACGAGGTCACCGTTCCCGAAGGTGATTGGACCAACGTCATCTTCCTGCGCAACGATCCTGCTGATCAGGTCGCTGACTGGACTAGTGTCTGGAATCAGACTGCTGATCTGGATATGCCCACCGACAGCAACAACATGTACACCGTTACCGGTTGGAATGCTGGCGACGGTGCCTGGTCCGAGTACGTTTATGTCGAGCCCGCTTTCTATGTTTGCGGCACCATGAACAGCTGGACCCTGTCCTATGCCGACCACAAGATGGTTAAGGGCGACGACGGCGTTTACAGCCTGACCCTGACCCTGGCCGCTGGCAACTACGAGTTCAAGGTCAACGACGGCACTTGGAATTCTTCCTGGGGCAAGGACGGCGGCTCCAACAACATCGAGTTCGTTCTGACTGAGGAGTCCAACGTCACCATCACCTTCGACGTGGCCACCAAGGTTCCCACTGTCACCAGCTCCGCTCTGGGCGAAGTCGAGACCTTCGACTACTATCTGCGCGGCTCCATGAACGAATGGTCTGTGTCTTCCGCCAACGGCATGACCAAGAACGACGATGGCACCTACTCCATCACCATCGACATGGTCGCTGGTACTTATGAGTACAAGGCCGACAGTGGTGACTGGACGGATTGCTACCCCGTCGTTGGCGAGCCCAACGCCACTGTGACTGTCGCTACTGACTGCGCTGTCACCTTCACTCTGGATACCACCGCTGGCACCATCACCGCTACCGGTGACGGCGTTGAGGCTCCTGTGGAGCCCGATCCTGTTGTGGTTACCTCCGCTGCCGTTAAGGGCACCATCCCCGGTCTGGACTGGGACGAGACCACCGAGATCGGTGCTATGACCCTGGTCGACGGCATCTACACCCTGACCATTCCTGCTGTGGCCGCTTCCGAAGTCGGCGCTGACGCTTACGCTTTCAAGGTTGTTGCCAACGGCTCTTGGGATACCGCTTATCCCGAGTCTGATTGGACCTTCTACCTGAACGCTGAGTGTGATGTCACCATCACCTTCAACCCCGAGACCTACGAAGTCACTCTGACTGCTGACGGCCTGACCTACGAAGCTCCCACCGATGGTAGCGAAGAGGGCGGCGAAGATAGTGGCGAGACCACTGAGACTACCTACTATGTTGCTGGTTCCATGAACAGCTGGAGCGCCGCTGCTGAGGGCTATGCTATGACCGCTGTTGGCGATGGCACCTACACCTACACCTTTGCAGCTCTGGCTGCTGGTACCTACTCCCTGAAGGTCACCGACGGCACCTGGGACAACTCCTGGACCGCTGCTGAGGGCGAGTACCTGGGTACTGACGGCAACCTGTACTTCACCGTGACAGCTGATTGCGACGTTGTTGTTACCTTCGACGGCACCAACGTTTCTGTTTCCGGCGACAATGTCACTGCTAAGGCCGCTGAGGCTCTGGTTGTCGACAAGGTCGTTATCGCCGGCGGCGTTACCGGCGACGACACTGCCAACCCCGGCAACATGTTCAACGGCCTGATCTGGTCTGTGAACGCTGAGTACTACGTCAACTGCCTGTACGATACCGAGGAGACCCCCGGTGTCTACTCCATCACCTTCAAAAACGTTTCCGCTGGCTCCTATGACTTCAAGTTTGTTGTCAACGACAACTGGGCCATTAACTTCGCTACCGGTCTGGCTATCGAGTCCGGTGTTGAGGCTACCGCTTGGTTCAATGCTCAGGGCAACTCCACTGTCGTTGTTGCTGAGGATGGCTCCACTGTTACCTTCGTTCTGGATCTGACCAACACTGTCAACGTTGGCGACAACGCCACCATGACCGTTACCATCGAGGCTCCTGTCACTTCCGACGTGGTCACTTCCGCTCCCGAGTCCCTGGTTCTGGGCAAGAACGAGTTCGCTATCGGTATGGGCGATACGAACATTGTCTCTTCCACCTACACTGCCGAGGCTGACGGCGTTCTGTACATCGCTCCTGTTGCTATGAACAGCTGGAACAGCTGGTCGATGGTCATGGAAGAGGTTCCTGCTGCTTACATCAGCATGCAGTTCGGCCGTAGCTATGGTATCATGGTCGATGGTGTTCAGTTGTACGCTGAGTACATCGAGGTCACTGCCGGCACCACCTACGAGATCGGTGTCATCAGCTACCAGGGCAATGCTGCTGAGATTACTCTGAACCTCTGCACCGGCCACAACTATGTTGATGCAGTTTGCACCGTCTGTGGTCTGGAGTGCACCATCCACAACTGGGATAATGGTGTCTGCCTGAACTGTGGCGCTACCTGCGATCACGAGATCTGGAACGACGCTTACTGCGCTAACTGCGGCCAGTACTGCGAGCACAGCTGGACCTACACCTACGCTGCTGATGTTCACACCTTCGTTTGCGGCGGCGTCTGCGGCCAGACTGTTACCGTTGAGAACACCGACAGCAAGCAGCTGAAGATCAACTCCGCTGCTCCTGTCCTGTCCGACGACATCACTCTGAAGTACCGTGTTACTGTGCCCGCTGGCTTCAACGGCGAATATGCTTACATGACCTTCACCATGAATGGTGAGACTACCTACGTCTTCGACTACACTGTCGAGACTGATGGCAAGCTGTGCTTCGCTTACCCCGGCCTGAACCCCCAGAAGATGGGCGATGCCATTGACGCCACTCTGTACGTTATGGCTGGTGAGACTCAGGTTTGCGTGCAGAACCTGCAGTTCAGCATGGTTAAGTACTGCAACATTCAGATGCAGTATTTCTCCAGCAACACCACTCTGATGACCATTCTGAGTGACCTGCTGGTATACGGTGAGAAGACTCAGGTTTACCAGGGTTACAAGACTGATACTCTGATCACCAGTCTGTGCACCGGCACCCTGACGCCCAGCACCTTCAGCACTCTGGGCTCCGAGTACAACCTGATGGCTGTCAGCGGCACTGTTGATGCTAACGTTCGTTACTCCAGTGCTTCTCTGATCCTGTCCGGTAAGATGACTCTGCGTTACACCATCAAGACCACCACTCCCGAGAACTATGTGTTCAAGATCAGCCTGAACGGCGTGACCTATGAGTACACTGTTGACGATCTGATCGCTGACGAGAACGCCGAGGGTACCTACTATCTGGACTTCAACAAGATGAAGGCTACTCAGTTCGGTATGCCCATCATGGCTACCATCGAGCAGGATGGTGTCCAGATCAGCCGTGCGATCCAGTACAGCGTTTACACCTACGTCTATCAGAACCAGAACACCAGTGATGTTGCTCTGAAGGAGCTGCTGCAGGCGATCTACCTGTATGGTGAGTCTGCTCAGAAGGCTTAATTTCCAAAAGCACATTTATAACTACGGCAAGTCTGTATACAAAATGATATAGATTTACCGTATTATAAAAATCTCAAGAAAGGAGATTGCGCATCATGATGACTTATGAGAAGGCTGAGCTGGAGCTGATCCGCTTCGCTGCTGAGGATGTCCTGGCTACCAGCCCTGCTTCCGAGGCCCCCGTCGAGACCACCAAGTGCTCCGGCGAGGATGCTGAGCTGCCCGCTGTCGAGTTCTAATTTAGAAAACGATAGTACAGCAAACTCGGGAGTAAATCCCGATACCCAATTGATCGTGCCGGAGAGCAATCTCCGGCACGATTTCTTTCTGTTTATCAATGTCTCATTTGTTTTTCTTCTTTACATTTACACTTTTTGGTGGTATAATTAATCTTAATATAGGTAAAGTGGGTGGAGTGCCCACGGTCGATCAAATAAGTAACGGATATGAATTTCTGATTGCTATTTAAACTTGATTGATCAATACGTTTTTTTGGAGTTATTATGAGTGAGTTTACCATAGGAATCGCCGAGCGGCGGATCCGTATTTGTGCCATGTACGACTATGCACAGGAGTTCTGTAAAAAATATCTGACGGAAGGCGAGCCGGATTTTACGGTGACAATTCTGCCAGAAGATATTGAGTTCGAGCGTGCGAAATCCGCCCGCGAGGATGAGGTGGAGGGCATTCCTACCCGCCAGTATTCTCCCGGTTATTTGGAAACTCTGGCGATCTACCGCAAGATCGTGGAAAAAATGCTGGACTATAACGCGTTTTTGTTCCACGGATCCGGTATCAGTGTGGATGGCGAGGGCTATCTGTTTACTGCGAAGAGCGGAACTGGCAAATCCACCCACGCATGGTTCTGGCGAATGGAGTTCGGTGATCGGTTTGTTACCGTCAATGACGATAAGCCCCTGCTGCTGGTGAAAGAGGAAAAGGTCATTCTGTGCGGCACGCCCTGGGATGGAAAGCACCGCTTCAGCACCAATATCATGGTTCCGCTAAAGGCAATTGTGCTTCTGGAGCGGGGCGAGGAGAATGTAATTGATCCTGTGGACGTGGCTACCGCGCTTCCTATGCTGGTGCAGCAAACTTACCGCCCTGCAGGGCCCGTCGCCCTCAGCAAGACGCTGAAGCTGATCGAGAGTATGACAAAAAAAGTCGGGCTTTACCGCCTGAAATGTAATAAAAAACCCTCGGCAGCCAGGGTGGCTTACGATGGTATGAATAGAAAGGATAATTAATTATGAAACTGAAAGACGGATTTGTAACTCAGGAAATGGGCGGCGAGCAGATCATGGTCGCCACCGGCTCTGCCCATTTTTCCGGCCTCGTGCGCTCCAACCCCACTGCCGCGTTTATCGTTGACTCCCTGAAGGAGGATACTACTCGCGAAGCGATTATTGAAAAGATGTTGGCGCGTTACGATGCGTCTGTGGAGCTGATCTCTGCTGATGTGGACATGGTTTTGACCAAGCTGCGCAGCATTGAGGCTCTGGATGAGTAATAGCACATACGAGCAACAACTGCAGCAACACGGCTCTTTGATCTATACCAATGTGGGCGACAGTATGATGCCTCTTTTGCGGGAGCATCGGGATCTGCTCATTATTGAGAAACGTCCTGAAGGTCGGTGCCGGAAGCACGATATCGTGCTGTACCGCCGCCCCAGCGGAAAGTACATCCTGCATAGAATCATCAAGGTTCGGGACGAGGATTATATCATTGCCGGTGATAATCGCTGGGAGCGGGAGATCGGTGTCAAGGATGATTGGATCTTCGGCATTCTGACCGGCGTGGTACGTGACGGGAAGAAAATTGAGCTGTCAGGCTGGAAATACAGATTGTATGTGTTTGCTTGGTGCGATCTGTTCTGGGTAAGGGCGGGTATTTTGTGGCTTTTAGACTTGCCCAGATGGATCAGAAGGCAGAAGAAGAAACATGAAGCAAAAAAACAGCGATAACAAGACCCTGAGTTGGCTTTGGGCCAGAGCAAAGGGCAAAAAAAGATACGTGGCATTGCTGATTGCGATTAGCACGGTCATGGGTGTGCTCAGTGTTGGCTATGCGCTGTTCCTCAGCGGTATTGTGGATGCGGCTGTGGCTAAGGATTGGGAGCTGTTTTACTTATATTCCGGTTTGCTGATAGCGCAGATCGCAGTGCAGTTTGCTCTGCGCATGGTGCAGCATTTCCTTGAGGAGTATTCGAAAGCCTCACTGGAAAATGCCTTCAAGCGCCATATGTTCCGTCAGCTGTTGACCGGAGATTACGCAGCGGTCACAGCGACCCATTCCGGTGAATGGTTGAGCCGCCTGACTTCGGATACCGTGGTTGTGGCCAATGCCATCACCGGCATTTTGCCCGGCATCATCGGCATGATCGTTCGCTTGGTCATGTCCCTGGGTTTGATGTTCTTCATTGTACCGATCTTCGGCATTGGCTTTATCGTAGGCGGTGCGGCGGTCATGCTTGTGACCTGGCTGCTTCGCCGGGGAATGAAGAAGCTCCACAAGCAGGTTCAGGTGGCTGACGGCGCGTTGCGGGTCTTCCTTACGGAGCGGCTGGGCAGCATGATGATCCTTCGTGCCTTTGGGCAGGAGGATTCTGCGGTGGATCAGGGCACGAAACTGATGAATGACCATAAAACTGCCCGCATGAAGAAAAACCACATTTCCAACGTGTTCCACACCGGCTTCTCCTTGATTGTGAACGTGGTGTATGTGCTGGGTGCGATCTACTGCGGTTATGGAATCCTAACCGGTACCATGTCCTACGGTTCCTTTACAGCTATGCTGCAGCTGGTAAGCCGGGTTCAGCAGCCTATTGGTAATATCTCCTCCTATCTTCCACAGTATTCCGCCATGCTTGCCAGCGCGGAGCGGCTGATGGAAGTGGAGAAGTATGCAACGGCTGAGGAGCCGGCTGCGGTGGAGAATATGAATGTCTACTACAGCACGTCGTTCCGTGGCATCGGTTTGCGGAACGCAGGCTTCACCTATATGCCCGTAGGCGATGCCGAGGGCGATAAGCAGACCCAGCCGACGGTTCTGAAGAACCTGAACCTTGAGATCGCAAAAGGGGAGTACGTGGCATTTTGCGGCCCCTCCGGTTGCGGCAAGAGTACGGTGCTGAAGCTGCTGATGAGCATGTATGAGCTGGACGAGGGCGTGCGCTACCTGACGGACGGAGAAGGGGAGAAGCTCCTGACCACCGCCTGGCGTGGCCTTTTCGCCTATGTGCCCCAGGGCAACCAGCTGATGAGCGGTACTATCCGGGAGGTCGTGTCCTTTGCTGCTCCGGACAGAAAGGAAAGCGACGAGCAGATCTGGCGCGCCCTGACCATTTCCTGTGCGGATCAGTTCATTTCCGAGCTGCCCGACGGTCTGGATACCCAGCTGGGCGAGCGAGGCGCCGGCTTGTCTGAAGGCCAGATGCAGCGCATTGCCATTGCCCGGGCGGTGTTTTCCGAGCGCCCCATCCTGCTGCTGGACGAAGCAACCAGCGCGCTGGATGAGCAGACGGAGGCACAGGTTCTGGATAATCTGCGTAGCATGACGGATAAGACGGTCATCATCGTGACCCACCGCCCCAAGGCGCTGGAGATTACGGATAAGACTATCACCTTCAACCCCAATGACAAATAAAGATGGAGCTGTCACTTCGGTGACAGCTCTTTTTGTATATTTGGTCAATATCCACAGAAAAGCCCACCGTTTTTTTACAGGATAAATTCAGAAAAAGGATGCGTTTTCAGAGGGGATATGGTATTATTATTCTGTATAATTCCGCAATTATAGACGTAGGAGAAACGAGCGATCTTAAAGTGCCGATCACAAGCTGAACAGAATGTACAAAAATTGACGGCCCGCGCTGGGGAAATTGTATATACATTCCGGCTATATGGAACTTGCATTTTTCGGCCTGAAAGTCTATAATAATGTTATCGTAATGTTTTTATCGATATACCCATATTGATAAATTCTACTTAATTCAATTCCGTCCGCTGCGCGCGGCACGAAAGGAGTATCTTTATGAGCAGAAAAGTAACCATCATCGGCGCTGGCAATGTTGGTGCCACCATCGCCTACACCTTGTCCCTGGGCACCATTGCCTCCGAGATCGTTCTGATCGATATCAACAAAGAGAAGGTCGAAGGCGAGGTCATGGATATCGTTCAGGGCGCCAGCTTCCGTGAACCCATCTCCGTCATCGCCGGTGATTATGAGGATGCCAGAGATTCTAATATCGTCATCATCACCTCCGGCGTGGGACGTAAGCCCGGTCAGACCCGTATCGAGCTGGCTCAGACCAATGTGAACATCCTCAAGTCCATTACTCCGAAGATCGTGTCCGTGGCTCCCAACGCCCTGTACGTCATCGTCAGCAACCCTGTTGACATCATGACCTACGTGTTCACTAAGATCTCCGGCCTGCCCGAGAATCAAATCATCGGCTCCGGCACCGTGCTGGATACCGCACGGCTGCGCTATGACCTGAGCAAGCACTTCGGCGTAGCTCAGAAGAATATCCATGCCTACGTCTTTGGTGAGCATGGTGATACATCCTTTGTGCCCTGGTCCTGCGCCGATATCTCCGGCTGCAGCCTGGCCGATTACGAGGATCTGATGATCAAGAAGGGCGTTGTTACCGAGCGTGTCGACCCCGATAAGACTCTGGAGTACGTCCGCAAGTCCGGCGGCGAGATCATTGCCAAGAAGGGCGCTACCTTCTATGCTGTTTCCGCCTCCGTTAACAAGATCTGCAACAGCCTTGTGGCGGCTTACGACTCCGTCAGCACCGTTTCTTCCATGATGCACGGCGAGTACGGCATCGAGGACGTGTGCCTGAGCACCATGACCATCATCGGCCCCGACGGCGTCAAGGGCAAGGTTCCCGCCAAGCTGACCTACGAGGAGATCTCCAAGCTCCAGGCCAGCGCCAATGCCCTTAAGGAAGTTATCAGAAATTTGGACATTTAAGGTGATTCATATGACTTACAGCTATTATCCCGGCTGCACTCTGCGCAACAAAGCCAAGGATCTGGACACTTATGCCAGAGCCTGTGCTGAGGCGCTGGGTTTCACCCTTGAGGAACTGGAAAACTGGCAGTGCTGCGGCGGCGTGTACCCTCTGGGTGCTGACGAGATCGCCAGCAAGCTGCCCTCTGTCCGCGCGCTGAACGCGGCCAAGGAAAAGGGTCAGGATCTGGTAGCGGTGTGCTCTGCCTGCTATCATGTGCTCAAGCGTGTCAATGATGACATGGCCAATGTAGAGGATATTCAGACCCGTGCCAACAATTACATGAAGCTGGATGCGCCTTACAAGGGCGAAACTCAGGTTCTGCACTTCCTGGAAGTGCTGCGGGATCGTGTGGGCTTTGACGAGCTGAAGAAGAAGGTCGTCAATCCTCTGACCGGCCGCAAGATCGGCGCCTACTACGGCTGCCTGCTGCTGCGTCCCAGCAATGTGATGGCCTTTGACGATGCGGAGGATCCCACCATTCTGGAGAATTTTATCCGGGCGCTGGGTGCCACCCCCGTGATCTATCCCTATCGCAACGAATGCTGCGGTGGCTACATCAGCCTGAAGGAGAAGGAACTGGCGGCATCCATGTGCGACAAGATTACGGACTCCGCCGCCGGTTTTGAGGCGGATTGTCTGGTAACGGCCTGCCCTCTGTGCAAGTATAACCTTGCCAAGAGCGGTAAGCTGCCCATCGTGTATTTTACGGAGCTTCTGGCTGAGGCTTTGGGTGTAAAGGAGGGAGCGCTGTGAATAAGCAGGCAGAACTGATCAAGGAAATCTCCGGCGTGAACCCCCTGAAGTGCATGAAGTGCGGCAAGTGCTCCGCTTCCTGCCCTTCCTACAACGAGATGGACATCAAGCCCCATCAGTTTGTTTCCTATGTGATCAATGAGGACATCGAGGCGCTGACCGCCTCCAAGTCTTTGTACAAGTGCTTGAGCTGCTTTGCCTGCGTGGAGCGCTGCCCCCGTGGCGTGAAGCCCGGAAAGCTCATTGACGCGGCCCGTCAGGTTGTGATCCGTCAGAGAGGTCAGACGTATCTGTCCGCGGACGAGATCCCTGAGCTGCTGGACGACGAAACGCCCCAGCAGCTGCTGATGAGCGCATTCAGAAAGTATCGGAGGTGAGCTAGGTGCAGAAAATCGGTGTATTTGTATGCCACTGCGGCAGTAATATCGCTGCTACGGTGGACGTAAAGAAGGTCGTGGAGATGGCTCTGCTGGAGCAGGGCGTTGTCCATGCCGAGGATTATCCCTATATGTGCAGTGAAGCCGGCCAGTCCCGCATCGCTGCCGCCATCGCGGAAAAGGGTCTGACGGGTATCGTGGTCTGCTCCTGCTCTCCCAGAATGCATGAGGCCACCTTCCGTAAGGCCGCCGAGCGTGCTGGCCTGAACCCCTACATGGTGGAGATTGCCAACATCCGTGAGCATTGCTCCTGGATCCATAAGGACATGGCTGAAGCCACTGAGAAGGCCACCATTCTCATGCGTGCCGCCGTTGCCAAGGTGCATCTGAATGCTCCTCTGCAGGCCGGCGAGAGCATGGTCACCAAGCGTGCGCTGGTCATCGGCGGCGGCATCGCCGGCATCCAGACCGCCATCGACATTGCCGATGCGGGCTATAAGGTGGATATTGTGGAGAAGACTCCCTCCATCGGCGGCCGTATGAGCCAGTTGGATAAGACTTTCCCCACCTTGGACTGCTCTGCCTGTATCCTGACACCCAAGATGGTGGAGGCGGCAGCCCATGAGAACATCACCATCCATACTTACAGCGAGGTGGAGAAGGTTTCCGGCTTCGTGGGCAATTTCACCGTAGACATCCGCAAGAAGGCCCGCATGGTGGACATCACCAAGTGTACCGGCTGCGGCGTGTGTCAGGAAAAGTGCCCCTCCAAGAAAACGCCCAACGAATTTAACCGTGGCCTGAATAACCGCAGCGCCATCTATACCCCCTTCGCTCAGGCCATTCCCAATGTGCCTGTCATCGACACCACTGCCTGCATCAAGTTCAAGACCGGCAAGTGCGGTGTCTGCGAAAAGGTCTGTCAGGCCGGCGCTATCAACTATGCCCAGCAGGACGAGATCATCACCGAAACCTATGGCGCCATCGTAGTTGCCACCGGTTTCGATACCATCAAGCTGGATAAGTACGGCGAGTACGCCTACGGTCAGAGCAAGGATGTCATCACCTCTCTGGAGCTGGAGCGGGTCATGAACGCCGCTGGCCCCACCAAGGGCCATCTGGAGCGCCTTAGCGACGGCAAAGCGCCCAAGGAGATCGTATTCATCCAGTGCGTGGGCAGCCGCTGCTCCGACGACCGCGGCAAGCCCTACTGCTCCAAGATCTGCTGTATGTACACCGCCAAGCATGCCATGCTGATCCGGGATAAGTATCCCGATACCAACGTGACCGTGTTCTACATCGATGTCCGTACCCCCGGCAAGAACTTCGACGAGTTCTACCGCCGTGCGGTGGAGGATTACGGTGTCAACTATATCAAGGGTCAGGTTGGCAAGGTCATTCCTCAGGCCGACGGCAGCCTGCTGGTGCAGGGCGTTGACCTGCTGGATCAGAAGCAGATCCTGAAGAAGGCTGATATGGTTGTTCTGGCTACCGCCATTGAGCCCAACCCCGATGTGCGCAAGATTGCCACCATGCTCACTGCCTCTATCGATACCAACAACTTCCTGACGGAGGCGCACCCCAAGCTGCGCCCTGTGGAATCTCCCACCGCCGGCGTGTTCCTGTCCGGTGTGTGCCAGGGTCCCAAGGATATTCCCGAAACCGTAGCCCAGGCCGGTGCGGCAGCCTCTAAGGTCATTGGTCTGCTTGCTAAGAACAAGCTCAAGACCAACCCCTGCACCGCCAAGGCCGACGAGCTGCTGTGTAACGGCTGCTCCACCTGTGCCAATGTTTGCCCCTACGGTGCCATTACTTATGAAACGAAGCTCATCAACGATCACGGCATCCGTGAGGATCGCCGGGTAGCGGTGGTCAACAATGCCCTGTGTCAGGGCTGCGGTGCTTGTACCGTTGCCTGCCCCAGCGGCGCTATGGATCTGCAGGGCTTCTCCAACCGTCAAATTCTCGCGGAGGTGGATGCAATATGTCGATGAATAATGAAGAATTCCGCCCCGTAATCGTGGCGTTCTGCTGCAACTGGTGCAGCTATGCCGGCGCGGATCTGGCCGGCTCCAGCCGCCTGGCGTATCCCGCGGATGTGAAGATCATCCGTGTGCCTTGCTCCTGCCGTGTCAACCCCATGTTCATCCTCCGTGCCTTTGAAAAGGGCGCCGACGGCGTGATTCTGTGTGGTTGCCACCCCGGTGACTGCCACTACTCCACCGGTAACTATTATGCCCGCCGCCGTATGACCCTGCTGTTCAGCATGCTGGATTACATCGGCGTCGAAAACGGCCGTACCCGTGTGGAATGGGTTTCCGCTGCCGAGGGCGTGAAGTTCTCCGAAACCATGAACAGCTTCGTTGAGAAGATCCGTTCTCTGGGTCAAAACGTCAGATTGGGGGATTTGAGATGCAAGAACTGATCAATAGAGCCAAATCCCTCTTAGAATCCGGCGAAGTCGCACGGGTTCTGGGCTGGCGCAAGGGTGAAAATGTCTGGGACGTGGAGCCTGCCTTCTTCGGCAATGTCGACGAGCTGAGCGACTTCGTCTACAACGGCTTCTGCGGGGCCAACCTGAGCAAGTATATGATCGAGGCCTCCAAGCTGGAGGGGAAGACTCTGGTGTTCCTGAAGCCCTGCGATACTTACAGCTTCAATCAGCTGACCAAGGAGCATCGTGTGGATCGGGAAAAGGCCTACATCATCGGTGTGGGCTGCGAGGGCAAGATTAGAGTGGAAAACATCGACGCAGCCGGTATTCTGGATGTGATCGGTGCCGACTATCCCGGTCATGCCGAGAATCTCACCGTTAAGACTCTCTACGGTGACAAGGAAGTTTCCTACAAGTCCGCCATGCTGGAGCGCTGCCACGTCTGCAAGGGCAAGGAGCATATGGTCTATGACGAGCTGATGGGCGAAAGCACCGACACTATCGATGCTGACCGCTTTGCCGAGGTGGCTAAGATCGAGGCCATGAGCCCTGAGGAGAAGTTCGCCTTCTTCCAGAGCGAGCTTTCTAAGTGCATCCGCTGCAATGCCTGCCGGAATGTGTGCCCCGCCTGCTCCTGCCGCAAGTGCGTTTTCGACAGCACCAAGTTCGATTCCGCCCAGAAGGCCAACACCACCTCCTTTGAGGAGAAGATGTTCCACATCATCCGCGCTTTCCACGTGGCGGGTCGCTGCACCGATTGCGGTGAATGCAGCCGTGTTTGCCCTCAGGGCATTCCGTTGCACCTGTTCAACCGCAAGTTCATCAAGGATATCAACGAGCTGTACGGCGATTTCCAGGCTGGTGCGGATATCGACACCAAGGGTCCGCTGACCAATTTCCGTCTGGACGATTGCGAGCCGGACATCGTGACCAAGAGGGGGTAATGCTATGCTGAAGATCAAAAAGAGCGATCTGGCTGCCCTCTTTGCCAGAATTTCCGAGAAAAACGACCTGTTCCTGCCGGTAAAAACCGCCGGTAAGACCAATTTTGCTGCATGGGATGAAGCTGCCGACGTGGATCTGGACACTTTGAAGACCGTTAAGTCTCCCAAGGATGCCTTCTTCCCCCAGAGCGAGAATCTGTACACCTGTAACCGTGAGGACGGCAAGCTGAAGGTCAGCCCCGAAAAGCTCACCGACGAGCCCTTCGTGCTGTTCGGTATCCGTGCCTGCGATGTCCGGGCGATTGACGTGCTGGATCGGGTGTTCCTCAGTGAGCCTGTGGACAGCTACTATGCTGCCCGTCGGGAGCATGGCATCATCGTGTCTTACGCCTGCAACAACCCCGAAACCTCTTGCTTCTGTAAGGTTTTCGGCATCGATGCTGCCGTTCCTGCCGGTGACGTGGTCACTTGGATGGTAGGCGAAGAGCTGTACTGGGAGGCTAAGACCGAGAAGGGCGAAGCCCTGACCGCTCAGGTTCGTGACCTGCTGGTGGATGCCGATGTTGCCACCGTGGAAGCGGCGCAGGCTGCCATCCGCAGCATCATCGAAAAGCTGCCCAACTCCAACCTTTCTCTGGAGGGCTGGGGCGCTGAGGCGGCCAAGACGAGGTTCGACAGCCCCGTATGGGAGCAGTTGTATAAGCCCTGTCTGGCCTGCGGCACCTGCACCTTCGTATGCCCCACCTGCCAGTGCTACGACATTAAGGACTATAATACCGGCAACGGTGTCCAGCGCTTCCGCTGCTGGGACAGCTGTATGTATTCCGACTTTACCATGATGGCTCACGGCAACAACCGTACCAGCCAGATGCAGCGCTTCCGTCAGCGGTTCCTGCACAAGCTGGCCTACTATCCTGCTAACAATGAGGGTATGTTCTCCTGCGTCGGCTGCGGTCGCTGCGTGGATAAGTGCCCCAGCCATCTGAACATCGTTAAGGTCATCAAGGCCTTTGAAAAGGAGGGTGTGTGATGGAAGCCATGCACGAATGTAAGCACAATCCCGGCTTCATGCGGGATACTTTGGTGCCTATGGTGGGCATCATCACCGACATCCGCACCGAAACTCCCGATGTCAAGACCTTCCGTGTCAACGCCCCTGAGGGCGGCAAGCTCTTTGAGCATCTGCCCGGCCAGTGCGCCATGGTCTGCGTTCCCGGTGTGGGCGAGGCTATGTTTTCCATCACTTCTTCTCCAACCAATAAGGAGTATCAGGAGTTCTCCATCAAGCGCTGCGGCGTGCTGACGGAGCATCTGCACTCCATGCAGGTGGGCGACGAGATCATGGTTCGCGGCCCCTACGGCAACAATTTCCCCGTGGAAACCGAGCTGAAGGGCAAGAATCTGCTGTTCATCGCCGGCGGTATCGCACTGGCGCCTCTGCGCAGTGTCATTAACTACTGTCTTGACAATCGGGAGAACTATGGCGAGATCGACATCCTCTACGGCTCCCGCTCTGCTGACGATCTGGTTCAGCGCAAGGAGATCGAGGAGGTCTGGTGCAAGCAGCCCGGTGTTAATGTGCATCTGACCATCGACCGTGAGCAGGAAGGCTGGGACGGCCACGTTGGCTTCGTGCCTTCTTATCTGAAGGAACTGGCCTTCGATACCAACCGCACTGCTATCCTCTGCGGCCCTCCCATCATGATCAAGTTTTGCTTGCAGGGTCTGAAGGAAATGGGCTTTGCTATGGAGCAGGTCTATACCACGTTGGAGCTGCGCATGAAGTGCGGCGTGGGCAAATGCGGCCGCTGCAACATCGGCACTAAGTACGTCTGCAAGGACGGCCCCGTGTTCCGCTTCGACCAGGTTGACGAACTGCCTAACGAATATTAAGGAGGACGATACCAGATATGAGCAATATGGTAAATGTCTATTTTTACGGCAAAAGGTACTCTGTTCCCGGTGATCTGACTATCATGACCGCCATGGAGTACGCCGGCTATACTCTCAAGCGGGGCTGCGGCTGCCGCCACGGCTTCTGCGGCGCCTGCGCCACCATCTACCGCATCAAGGGCTGCAACGAGCTGAAGACCTGTCTGGCCTGCCAGACTCAGGTGCAGGAGGGCATGTATGTTGCCTCCATTCCGTTCTTCCCCACGGATAAGCGAACCTACGATATCAACACCATCAAGGCTGACCAGCGGGTAATGATGGAGCTGTATCCTGAGATCTACGCCTGCATTGGCTGCAACGCCTGCACCAAGGCCTGTACCCAGAGCCTGAATGTCATGCAGTACATTGCTTACGCCCAGCGCGGCGAGCTGGAAAAGTGCGCCGAGGAGAGCTTCGATTGCGTCGGCTGCGGCTGCTGCTCCGTCCGCTGCCCCGCCGGCATCAGCCATCCCATGGTTGGTCTGCTGGCTCGCCGGCTCACCGGCAAGTACATCGCTCCTGAAACCAAGCACCTGACAGATCGGGTCAATGAGATCAACGCCGGTGCTTACGACGAGCTGATCGAGGCAATTATGCAGAAGCCCATCAGCGAGATGCAGGAACTGTACAACCACCGCGATATCGAGAAGTAAGGAGGGGAATACCATGTTTACACCTGAAATGATGGAATCCATTAAGAAAGTGGAAGCCACCCGTGAAGCGCGTATGGCCGTGGAGCCCCGCCGCATGACCGCGGAGGAAAAGAGCGAACTGCTGAAGGCTTACCATCCTGACTATCGGCCTGAGGGCTTCAAGGAGATCAAGATCGGACCCAACAAGGGTCAGAAGGCTCCCGTGGAGCTGGCTGACCTGCTGCACTCCAACAGCCGTCTGCTGAACGAGAATATCGACCTGAGTAAGATCGACTACGATGTGGACGTTCTGGTCATCGGCGGCGGCGGTGCCGGCTGCTCCGCTGCCATCGAGGCTCACGAGGCCGGTGCCAATGTTATGGTGGTCACCAAGCTGCGTATCGGTGATGCCAATACCATGATGGCCGAGGGCGGTATTCAGGCTGCCGACAAGCCCAATGACAGCCCTGTGCAGCACTATCTGGATGCCTTTGGCGGCGGTCACTTCGCTGCCCGTCCCGAGCTGCTGCGCCGTCTGGTCATGGAAGCCCCTGATGCCATTCAGTGGCTGAACAAGCTGGGCGTTATGTTTGATAAATACGAGGATGGCACCATGGTCACCACCCACGGTGGCGGTACTTCCCGCAAGCGTATGCACGCCTGCAAGGACTACTCCGGCGCGGAGATCATGCGCACTGTTCGTGACGAGGTTTTGAACCGTAAGATTCCCGTGGTGGAGTTCACTTCCGCTGTGGAGCTGATCAAGGACGACAAGGGGCAGGTCGCCGGTGCTGTTCTGCTGAACATGGAAACCGACGATTATCTGGTTGCCCGTGCCAAGACCGTCATCATCGCCACCGGCGGTGCCGGACGTCTGCACTATCAGAATTTCCCCACCTCCAACCACTACGGTGCCACCGCAGACGGCCTGATTCTGGGCTACCGTGCCGGTGCACCTCTGCTGTATCAGGATACCATCCAGTATCACCCCACCGGTGTGGCTTATCCCAGCCAGATCTTCGGTGCGCTGGTCACCGAGAAGGTTCGGTCGTTAGGCGCTATGCTGGTCAACAAGGATGGCGAGGCCTATGCCCATCCTCTGGAAACCAGAGACGTTTCCGCATCTGCCATCATTCGGGAGTGCGCGGGCGGCAAGGGTGTGGATACCCCTCTGGGCAGCGGTGTCTGGCTGGATACGCCCATGATCGAAATGATCCATGGCGAAGGCACCATTGAAAAGAGAATCCCCGCCATGCTGCGTATGTACCTGAACTACGGCATTGATATGAGAAAGGTGCCAATTCTGGTCTATCCCACTCTGCACTACCAGAACGGCGGCCTGGAGATCGGCGGCGAGGGCTATACCAAGGCCATCCCCAACCTGCTGGTTGCCGGCGAGGCCGTGGGCGGAATCCATGGCCGCAACCGCCTGATGGGCAACTCTCTGCTGGATATCATCGTCTTCGGCCGTAATGCCGGTAAGGCTGCCGCCCGCCGTGCTGCCGAGACCCAGCTGAGCGAGATGAACTTGGATCATATCAAGGCTTACGCCGATGAATTGGCGGCTGCCGATTGCGCTGAGGAAGGCGTTTCTCCGCTGCTGCTGCCCAATTACGCCCGTCACCAGCGCTAACACATCATCATCGAATGGAGGAAACCCCATGAGAGAAATTTCTGTCAATCTCATTACCGACGTGGTGGAGCGGCTTTGCATCGAAGCCAATACCCACCTGCCCGGTGATGTGCAGTGCGCCCTTGAGTCCTGCCGCGCCTGCGAGGACGGCAGCATCGCTCAGGGTGTGCTGGACAAGATTATTGAAAATTACAACATTGCTGACCGGGAGAATGTTCCCATCTGTCAGGACACCGGCATGGCCTGCGTGTTTCTGGAGATCGGTCAGGATGTCCACTTCGTCGGCGGCGACCTGAGGGAAGCGGTGGATGAGGGTGTGCGCCGTGGCTATACCAATGGTTACCTGCGCAAGAGCGTGGTGGGCGACCCCGTTCGCCGTGGCAACACCGGTGACAATACCCCTGCCATGCTCTACACCGAGATCGTTCCCGGTGAAAATGTGAAGATCACCGTTGGCCCCAAGGGCTTCGGCAGCGAGAATATGAGCGCCATCCGGATGTTCAAGCCCTCTGCCGGTCTGCAGGGCATCAAGGACTTCATCATCGAAACGGTTGAAAACGCCGGCCCCAACCCCTGTCCGCCCATGGTGGTGGGCGTGGGCATTGGCGGCACCTTCGATAAGGCCGCCCTGCTGGCGAAAAAGGCCATCATGCGTCCTCTGGATGTGCCGAATCCCGATCCGTTCTATGCGGATCTGGAGAAGGAAATGCTGGAAAAGGTCAACGCGCTGGGCATCGGCCCTCAGGGCTTCGGCGGCAAAACCACTGCCATCGGCCTGAACATCGAGACTCTGCCCACCCACATTGCCGGTATGCCCTGCGCCATCAACATCAACTGCCACGTGACCCGGCATAAGACGGAGGTGCTGTAAGATGGAAAAGCATATCACCCTGCCTCTGACCGAGGAGCTGGCGAGAAGCCTGAAGGCCGGTGATACGGTTTATCTCACCGGTACCATCTATACCTCCCGTGATGCCGGCCACAAGCGGATGTGCGAGGCGCTGGCAAGGGGAGAGGCACTGCCCTTTGATCCTCAGGATGCGGTCATCTACTATGTTGGCCCCGCTCCGGCCAAGCCCGGTCAGGTCATTGGCTCCGCGGGCCCCACCACTGCCGGCCGTATGGATGCCTACGCCCCCACTATGATGAGCGTGGGTGCCCGTGGCATGATCGGCAAGGGCGCACGTCTGCCCGAGGTAGTGGAAGCCATGAAGAAGTATTCCGGCGTGTACTTTGGCGCCATCGGCGGCGCCGGTGCGCTGCTGGCCAAGTGCATTAAGTCCGCCGAGCTGATCGCGTTCGAAGATCTGGGTGCGGAGGCGCTGCGCAAGCTGTATGTGGAGGATATGCCTCTGTTCGTCATCATCGACAGCGAGGGCAACAACCTTTACGAAACCGGCCGCGCCGACTATCTGGCACAGAAGTAAATAAAAAAGCACCGCCATTTGGCGGTGCTTTTTTGCGCGACACGGGTCTATAAGCCGGGTTCTGTCTTGACAGCCATCTATCTAGCCTTACGATCGCTCGTAAGATCAAGCCGCCTCCTCGAAGCGGTCGGGCAGACCTATTGCTTCTCCACGGCGTTGCTCCGGGATAGAGTTTACATCGTTTTTAAGGTCGCCATGAAAAAGTTATTTTTGCCGGAGCGGCGGATTCTTTACCACATTTCTTCGCCGTGAAGACCTTGAAATACACGAAGTATTCCTGCGGCCTTCACAGCTTGAACTGTGGCAAATTCTCTCGCCATCCAATCAAAAATCCCTTTTACATGGCTCCCAAACCCATGTTACCATGGGCCGGGTGGGCTCTTACCCCACCTTTTCACCCTTACCTTGCGGCGGTATATCTCTGTTGCACTTGTCCTGAGGTCACCCTCGGCGGGCGTTACCCGTTATCCTTGCCCTGCGGAGCCCGGACTTTCCTCATCCGGAACCTTTCGGTTTCCGTCCGCGGCTGTCCGACCCGGTCGCGGAAATATTGTAGCGCAAAGCGCCCCAATTGTCAAATCCCCTTGCAAATTCTTTTCGCAGCGGATATACTATATCTTAGATGTAGAATATAAGATATGAGATGTAAGATATCGGATCGCGGAAACGAGGATAAAAATATGACCTTTACCGAGTATTTCACTTCTATCAAAAATAAGAGAATCGCCGTTCTGGGTCTGGGCGTCAGTAACCGCCCGCTGGTTCGGCTGTTGCTGGAATTCGGCTGCCATGTGACGGGCTGCGACCGCACACCCCGGGAAAAGCTGGACGCGGAGGTACTGGAGCTGGAGAAGAGCGGCTGCCGCCTGAGTCTGGGCGATGGCTATCTGGATGATCTGGATGCGGAGCTGGTGTTCCGCACTCCCGGTATGCACCCCGGCAATCCGGCGCTGGAAAAGCTCCGCCGCAGCGGCGCGAAAGTCACCAGCGAGATGGAGGTTTTCTTTGAGGTCTGCCCCTGCCATACCATCGCCGTCACCGGCTCCGACGGCAAGACGACTACCACTACGCTCATTTCGGAAATGCTGAAGGCCGGCGGCTACACCGTCTGGCTGGGCGGCAACATCGGTACGCCCTTGCTGCCGCTGTGCCGGCAGATGAAGCCGCAGGATTACGCCGTGGTGGAGCTCAGCTCCTTCCAGCTCATGGATATGGAGCGCAGCCCTGAGCGGGCGGTGGTCACCAATCTGGCTCCCAACCATCTGGATGTCCATAAGGACATGGACGAGTACGTGGAGGCCAAGAAAAACATCTTTAAGTTCCAAACCCCTGCCGATCTGCTGGTGCTCAATGCTGACAATGCCATCACCGATGCCTTCACGGGTAACGGCGTGACCCGCAAATTTTCCCGGCAGGGCAGGGCAGAAGTGATGGTTGAAAATGGAATCATCTGCCGTGATGGCGTGAAGGTTCTGGATGCTGCGGACATTTTGATCCCCGGTGTCCACAATATAGAGAATTACATGGCCGCCATTCTGGCGGTGGAAGGTCTGGTGGAGGATGAAACCATCCGCTACGTTGCGAAGACTTTTGGCGGTGTGGAGCATCGCATCGAGCTGGTGCGCGTCAAGGACGGCGTGCGGTTCTATAACGATTCTATCGCCTCCAGCCCCAGCCGCACCATTGCAGGCCTGCGGAGTTTTCCGGAGAAGGTTATCCTCATTGCCGGCGGCTACGATAAGCACATTCCTTACGATGTTATGGGCCCCGAGGTCTGCGCTCATGTCAAAAAGCTGTTCCTCGGCGGTGCTACCGGCCCTCAGATCCGCGCGGCGGTGGAAAATGCGCCCGAATACTGCCCCGGCTGTCCGGAGATCGTGGATTGCGAGAACTTTGAAGCCGCCGTCCGCTCTGCCGCGGCTGCTGCCGAAAGCGGCGACGTGGTGCTTATGAGCCCCGCCAGCGCCGCCTTCGACCAGTTCAAAAACTTTATGGTTCGCGGTGATTTCTACAAAAAATTAGTAATGGAGCTGTAAGACATGAAGATCACAGACGTTACAAAAGCCGCGCGGAAGGTGCTTCCGCTGAAATACTGCGGTGCGGTGATCGTGGCCGCGGGTACGGCCTCCCGTATGGGCGGCATCGATAAGGTCATGGCCGAACTCGACGGCGAGCCCATAATCTGCCGTACGGTGCGTACCTTCCAGAATTGCGATGCCATCAAGGAGATCGTCATCGTCACCCGTCAAGATCTGGTCGTGCCTATCATGGATCTGTGCCATACCTATTCCAAGGTCAAGGCCGTGGTGGTGGGTGGCGCCAGCCGTCAGGAGTCCGTCAGCATGGGCTTGAATGCCCTTTCCGATAAGGTCAAGCTGGTGGCTGTGCAGGATGGTGCCCGGCCGCTGGTCACATGGCAGGTCATTGACCGTGTGGTGCGCGCGGCGCATATTTACGGCGCAGCCGCTCCTGCCGTTCCGGTGAAGGACACCATCAAGATGGTGGAAGGCGGCATCGTCAAGGAAACGCCGGAGCGCAGAAAGCTGCAGGCTGTCCAGACCCCGCAGGTCTTTGATTTCGACCTGCTTCGCGGTGCGCTGAAGAAAGCCAAGCTGGAGGGCGCGGAGGTTACCGACGATTGCTCCGCTGTTGAGCGGCTGGGTATGTCCGTCCGGATCGTGGAAGGTGACGAACGCAACATCAAGGTCACCACGCCCATGGATCTGAAGATCGCCAAATTGCTGCTGGAGGAAATGGAATGAGAATTGGACACGGATATGACGTCCACCGTCTGGTGGAGGGTCGGGATTTGATCCTCGGCGGTGTGAAGATTCCCTATGAGCTGGGCCTGCTGGGGCATTCTGATGCGGATGTGCTGCTCCATGCGGTGTCCGATGCCTTGCTGGGTGCGGCTGGGCTGGGGGACATCGGCAAGCATTTTCCGGATACGGATCCTCAGTATAAAGGTGCGGATTCCCTGCGTTTGCTGGAGATCGTGGGCGATAAAGTTGCGCAGGCTGGCTATCGGGTCAGCAACGTGGACGTGACCATGATCGCTCAAGCGCCTAAGCTGCGTCCCCATATCGAAGCCATGGAGCGCAACCTTGCGTCGGCTTTGAGCCTTGACGTTTCCAGAGTCAATATCAAGGCCACCACCGAGGAGCGCCTTGGATTTACCGGTGAGGGCTTGGGCATGTCCTGCCACGCCGTTTGCCTGCTGGAGGAATAGGAGCATTTTACAGAGCTGCCGGTTTCGGCAGCTCTGTTTTCTGTGTCATAAATTCTGTGCGTTGGTTATGCTGTTCATAATGCGGCCATGCTTTTTGGTTGTTTTGCACAGAAGAACAAGTGTACGTCTGCCATTTTGTCCAATTTTGCATTTTGACGGAAATAAGCATTGAAATCCTATCTACTTTCGTGTATAATGTCTTCATTGTGGTGCTTGGCACCCCAACTGTAAGGACAGGAGGGCAAAAGGCCTTCCCGAAAGGAGTTTTTATCATGTACACTGCAAACGCCATCCGTAATATCTGCCTGCTGGGCCACAGTGGCAGCGGCAAGTCCGCTCTGGCAGAGAGCTTACTCTACATGACCGGTGCCATCGACCGGATCGGCAAGAATGCCGACGGCAACACCGTATGTGATTATGATCCCGAGGAGATCCGCCGCAATATTTCCATCTCCACCTCCGTGGTTCCTCTGGATTACCACAACTGCAAGATTAACCTTTTGGACGCCCCCGGCGGCTTTGACTTCTCCGGCGCTGTGATGGAGGCTCTGCGTGCCGCTGATGCCGCTATCATTGTCTGCTCCGCCAAGGACGGCATCACCGTCGGCTTTGAGAAGGCCTGGAAGTACTGCGAAGAGCGCAATATGCCCCGCTTCGTCTACATCTCCAAGGTCGATGAGGATAACTCCGATTACAATGCCACCTTCAACGCCCTGCGTGAGAAGTACGGCAACAAGATCGCTCCCGTGGTCGTGCCCATTTGGGACGCCGCCAAGAAGGTCACCGGCATTATCGATGTGCTGAATAAGCGCGCTTACGAGATGCAGAATCTGAAGCGCGTTGAGATCGCTGTTCCCGATGACAAGGTTTCCGTCATTGAGGAGTTCAACGATGCCCTGAAGGAAGCCGTCGCCGAGACCGACGAGGAGCTGATGGATCGCTTCTTCGAGGGTGACGATTTCACCTATGCCGAAATGATCAAGGGTCTGCATCAGGGCGTTAAAGATCTGAGCCTGTTCCCCGTGCTGTGCGGCTCCGGCGTCAACTGCCTGGGCAGCCTGATGCTCATGGATCACATCATCGACCTGCTGCCCAACCCCGTGGAGGGCAACTATCACAAGGCTACCACCGCTGACGGCTCTGTGGAGGAGTTCGTTGTTTCCCCCGGTGGCGTGCCTGCCGCTTTCGTCTGGAAGACTGTTTCCGATCAGTACGGCAAGTACTCCTTCGTTAAGGTTCTGTCCGGCGTCATCAACTCCGATACCACTCTGGTCAACTCCCGTACCGGCGAGACCGAGAAGCTGGGTCGCCTGTATTCCATGTGCGGCAAGAAGAACACCGAGGTTAAGGAACTGACCTGCGGCGATATCGGCGCCATCGGCAAGATGGACAAGGTCAAGACCGGTGACACTCTGTGTGACCCCCGTAAGGTCGTCTCCCTGAAGGGCATTCCTTACCCCGCTCCCTGCTACAGCGTGGCTATTGCCCCCAAGGTCAAGGGTCAGGAAGAGAAGGTCGGCATCGGCCTGAACCGCTTGAACGAGGAAGATCCCTCCTTCAACCTGGTCAACAATGCCGAAACCCATCAGTTGGTTCTGTCCGGCACCGGAGATCAGCAGCTGGACGTTCTGGTTGCCAAGCTGAAGAGCCGCTTTGGCGTGGATGCCGTTCTGTCTCCCGCTAAGGTCGCTTACCGCGAGAAGATCAAGAAGACCGTTCAGGCTCATGGCCGTCATAAGAAGCAGACCGGCGGCTCCGGTCAGTTCGGTGATGTCTGGATGCGCTTCGAGCCTCAGGACGAGCAGGACGAAATGATCTTCGCTGAGGAAGTCTTCGGTGGCTCCGTGCCCAGAAACTTCTACCCCGCTGTTGAAAAGGGTATTCAGGAAGCGGTTCAGAAGGGCCCCCTGGCCGGCTATCCCATGGTTGGCCTGAAGGCTGTTCTGTACGATGGCTCCTACCACCCCGTTGACTCCAACGAAATGGCCTTCAAGATGGCTGCCATTTTGGCCTTCAAGGAAGCTATGCCCAACGCCATGCCTACTCTGCTGGAGCCCATCGGATCTTTGGCTGTCACCATTCCTGACAGCTACATGGGCGATGTCATCGGCGACCTGAACAAGCGCCGCGGCCGCGTCATGGGCATGAACCCCGACAACGAGGGCAACACCATCGTTGAGGCTGAGGTTCCCATGGCTGAGATGAGCACCTACGCCATCGACCTGCGCGCCATGACTCAGGCTCGTGGTTCCTTCACTCTGACTTTCGAGCGTTATGAGGAAGTTCCCAAGCAGAACCAGGCTAAGATCATCGCTGACGCCAAGAATGACGAATAATTAAGTTCCCGCTCCGGGCTGCCATGTAGCAGCCCGGAGTTTTTCTCGTCAACAACCGAACCATTTCGACCTTCCGGGCATAATCTGGCACGGGAGGTTTTGTATATGCGTTTTTATTTTATCACCTTCCGCTCGGTAACACTGGCTCAGCGGGGGGAACGAACCATACGCAGGGGAGGGGTAAGCTGCAATTTGCAGCGAACACCCCGATGGATGGAGGAGCGTGGCTGCGGCTATTGCCTGCGGCTTCGACCGCAGGATGCAGCCCGGGCGGTGGAGCTGCTTCGCGCAGATGGAATCCAGTTCAGCAAGGTGTTTGCCGTCAATGAAGCAGGGGAGGCGGAGGCGTTGCCACTATGATCTATCTGGATAACGGCGCAACGTCCTATCCCAAGCCCGCTCCGGTGCGGCATGCGGTGCTGGATGCCATGCTCCGCTGCGCCAATCCGGGCAGAGGAGGTTACGGGGCGGCTATGGAGGCGGCTCGGCGGGTCTACGATTGCCGGGAAGCGGCATCGCAGCTGTTCGATTGCGATCCGGAGCAGGTGGTGCTAACCTCCAACTGCACCCATGGCCTGAACATCGCCATCCGCACACTGGTCAAGCCCGGCTCACGGGTGGTGGTCTCCGGTTTTGAGCACAATGCGGTGACCCGACCGCTCTATGCCCTCGGCGCAAAGATTACCGTGGCGGGGCATAGGCTATTCGATCAGGAAAATACCCTTGAGGAGTTCGAAGCGGCTCTTCGCGCTGGAGCGAAGGCTGCAATCTTCACCCACGTTTCCAATGTGTTCGGCTATATTCTTCCGGTGGAGGAGCTGGGAAGACTCTGCAAAAAGTATGCGGTTCCGTTCGTTGTGGATGCGGCACAATCCGCCGGCGCTATGGATATCAGCTTAAGACAGCTGGGGGCGGATTTCATAGCCATGCCGGGGCATAAAGGTCTGCTGGGGCCTCAGGGAACGGGGCTTTTGCTGTGCGCCGGTGTACCGGAGCCGTTGCTGTACGGCGGCACGGGCAGCGATTCTGTTCGGCAGGATATGCCCCAGCAGCTGCCGGAGCGGGCAGAGGCCGGCACGGTCAATGTACCGGGTATCGCCGGCCTCACCGCAGGGCTGCGCTATGTGCATTCCATGGGCGCGAAGGCCATCGGCCTGCGTGAGCAAAAGCAAGCAAGGGCGGCGGCACAGGGGCTGAAAAGTCTGGGGATCAGAGTCTTTTCCGGAGCGCATCAGGCCGGCACCGTCAGCTTCCTGCCGGCTATGGATTGCGAGGAACTGGCGCAGAGGCTGGCGCAGCGCGGCATCGCGGTGCGCGCAGGGCTGCATTGCGCGCCGCTGGCCCATAAGTCCGCCGGGACACTGGGAACCGGCACAGTTCGGATCAGCTTTGGCCACCGGTGCGACGGCTCTCAGACACAACGTTTCCTAAGAGAAATGGCGGCTCTTTCCTGAGCCGCTATAAAATATTTTCCTTTTTTCTATTGCTATCAGAGCGCAAATCCGCTATAATAGAAAAGATAATAGGGTGAGTGTGCGTATTTTGCGAATGAAGGCTCCAAAGGGAGTCTGAAGAAGGGGTGGACAGACCGAAAATGACGTATATTACGAATTTCTTAACACAGCTGACCAGAATGCAGTGGTCGGATTATTTGGATATTATCGTGGTCGCCTATTTGATCTACCGGTTCTTGCCGATGATCCGTTCCACCGGCGCCATGCGTGTGGCCACCACGGTCGGTGTTTTGCTGCTGCTGACGTGGGTCACAGAGCTGCTGAACCTGCATACATTGCATTTCCTGCTGGAGCAGGTGATGGCTGTCGGCTTGATTGCTGTGGTCGTGCTGTTCCAGCCGGAGCTGCGCCGGATGCTGGATCATCTGGGCAATGTAAAATTCAGGAGTTTCTTTGGCATGGAAAAACCGGTGCAGGAGATGGAAGGAATCATCGACCAGACGGTTCGCGCCTGCGAGGTTATGAGCCGTGAGCGGGTGGGTGCACTGATCGTCTTTGCCCGGGACAATCCTCTTGAGGAGTATGTCAAGACCGGCACCCAGATCGACGCGCAGGTATCCGAGCAGCTGATCCGCAATATCTTCTTCCCTAAGGCATCCCTTCACGACGGCGCTATGATCATTCGCGATGGCCGTGTGTATTCCGCAGGCTGCGTGCTGCCCCTGTCCGAAAGCCATAAGCTCAGCGCCGACCTTGGAACCCGGCACCGTGCCGGCGTTGGCATCAGTGAAGTGTCTGATGCGGTGGTGGTCATCGTCTCTGAAGAGACCGGCACCATTTCTGTTGCGGTGGGCGGCGTGCTGAAGCGCCATCTGGCGCACCAGACGCTGGAGCGCCTTCTGCGCAATGAGCTGTGCAAGGAGCCTGAGGAGCAGCAGGAGAACCTGGTTCTGAAGCTGCGCCAGAAGATGCATAAGAAGGAAAAGGGAGGCGACGAAAATGAAAAGTAAAGCCTTGACCATTCTTTTGTCCTTTGCCATCGCCTTTGCTCTGTGGCTGTATGTGATCACCGTGGAGCGAACCACCATTGAGTACACCTTCTACAATGTCCCCGTGGTTTTGGACGGCGAAAGCGTCCTTTCGGATCGGGGTTTGATGCTCAATTCCGATACGGATCGCACGGTCAACCTGACCCTCAGCGGCAAGCGTTCGGATCTGAACAAAATGAAAAGCTCGGATATCACCGTGCTGGTGGATCTGACCCGTATCTACGAGGCCGGCGAAAAGAGCTTGTCTTATGACGTATCCTTCCCCGGCGATGTTCAGAACAGCGCCATTGAGATCGTCAGCCGCCAGCCGGACAGCATTCAGGTGTCCGTAGCGCAGTGGGCATCTCAGGAGATCCCCGTAGAGATCGAGATCACCGGAACGCCGGCAGACAGCTACCGTGTGGATTTTGATAATATTTCCGCCGACCCCGAAACTGTCGGCATTTCCGGCCCCAAGGAGCTGATCGATCAGATCGCCATGGGCAAGATCACCGTGAATATGGACGGTGCCAAGGAATCCTTTGAGCAGCGCCAGCGGGTGACCCTTTGTGACGCGCTGGGCAATCCCATCGAGGCGGATTTGAGTAAGGTTTTTGTGGATAACCACATGATCCTGACTAAGGTGCCTGTCCTTATGGAACGGGAGATCACCCTGAGTATCGGCATCACCCCCGGCGGCGGTCTGGAGACTTCCGATGTGAGCTTATGGTATTCCTTCGGCACGGATAAGATCACTGTGGTGGGAAGCCCCTCTGTGGTTTCCAAGATGAAGGACGTGATCGAGCTTGACCGCTTCGATCTGGGTCAGCCTGTCGAGGGATTTGAGAACAAGGAATACACCATTCCTGTGCCCGAAGGTGTAACCATCCAGCAGGGCGATGTGGTGGAGGTCACCATGACCGTTCCGCCCAGAGCCACCAGAACCATCAGTATACCCCAGAGCCAGTTCGACGTACTGGGTCTGCCTGAGGGCTACGAAGTGACCTTCGCCCGCAAGGCCATTGAGGTTACGGTGCTGGGCAAGAGCTCCATTCTCTCCAAGCTGGAGACTACGGATTTCCGTGTTGTCGTGGATTTGGGCGACAATACCGCTTCCGGCTCCTATCCGGTGCAGATCGAGATCCTGAATATGCAGAATGTCAGCATCGTGGAGGATCCCGACAGTCCATACAAGGTCTATGCGTTGCTGATTCAGGGTGCGCCGGAGGCCTGATATAGAATAAGCTTCGGCAAACCGGATGTGTCCGGAACCGTGAGAAAAGGGGATAATGAACTTGATTAAAAGCATGACCGGCTACGGTCGGGCCGTGGAAACGGTAAACGGCCGTGAATTTACGGTGGAGCTGCGCTCCGTCAATAACCGCTATCTGGATTGCAGCGTAAAGCTGCCCCGGAGTCTGACCTTTGCGGAGGAGGCGGTAAAGCAGGCTGTCAAAGCCACCATCTCCCGCGGCAAGGTGGACGTGTTTATCTCCGTCCGTTCCGAGGGCGGCGAGGAAGTGAAGGTCAGCCTGAACAGCGCGGTGCTGGAGGGCTACCTTGCGGCTATGCGCCAGATGGTTACGGATTACGGCGTGACCGACGATATCAGCGTATCCGCTGTATCCCGACTGCCTGAGGTGTTCGTCATGGAGCGCCCGGAGGTGGACGAGGATCAGCTGAAGGCAGACCTGCTGGGCGTGGTAGCTAAGGCTATCGAAGGCTACGATGCTATGCGCCGCACCGAGGGCGCTGCACTGGAGAATGATCTGCGTACCCGTGGCCAGACTATTTTGGAGCTGGTGGCACAGGTGGAGCAGGGCAACGGCCAGACGGTGATCGATTATCGTACCCGGCTGGAGAACAAGCTGCAGGAAGTGCTTGCCAATACATCGATCGACGAAAGCCGCATCCTCACCGAGGCTGCCATCTTCGCTGACAAGGTCGCGGTGGACGAGGAGACCGTCCGTCTGCGCAGCCATCTGCAGCAGATGAACACCATGCTCTCCGGCGGCGGTGCCGTGGGTCGCAAGCTGGACTTCCTGCTGCAGGAAATGAACCGTGAGACCAACACCATCGGCTCCAAATGCACCGATGTGCGGCTGGCACGGATCGTTGTGGATATCAAGGCGGAGCTGGAAAAGATCCGCGAGCAGACCCAGAACATCGAATAAGAGGTAGCTATGAAATTGATCAACATCGGTTTTGGCAGCATGGTTGCCGCCGGACGTGTGCTTTCCATTCTGGAGCCGGACTCCGCGCCCATTAAGCGTGTGGTGCAGGAGGCACGGGAGCGGGGAATGCTTATTGACGCATCCTACGGCCGCAAGACCAAAGCTGTGATTTTGATGGATACAGATCATGTGATCCTGTCGGCTATGACGCCCGAGGTGCTGTTCGCCCGGTGGTCGGATCGGCAGGAAGCGGGTGAGGAGGAACAATGAGCAAAGGAAAGCTGTTTGTGATCTCAGGCGCTTCCGGCGTAGGTAAAGGCACGGTACTGAAGGCCGTTATGGAAAAGCGGAAGGATCTTGCGTTCTCCGTTTCTGCCACCACCCGTCCACCCAGACCCAGCGAAGAGGAGGGCGTACATTACTACTTCATTTCCGAGGAGCAGTTCGAGGAAATGATCCGTAGGGACGAATTTATCGAGTATGACCGCCACGCCAAGGCTTCCTACGGAACCCCTCTGGGGCAGATGGAGGACAAGCTGACCAGAGGCCATGTGATTTTGGATATTGAGCCCAAGGGTGCGGCGATCGTTCACGGCAAGCGCCCGGAGGCTATCCTGATCTTCATTATGCCCCCTTCCATGGAGGAGCTGGAACGCCGGCTTCGGGGCAGAGGCGATACGTCTGAGGAGCAGATCGCCATTCGCATGGAGCGAGCAAAATGGGAAATGGACCAGCGCGGCTGGTATGACTACGTTGTGGTCAATGATCAGCTGGACGTTTGTGTCGATGAAATACTGAATATCATTGCCCGTGAGGCAGACTAAAATTTTGGAGGAAAATGAATTATGTTGTACCCCCCTGTTGCAGACCTGTTGAAGAATGTTGAGAGCCGTTACCTGCTGGTCAATGTGGTTGCCCAGCGCGCCCGTCAGATCGCCGTGGAGGCCGAGGCCTTCAAGGAGGAGCTGCCTGAGAAGCCCGTTACTTTGGCCATTCAGGAAGTCGCCGACGGCAAGCTGACCGCCGGCCTGAAAGAAGAATATATGAATTAATGAGAGGAGATAGGGCTGTATGGTAGCAAAAATCGCGGTTTCTGCCGCAACGTTTGCAATCGATAAGCCCTATTCCTATTGGGTGCCGGAGGGCATGGAGCTGTTGCCCGGTATGCGGGTATCCGTGCCGTTCGGCCGGGGCAATAAGCGCAGCGAGGGCGTGGTGCTCTCGGTAGAAGCCGGCAGCCCCGAGGGCTTAAAAGCCGTGGAGCGGTGCTTAGATACAGAGCCGCTCCTCAGCATGACCATGCTGCGGCTGGCGGCCTTTATGCGCGAGCGCTACTTCTGCACCTTTTTCGACGCGATCCGCGCCATGCTGCCCGGAGGCTTGTGGTTTGCGGCCAGCGAGACCTTTGAGCTGACCGATGACCGCTCCTGGCAGGAAAAGACCCTGCGCAATCCCCATGCGAAAGCCATTCTGATCCATTTGTCCGATCTGGGCGGCAGAGCGGCAGGGGATGCCCTTCGTCAGGCTGTGGAGTCGGCAGAGGATTTCGATACGGCGGTTGCCTATCTTCTGAAGAAGAAATGGCTCCGCTCGGAGCAGAATTTCCAGCGCCGCACCGGCGACCGGACGGAGCAGGTTGCAAGCCTTGCGTCCTCTGTGGAGGAAGCCATGGAGTATGCCCAGCAGCGCCCCCGATCTGCGGTCATGCAGAAGGCGGTGCTGGAGCTGCTTTGTAATCTGGGTACTGTATCTGTCAAGGAGCTGTGCTATTTCACCGGCGCCAAGCCCGCAACGGTAAAGCGCCTGCGTGACCTGGGCTATGTGGAACTGCAGGATCGTGAGGTTCTGCGCTGTCGTGAGATCAAGCCGGCGGAGGTTTCCGCGGATTTGATCCTTAATTCCGAGCAGGGGGTGGCCTTCGATGGCCTTCGGGCGCAGATGGAACAGCCCCAACCGGGGGTGGCTCTGCTGTATGGTGTCACCGGTTCGGGCAAGACCTCGGTGTATCTGAAATTAATCCGCTGCTGTCTGGAGCGGGGGAGAAGTGCCGGCTTGTTGGTGCCGGAAATTGCTTTGACCCCTCAGTTACTGGGTCTGCTGGTGGCGCATTTCGGCCAGCAGGTGGCGGTGCTGCATAGCAGCCTGTCTGCCGCCGAGCGGTATGACCAGTGGAAGCGCGTTCGCTCCGGTGACGCCAAAGTCATCGTCGGTACCCGATCGGCGGTGTTCGCGCCGGCTCCAAATCTTGGCCTGATGATTCTGGATGAGGAGCAGGAGCATTCCTATAAATCCGAAAATAATCCCCGCTACTGCGCACGGGAAGTGGCCATCTGGCGGGGCGTGAAAGAAAAGGCGCTGGTTTTGCTTGGCTCGGCTACGCCGTCCATCGAAACCATGTACCATGCCAAACAAGGCCATTACCGTCTGTACACCCTTCGGGAGCGGTTCAATGGCCGCCCGCTGCCTCAGGTGCAGATGGTGGATATGCGGCAGGAGCTGAAGGACGGCAACGATTTGTCCCTGAGTTTCGCCTTGCAGGATGCCATTCGGGAGACCGCGGAGCGGGGTAAGCAGAGTATTCTCTTCCTGAACCGCCGGGGCAACAGCCGCGCGCTGGTTTGCGTGGATTGCCGGGAGGCGCCGGAATGCCCCCGCTGCAGCGCAAGGTTGACCTTCCATAGCGCTAATAAGCGCATGATGTGCCACTACTGCGGTTTTTCCCAGCCGGTGAGTCAGCGCTGCCCGGTCTGTGACGGCCCTCTGAAAGCGGTAGGCACCGGTACGCAGAAGGCTCAGCAGGAGCTGAATATGCTGCTGCCGGAGCTGGAGATCGCCCGCATGGATGCTGATACCGTCAGCGCGGTGAACACCCACGAGAAAATTCTGGAGCACTTCAAAAATGACCGTGTTCCGGTGCTCATTGGCACCCAGATGGTAGCCAAGGGCTTGAATATCCCCAATGTGACGCTGGTGGGCGTGCTGGATGGCGACCTGAGTCTGTATTCCGGCTCCTACCGCGCGGCGGAAACCACTTTTAATATGCTGACTCAGGTAGTCGGCCGTGCCGGTCGGGGTGATGACCCCGGCATCGCCATGATCCAGACTATGGTGCCGGAGCATCAGGTGCTGAATCTGGCAGCCCGGCAGGACTACGATGGGTTTTATGAATTGGAGATCGCACTGCGGCAATTGCAGAACCTGCCGCCCTTCGGCGATCTCGTGACCGTTACATTTACCGGTCAGGAGGAGAGCCGTGTCCTCCGGGGCGCGGCAAAATTCCGGGATAGCGTGGTGCTGTGCCTGAAGGAGGCTGCCTACCAATCGGAAACTTGCACCGTTCTGGGCCCGGCGCCCTGCCCGGTGCCGAAGATCAACTACAATTTCCGTTATCAGCTGACTTTGCGCTGCCGTCTGACCAAGCCCCTTCGGGAACTAATTGCCCATTTACTGCGGCAGTTCGCCAAGGACGGCGCCAATCGGGGCGTCAGCGCATTTGCGGATGTGAATGGATTTGACTAAGAGAGGTAAAACTATGGGTATTCGGAAAATTCTGACGGATAAGGATCCCGCGCTGCACAAGGTGTGCAAGCCGGTGGAGGTCTTTGACCGTAAGCTGCATAAGCTGCTGGATGATATGATCCAGACCCTTGAGGAGGCACAGGGCGTTGGCCTGGCGGCACCTCAGGTGGGCATTCTGCGCCGCGTGGTCATTGTGGACACCGGTGAGGGCATTCTGGAGCTGATCAACCCCACTATGCTGGAAACTTCCGGTGAGCAGGTGGGTCCTGAGGGCTGCCTCAGCGTCCCCGGTAAGTACGGTCTGGTCAAGCGCCCCTTTTATGCCAAGGTTCGTGCGCAGGATCGTGACGGTCAGTGGTATGAGGCCGAGGCCGAGGAACTGATCGCCCGCTGCTTCTGCCATGAGCTGGATCATCTGGACGGTATTGTGTATACGCAGGTTATGGATCGCTTCCTCACCGACAAGGAGCTGGAGGAGCTGGAGTGAGCCTGCACGGAGGTGCAAAGATGAGAGTTGTATTTATGGGTACGCCGGATATTGCGGCAACCTGCCTGAAGAAAATACTGGACGATGGCTTCCAAGTGGTGGGTGTGTATACCCAGCCTGACCGACCCAAGGGGCGGGGCATGAAGCTGGTGGCATCTCCTGTAAAGGAGCTGGCACTGGCGCATGAGATCCCCGTGTTCCAGCCGGAAAACTTTAAAGATCCCCAGACCGCCGAGGAGCTTCGGGCTCTGCAGCCCGATGTCTGCGCCGTGGTGGCTTACGGGCGGATCCTGCCCCAGCGGATTCTGGATGTGCCCACCAAGGGCTGTGTCAATATTCACGCCAGCCTGCTGCCTCAGTACCGTGGCTCCGCGCCTTACCAGTGGGCGGTGCTGGATGGCCTGACGGAAACCGGCGTGACGGCGCAGTACATGGCGCTGAAAATGGATGCCGGCGACGTGATCGACGTTGCCAAGACCCCCATCGGCTCCGACGAAACCGCCGGCGAGCTGCTGGATCGGCTGGCTGTGCTGGGAGCGGAGCTGCTGAGCAAGACCTTGAGCCGCTTCGCCGCAGGTGAAGTTCTTGCCACGCCGCAGGACGAGTCCGCTGTGACCTATGCGCCCATGCTGGATAAATCCATGTGCCCTATCGATTGGAGCAAGACCGCGCAGCAGGTCCATGACCATGTTCGTGGCCTGCACCCCTGGCCGGTGGCTACCGCCGAATTGGGCGGCACAAAGTTTAAGATTCACCAAACCACCGTGGCACAAGGTTCCGGCAAGCCCGGTGAAATTCTGGCATTGACCAAAACCGGTCTGCTGGTTGCCTGCGGCGAGGGGGCGGTGGAGATCCGTGCCTTGCAGGCCGAAGGCGGCAAGCGCATGGCAGCTCCGGACTATTTTAGAGGACATCCCCTGAATTTGGAGGGATAACAATGAATGCAAGAAAAACTGCTCTGGATGCGTTGATCGCCTGCCGTAAGCGCGCGGCATGGTCCAACGGCGTATTGAAAGACTATATCGAGCGTGACCGGCTTGACCGTCGGGATGCGGCGCTGGCCACCCGCCTGTGCTACGGTATTCTGCAGCACAGAGGCATGCTGGACTTCTTCCTTGCCCAGCTGCTTACGGGCAAAGTTAAGGATCTGCACCCCGTGGTGCGGGATATCCTGCACATGGGTCTGTATCAGATCTACGAGCTGGATAAAGTGCCCGATTCTGCCGCTGTCAACGAGTCGGTGCTGCTGGCGAAGAAATATTGCCGCTGGCAGCGCAGCGCTTCCGGCCTTGTGAACGCGGTGCTGCGCAACGCGGTGCGCACCAAGGGCACCCTGAAGCAGCCCACCGCTCTGGCTGACCGCTACAGCCATCCGCAGGAGCTGATTGACCTGCTGGAGGGCTATGTGGGCAAGGAAAATCTGGAGCCCATGTTGGCAGCTAATAACGACACCCCCTTGACCGTGGTGCAGGTGAACACCCTGCGCATCTCCACGCCGCAGCTGGTGGAAGCATTGGCACGGGAGAAAGTCGTGGCGCTGCCCCATCCGTGGATGGCGGATTGTCTTGTGCTGTCCAATACCGGCAATCTGGAAAAGCTGCAATGCTTTAATGACGGCCTGTTCTATGTGCAGGACGCGGCTTCCCGTCTGGCGGTCATGTGCGCCGGCATTACGGAAAGCGAGAACCTGCGAGTGCTGGATTGCTGCGCCGCCCCCGGCGGCAAGACCTTTGCGGCGGCCATTCTCATGGGTGGCAAGGGCAAGATCCGCTCGGCGGATATCCACCGCCATAAAACCACCCTCATCCAGCATGGCGCAGACCGGCTCGGTCTGCACAATGTGCTGGTGCGTGAGCAGGATGCCACGGAGAACCATCCTACCTGGCATGAGAAAATGGATGTGGTGCTGGCAGATGTGCCTTGCTCCGGCTATGGCATCATCCGCAAGAAGCCCGACATTCGCTACAAAGACCCCAAGGAGATGGAACGCCTGCCGGATCTGCAGCTGAAGATTCTGTGTAAGCAGGCTAAGTATGTTAAGCCCGGCGGCGTGCTGATGTATTCTACTTGTACCTTGGTGCGCAATGAGAATGAGGGCGTGGTGGAGGCATTCCTGCGCCACCATCCGCAGTTCCAGCTGGAGCCCCTGCCGCTGCCCGGCAACTTCCCCGCCAACGAGAGCGGTATGCTGGCGCTGGTTCCGGGGCAATATGATACCGATGGATTCTTTATCGCAAAAATGCGGAGGAAAGCATGAATTTGAAATCCCGGACCCTTCCGGAGCTGCAGGCGCTGTTCAAGGAATTGGGCGAGCCGGCATTCCGTGCCAAGCAGGTCTATCAGTGGTTGCACAGAGGCGTGCGTACTTACGATGAGATGACCAATATCTCCCAACCTCTGCGCCGCCTGCTGTCGGAGCGCTATCCCATCGAAGCACCTCAGGTGGTGCGCAAGCAGCAATCCGAGCGGGACGGCACCATCAAATATCTGTGGCGTCTTGCCGACGGTAACTGTGTGGAAACGGTGCTGATGCGCTACCATTACGGCAACACCGTCTGCATTTCTACGGAGGTGGGCTGCCCTATGGGCTGCGCCTTCTGCGCCTCCACCCTCGGCGGCCTTGTGCGCCGGCTGGAGCCCCATGAGATGCTGGATCAGGTGCTGTTTACCCAGATCGACTCCGGCTTGCCGGTTTCTCACATTGTGCTCATGGGCATCGGCGAGCCTTTGGATAATTTTGATAACGTTATGCGCTTTCTGGAGCTGGTCAACAGCCAAGACGGCATGAATATTTCCATGCGGCATATCAGCTTGTCCACCTGCGGTCTGGTGCCGAAGATCGACGAGCTGGCGAAGCGCAAACTGCAGATCAGCCTTGCGATCTCTCTTCATGGCCCCAACGATGAGATCCGTGACCGCATTATGCCCGTGAATAAAGCATATCCTATTGAGGAGCTGCTGGCGGCTTGCCGCCGGTACTACGCGGCCACCTCCCGCCGGATCCATTTTGAGTATGCCATGATCGATGGCGTCAATGACCGGGAGTGTGACGCGAAGGAGCTGCTGCGCAGACTCAAGGGGCTGCCGGCGCATATCAATCTAATCCCTCTGAACCATGTAGAGGAGAGCCCCTTGAAGCCCAGCACTCGACAGGCGGTGGCTCGCTTCCAGAAAATTCTGGAGGACGGCGGCCTGACCGCAACTGTCCGCCGCACCCTTGGCGGCGATATCGATGCCTCCTGCGGGCAGCTGCGCAGAAAGTACACCAAAGAACAGAACTAACCGAAAGGAGTGACCACCCATGCAATATTGGAGCTTAACGGATCCCGGATGTGTCCGCACCCAAAATCAGGATGCCTATGATGTGCAGCAGCTGGATCGCAATACCCTGCTGTGCGTTGTGTGTGACGGCATGGGCGGCGCGAAGGCCGGCAATGTGGCCAGCGCCATGGCAGCGGAGGAATTTGTCAACCATGTCAAGCAGTATTACCATGGCTCCATGGGACGCGAAGCGCGGGATCAGCTGCTGGAGCAGGCTGTGAAGCAGGCGAATTTTGCGGTTTATGACCAATCCAGACAGTCGGATGACTATTATGGCATGGGCACCACTCTGGTTGCGGCACTGATCCACAGCAAGGGCGTTACCATTGTCAACGTGGGTGACAGCCGGGTGTACCGGATCGATGCCGACGGAATCTGCCAGCTGACCGTGGATCACTCTCTGGTGCAGCTGATGCTCCAGCGGGGGGAACTGACAGCGGAGCAGGCCAGATTCTTCCCCGGCAAGAACTACATCACCCGTGCCATCGGCACAGAGCCGACGGTCAAATGTGACATCTTCCATACAGACCTAAAGCGGGGCGACAGCCTGCTGCTGTGTTCCGACGGTCTGACCAATCTGGTCGATGACCAGGAGATCCTGTTTGAGATCGTCCACGGCGTCAGCAAGGAGCATTGCTGCCAGCGCCTACTGGACATCGCCAAAAACCGCGGTGCGCCGGACAATGTGACCAGCGTTCTGATCCAGCTGTGACCGGGCCGCGAAAGGAGCAATCAATGGATAAGGATAAATATATCGGACAGCTGCTGGATGATCGCTACGAGATCCTCGAGGTCATCGGCATCGGCGGCATGGCTGTTGTATATAAAGCGCTCTGCCACAGGCTGAACCGGCTGGTGGCGGTGAAGATCCTCAAGGATGAATACTCTCAGGATAAGGAGTTCCGTGACCGCTTCCATGCGGAAAGTCAGGCGGTCGCCATGCTCAGCCATCCCAATATCGTCTCGATTTACGATGTTTCCTCTTCTGATGAAGCGGATTACATCGTCATGGAGCTGATCGATGGCATCAGCCTGAAGCAATATATGGAAAAAAAGGGCGTGCTCAACTGGAAGGAGACCTTGCATTTTGCCATCCAGATCGCCAAGGCGTTGGAGCATGCCCATGGCCGGGGCATCGTCCATCGGGACATCAAGCCCCATAATGTGATGGTGCTGAAAAACGGCTCTATTAAGGTTGCCGACTTTGGCATCGCCCAGGTCACCTCCCGCACCAGCACCCTGACCACCGAGGCGCTGGGCTCCGTGCATTATATCTCTCCGGAGCAGGCCAAGGGCGGACGGGTGGATAACCGGTCGGATGTGTATTCTCTGGGCGTGGTCATGTATGAAATGATTGCCGGCCGTGTGCCCTATGACGGGGATTCTCCCGTGAATATCGCCATTCAGCATATCAACGGCGGCGCGCAGAAGCCCTCTCAGTACAATCCCAACATTCCTCAGGGTCTGGAGCAGATCATCCGCAAGGCTATGGCTTTGGCACCCAAGGATCGTTACCTGACGGCTACGGCTATGCTGTATGATATGGATGAGTTCCGCAAGGATCCTACTATGGTGTTTACGGAAGCTCCCGCGGCGGTGGACGGCGCGACCCGTGCCATTCCTACAGATGCGGTGAACGAACTGGCAGGCCAGCAGGGGAAAACCATTGCCGAGCGGAAGGCCGACGGCAAGGATGATCCGGTGGCCGTTCCTAAGCCGCCTCGCAGAACGCCCAAGCCGGAGCCCATTGAGGAGGAAGAGGAGGGACGCAGCCGCGCGGCAACCATCGCCATCGCATCCTGCGTGGTTGTGGGCATCGTGGCGCTGATCATCTTCTTTGTGCTGCTGGCACAGGGCGGCCTGTTTACCAAGACGGAAATGGTCTCTGTGCCCAACCTGATCGGTGAGAATTACGATACCCTCCGTGACTACGATGGGATTGAAGTTGTCCGTCAGGGCGGAGAATATAATGACCAGTACGCCCGTGGCGAGATCATTTACCAGTATCCGCTGTCCGGCGTGCAGGTCAAGGCGGGAACCAAGGTCTTCGTGAAGATCAGTCTGGGTTCTGAGCCGTCTCTGACCATGGATGATCTGGTGGATCTGAAGGCTGACGAAGCCGAGCGCTTCCTGAACGATCTGAATATCGGCCTTCGTGTGATCCGTCGGGAAGAAAACCACAGCCAGATCAAAGCCGGCAACGTGACCCGTACCAATCCTGCCAAGGGTGACCCTCTGAACTATGGCCAGACCGTGACCATCTGGATCAGCACCGGACCGGAGGTGATCTTCGAGTCTATGCTGGACGTGGTGGGGCAGAGTTATGATTACGCGGTGTCCATTCTGGAAGCCAACGGCTTTAAAAATATCATCCCCAACCCGGTCAACAGCGACCGCCCTGAGGGCGAGGTCGTTGGTCAATCTGTGGAAAAATACGAAAAGATCGACGTGACCACGGAGATCGTTCTGGATGTGTCTAACGGCATCCCAGAGGAACCGGATGTAACAGAGCCCTCCGAGCCGGATGTGACGGAGCCGTCTGAACCTGAGGTAACAGAGCCGATTATACCGGAACCCTCCGACCCTGAGCCGACGCAAGTGACCATTGACTATGTGTTCGTGGTTCCTGGCCGGGCGGAGAGTTATCAGCTGAGCATCAAGCTGGGCGATACGTTGATTGTTGAGAACATGACCGTGGAGAGCGAAACCACAACGGTTCAGCTGACGCTGACCGGAAACGGCACCCAGAATTACGATCTGTATATTGATGGCGAGTATTACGCCACAGAAACGGTGGAATTTGAACCTGATGACTGAATTGTGTACAGGCCGCATCCTGCGGTCGCTCAGTGGATTTTATGATGTGCAGACACCCGAGGGGATGGTCACCTGCCGTGCCAGAGGCATTCTGCGCAAGGAGGGCAACAGCCCCCTGACCGGCGACATGGTGCAGATCACCGTGGAAAAGGGCAGGGGAATGGTGGAAAAGATCCTGCCCCGCCGCAATTGGTTTATCCGTCCCGCGGTGGCCAATGTGGATGCGCTGGTGATCTTTGCCGCCAATGCAAATCCGGTTACAGAGCCTTTTTTGATCGATCGTGTGGCGGCCATCGCCGGTGATCGGGAGGTCAAGGTGTATCTGTGCATCAATAAATGCGATCTGGATCCGGCTGTGGATCTGGAACGGATCTACCGCAACGCCGGCTTTCCGGTGATTATGACCAGCGCCGAGACCGGCGAAGGCATTGAGGAGCTGCGCGCCCTGATCAAGGGCAAGCTCACGGCTTTCACCGGCAATTCCGGTGTGGGTAAGAGCAGTATCCTCAACCGCCTGTGTCCCCAGCTGGCGCTTCCCACCGGTGAGGTGTCGGAAAAGCTGGGGCGTGGCCGGCACACCACACGTCATGTGGAGCTGTACCGGCTGGAGGAGGATACCTATGTGGCAGATACTCCCGGTTTTTCCTCCTTCGACACAGACCAAATGGACGTGATCCTGAAGGAAAATCTTCAGTATGCCTTTCCGGATTTCGGCGCGTACATCGGTAAATGCCAGTTCCACGATTGCTCCCACCGGCGTGAGCCGGGGTGCGCCGTCACCGCCGCGCTGGCGGCAGGGGAGCTGGAGCCCACCCGTTATGACAGCTACCTGCGACTCTACGAAAAGTCCAGTCAGGTCAAGCTGTGGGAAATCAAATAGCAAAAGCTGCCGCAACCATGCGGCAGCTTTTGCTATTTGATTGCGTCTTGACAATTCTTCAGCGGTCTACTATAATGCATGAGAAATCGAGGCGAATCAACATGAGCAAGACAACCAGAACTCCGGAACATGAAAAAAGATGGGTATTTCTGCTGCTGATCTTCGTAGCGGGATTTTATGGCGGATATACACTTTGCGTTCGTGGTGGCGTATTTTGTAACGGACAGACGGGAAATTTGGCCTTACTGGGCATGGCCTTAGGCAGCGGCAACTGGATGAAAGCAATCTATTATCTAATACCAATCAGTAGCTACATGATTGGTATTATGGTGTCGGAGGTCATCCCCCGCCAGTTACGCTGGTATCGAATGCGTTGGGATACCCTGCTGACGCTGATTGAGATCGTACTGGTTATCATTATCGGTTTCATTCCGGCCAATGCACCTCACCAGATTTGTCAAGTGACGATCAACTTCATTTGCGCAATGCAGTATAACACGTTCAGACAGTCTGAAGGATTTACCATGGCGACCACATTTTGCGTGAACCATATGCGCGTAGTCGGTACTGCGGTGTCAAGAATATTGACACGCAAGGAATGCGACCCCGAACAGGTTGAGCGTATTAAGGCGCACGGCGGTATGCTTGCCAGCTTTGTGCTGGGTGCAACGGTTTCTGCGGCGCTTTGCTGCTTGTTCTCTGTCTATGCAATTTGGTTTGTACTGATTCCACTGGTGATTCTGGCGATAGATTTGCTCCGCGCGGATATGGCTTAAGAAATCTCCCCCTGAAACCAGGGGGAGATCGTGTTTTATGAGAAGAATATGATGATCAGCTGGGATGCGAACACAACGCTGATCAGGGCGATGGGATAGGTGGCTGCGTAAGCGGAAGCCACATCCTCGGTGCCAGTCACATGGATCAGCGTACCCAGAGCGGGGGTGGAGGTCATGCCACCGGTGATGGAGCCCAGATTGTTGAACAGGGGCAGCTTTAGGATATACTTGGCGAACAGGAAGCCGATGATCATGGGCAGCACGGTCATGACGATGCCGTACAGGAAATACACGGCCTTGAAGTAGTTGACGAAGTTGGCGCCGCCGGAAATGCCGGCACCTGCCAGGAAGAACACCAGACCCAGCTCACGAAGAGCCTTCAGAGTGGAGGTCTTGGGCATCAGGGAAACAGAACCGATGTGCTGGAAGTGGCCGAACAGCAGGCCTGCCAGCAGGCAGCCGCCGGTGGTGGTCAGAGAGAAGTTGCCGAACTTCAGGCTGCCCACGGTCACGCCGATGAGAACAGCCAGAGCCAGAGGCATAAAGCCGAATTCGTCCATTTCAATCAGCTTGCGATCGCAGGTCTTTTTGGTGCCGGTGTCGGTGGCGGTGATCTTTTCCCGCTCGGCAGCAATGTCAGCGCCCATGATCTTGGGCACCAGTTGCACGAACAGAACCACGCCCACAACGCCGAATAGGTAGGCAATGCCATAACCGGTGGAAACGATGCCATCCAGACCCTCGGCCACAGCGCCCTTGGAGGCGGAGAAGGCGGGAGTGGAGGTCAGGGCACCGGCGAAAATGCCGGTCATCATAGCGGCAACTTCCTGGGTGCTCAGGGTGGTGAAGTTCCGATCCACCAGAATGCAACCGATGCACACGACAGCGCCGGAAACGATGATTACCAGACCCAGCAGGACGTAGGATTTGAAGTTCTTCTTGAAGTTGGACACAAAGCCCGGGCCGGCGATGAAGCCGACGGCGGTGACGAAGAACATCAGGCCGATGTTTTCGATGACCTTCAGCGCGTCCTTGACAAAGGAGGTGTCGTTTACGGTCAAAGCCTCGGACAGATTATTGTAGAAGAAACAGCCGAAGACCAGAGCCATGATAAACACACCGGCAGAGCCCAGAGAAATGCCCTTAATGGTGATGCGTCCGAGCAGGTAGCCGAAGGCCAGCACAGCGAACAGACATAGCATCATGAAAGACACGCCTGTGGCGGCGGAAAAAGTGAATTCCATGACGGATCAACTCCTTATTATAATGTATATGTAATTCAATGGTTATTATAGACCTTGCAGGGCAGTAAAGTCAAGTGACTTCGTACCTTTCTCCATCCGCTCTAAAATCGCGAAGGGGGAGAAGATCGGTTTGGTGTATTTTGTTGACAGTTTTTCTTGATCGAACCTGTGTCACTCCATTCATTTTATGCGACTTTTTTACTCCGTCGGAATGAACGAAATCCCGAAGAAATATTTGTGAAAAAATCTGAAATTGTTCTTGACAAACCTTCAAAACGGTGGTATCATAATCGGGCGTGTGTAGGGATACTATGCGCGTACTGCGATGATGCGGGAGATTGCGTCCAAAAGGGCGGTAACTTCCGCGGAGTATGTCCGGTCATCGGGCGGCTGAACTGCTTCTGTTTTGCGCTGCGTATATCGCTGCGGCAGGGGAAAGGTCGGCCTTGCGTCGGCCATTTTTCATGGCCTGGAATGATACGCACGGCGGCGTGAACAAAACGGTTCGACCGTACCCAGACACCCACGCAAACTGAGTACGAAATTTTAGGAGGAAAACAACCATGGCAAACCAGGAAATGATCCGCATCCGGCTGAAGGCTTACGATCACCAGCTGATCGACTCCAGCGCTGCAAAGATCGTGGAGACCGCAAAGCGCAACGGCGCTGCTGTTTCCGGCCCCATCCCGCTGCCCACCAAGAAGGAAGTCGTTACCATCCTTCGCGCTGTTCACAAGTACAAGGACAGCCGTGAGCAGTTCGAGCGCAGAACCCACAAGAGACTGATCGATATCCTCAACCCCAACCAGAAGACCGTCGAGGCTCTGATGAGCCTGGATCTCCCCGCTGGTGTTGAGATAGAGATAAAGCTGTAATTCCTATACATTAAATATAGGAATTCACCGCTGCCCGCACTGTTATAGCATCGGGCGGACGGGTCATGTTGGCGCAGTCCCCAATGCTGTGTCAACCAATAACCTATTAAAAAGGAGTAAACCAAAATGCAGAAAGCAATCATCGGCAAGAAAGTGGGTATGACCCAGATCTTCGATGAGAGCGGCAAGGTGATCCCTGTTACCGTTGTGGAAGCAGGCCCCTGCGTCGTCACTCAGAAGAAGACCGTTGAGACCGACGGCTACACCGCCGTCCAGCTGGGCTTTGGCGACATCGCCGAGAAGAAGCTCAGCAAGCCTGAGGCTGGCCACATGAAGAAGGCTGGCGTAGCCGCAAAGAAGCACCTGAAGGAGTTCAAGCTGGATAACGCTGCTGACATGAACGTCGGCGACGAGATCAAGGCTGATGTCTTTGCCGCTGGCGACAAGATCGATGTCACCGGCATCAGCAAGGGCCACGGCTATCAGGGTGTTATCAAGCGCCATGGTGCTCACCGCACCGATATGACCCACGGCGGCGGCCCTGTTCACCGTCATGCTGGTTCCATGGGCGCTTCTTCCCATCAGTCCCGTATTTTCAAGGGCAAGATCGGCGCCGGCCAGATGGGCGTGGAGCAGGTCACCATTGAGAACCTGGACATCGTCAAGGTTGATGCAGAGCTGAACATGATCGTCATCCGCGGCGCCATCCCCGGCCCCAAGGGCGGTCTGGTCTACATCCGCAACACCGTCAAGAACAACAAGGTCAAGA
>JAFTIZ010000007.1 GCA_017456645.1 Oscillospiraceae bacterium
GGGATTTGTCGCCCATACTGGGCGACAGTGCCGCTATGCGGCACAATATCCCCCAGTCACCGCCTCGTGGCGGCGACAGCCCCCTTTAGGCAAGGGGGCCTTTGCGGGTGCGTCACTAATCATATAAACAATCATTTATCTCCCAAGCATACCTTTCTCCCTCCAGGCATACACTTGACCAAAACCACCTTGGAAGGAGCCGGGTTATGAGCTGTATGAAATTTTCAGAGCTGCGCTGCAAAGAAGTGATCTGCGTCAACGACGGGGCGCGGCTGGGCTTTATCTGCGACGTTCGCGTGGAGGTGCCCGAGGGTTGTATCGTAGCCATCGTGGTGCCCGGCCCTTGCCGGTTTCTGGGGCTGTTCGGCCGCAGAGACGACTTCGTGATCCCCTGGAACTGCATCCGCCGCATCGGCCCGGACATCGTTCTGGTGGACGTAAAACCCTGCGATTGCCGTGTTCCCCGGGGAAAAGGCGGTTTTTGGGGCTGATTTTTGGGCAGGGAGTTTTCCCTGCCCGTACTTTTTGGAATATTTCTTCATTTTTTTGAAAAAACTACTTGCAAAATGGATACACTTTCGCTATAATGGTTCGGCATGGTGAGTAACCATGACAATTATTACACCACACACCCGGTGATCGCGCCCCCAAGTGCCTGTTTTCAGGCGGGCAGCGCGAGATGATCGGGGTGGAGGAACAAACAAAAAGGAGAATATCAAAAATGGCTGTCGTATCTATGAAGCAACTGCTGGAGGCCGGTGTTCACTTCGGTCACCAGACCCGCCGCTGGAACCCCAAAATGGCTACCTACATCTACACCGAGCGTAACGGTATCTACATCATCGACCTGCAGAAGACCGTTAAGAAGCTGGAGGAAGCCTACAACTTCGTTCGTGAGACCTCTGCCAATGGCGGCAACATCCTGTTTGTCGGCACCAAGAAGCAGGCTCAGGATGCCATCAAGGAAGAGGCTGCCCGCTGCGGTGGTTACTACGTCAACTCCCGTTGGCTGGGTGGTATGCTGACCAACTTCAAGACCATGCGTTCCCGTATCGACCGTCTGACTCAGCTGAAGAAGATGGAAGAGGACGGCACCTTCGCCATGCTGCCCAAGAAGGAAGTCATCAAGCACCAGGGCGAGATCGCTAAGCTGGAGAAGTACCTGGGCGGCGTTAAGGAAATGAAGAAGATCCCCGCCTGCATGTTCATCGTTGACCCCCGCAAGGAGCGCAACGCCATCGCTGAGGCTAAGAAGCTGGGCATCCCCGTTGTTGCCATCGTTGACACCAACTGCGATCCCGACGAGATCGATTACGTGATCCCCGGCAACGATGACGCCATCCGCGCCATCCGCCTGATCGCCGCTACCATGGCCAACGCTGCCATCGAGGGCCGTCAGGGTGAGGACGCCGGTGTTGAGGCCGAAGTCGCTGCTGAGTAATTTACAAAAATAAACTGTATGGGCGGATGTCCCCATCCGCCCCATCCAAATATTTAGGAGGAAAACAAAATGGCTTTTACCGCTCTGGACGTTAAGAAGCTCCGTGAAATGACCAACGTCGGCATGATGGACTGCAAGGCAGCCCTGACCGCTACCGACGGTGATATGGACAAGGCCGTGGACTGGCTGCGTGAGAAGGGCCTGGCCAAGGCTGCTAAGAAGGCTGACCGCATCGCCGCTGAGGGCGTTGCTTACGCTACTGTCGTCGGCGGCGTGGGTGTCGTCATCGAGGTCAACTCCGAGACCGACTTTGCCGCTAAGACCGATGCTTTCATGGATCTGGTCAAGCATCTGGCTCAGGTCGTCGCCGAGCAGAACCCCGCTGACGTGGAGGCTCTGAAGGCCTGCACCTACCCCAACTCCAACCTGACCGTCACTGAGATCATGCAGGAGAAGGTCATGTCCATCGGCGAGAACATGCAGATCCGCCGCTTCGACCGCTTCGCTGAGAACACCAACGTTGCTTACGTGCACGCCGGCGGTTCCCACGGTGTTCTGGTCAACCTGGCCGTTGAGGGCGACATTGATGTCACCGAGATCGGCAAGAACGTGGCTATGCAGATCGCTGCTATGAACGCCAAGTACTGGGACAAGACTCTGGTCCCCCAGGCTGAGGTCGACAAGGAGCTGTCCGTCCAGCTGGCCCTGATGGAGAATGACCCCAAGATGGCTTCCAAGCCCGCTCAGGTCAAGGAGAAGATCGCTGCCGGTAAGATCAACGCCTTCTACAAGGAGATCTGCCTGCTGCAGCAGGACTTCGTCCGCTCCGACCTGTTCCAGGGTGACGTGGCCGGCTACATTGCCGATGCCGCTAAGAAGCTGGGTGGCAAGGTCACCTTCGTGAATGCTGTTCACTACATTAAGGGTGAGGGCATCGAGAAGAAGGTCGATGACTTCGCTGCCGAGGTCGCCGCTCAGGTTGCCGGCGCTGGCAAGTAATTCAAACCAAACAAAAGCTCCCCGACAGATGTCGGGGAGCTTTTTTATACCTATTCGGAAGCTATATGCTCGTTTAGCGCAGCAACTCGTCAAGTTTTCCGTAGACCCGGCGCTGGTAATCCTCGCCGGTGAAGGTATCGAAGATCGCATCCCAATCCTCAGTAGTGGTAATCGCTCCGGTATGGATCAGACAGACCACACCATCCCGATCAATAAAGATCGAGGTCGGATAGGCGCGCACGCCGCACTCCACCGCCCAAGATCGTGGGCAGGCCGCCATCAGGAAGGAAAGTCCCCGTCGCTGCTGAAAAGCCTCCACGGCCTCCGCTCCGTCCACAGGATTCAACGCAACGACCTCCACATCCTGCCGGTATCGCTGGTAGGAAACCTCCATCACCGAAAACTCCTGCACACACCAGGGGCAATCTTCAAACCAGTAATTCAGCACCACCAGTTCTTTTTCCTCCAACAGCTGAGAAAGTGTCTGCGTCTCTCCGTCGCCGATGTTGAAGGTCATTTCCGGCATCACGCCGCCCAAGCCGGGAAACCCGTTTGCCGTGGGCTGCTCAGGCTCCGTAGTCGGCACCGATGCCGGTGGCACATTGGCAGCGCAGCCTGCCAGCAGGAAAACCAGCAACGCCAGCGCGACCCATCTTTTTCTCATAAATCGGCCTCCATTTCTACGCCGCCCTCGGCTCGGATGGACAGAACATGGCAGCTCCCCTGCCCCAAAACAGCTTCCATGCCACTTTGGAACATTTCCAGCCGTTCGAAGGGCACAAAAGCCTGCACCGTACCGGCAAAGCCGCCGCCATGGACGCGGAATGCACCCCGGCCATCCAGCAGCCGGTCGCACAAAGCCAGCACCAGCGCCACATCCTGATTGCGGCGACTGCCGCCGACGAGAACATTTTGCAAATACATATACGAGGAGCGGCCGCTTTCTTTAACCATCTCCAAAAACGCGGAAAAATCTCCTTGCTCCAGCGCAGCGGTCTGAGTAAGCACCCGATCATTTTCCGCAAAAAAGTGCATGGCTCGAAGCACCGCCCGATCACCGCAGGCCTTTCGCAGCGCAGGAATTTCGGCATAAAACGCCCTTTGGTTCACCTTCGACAGCACCTCACAGCCGAAATGCGCCGCCACGGACTTCATTTCCGACGGCACGGCAGCATATTCCTCCGTCAGATCCGCATGGCTGGCGTGGGTATCGATGATGCACAAAGCATGTCCGCAGGCAGAAAGATCAAATGTCACGGGTCGGATCACCGGTGATGCCGGATCTGCAAAATCCATAGCCACCAGACCGCCCACAGCTGAGGCCATCTGATCCATCAGGCCGCAGGGCTTGCCGAAATATTCATTTTCCGCCTGCTGACCAATGCGCGCAATGTCCGGTGCGGCAAGGCTGCCGCCGCAGAACAGGGCATTGAAAACCGTGCCCAGCAGCACCTCAAAGGCCGCCGAGGAGCTCAAACCCGACCCCGGCAAAACCGTAGATGTCACATAGGCATCAAAGCCCGCCACCGGATAGCCCATCCGGACAAATTCCGCCGCAACGCCACGAACCAGCGCGGCGGTGGTATTCCGTTCCTCAGCTTTGGCCTGCAGGTCGGACAGCTCCACAGCGCACAGCGGATAGCCCTCAGACAAGATTCGGACAGTAGCCGTGCCGTTGAGCGCCACCGCAGAGCGGGTATCCAGATCCACCGCAGCCGCCAGCACCCGACCACGCTGATGATCCGTATGATTTCCGCCGATCTCCGTGCGTCCCGGAGCGGAAAAATACCGCAGCGGAGCTGTGCCAAAGGCCGCGAAAAATCCGTCATCCAGTATTTTCTTCTCTTCCAACGTCAGCTTCAGCATGGTTTTCCCTCCGAAAGCTTACAGAATCTCGTCAAAATCCACCTGCGGATCGCTCAGCTCCGGCGTACTCTCCATGGCCTGCAGCTTTTTCGCTGCTGAAATAGCCTTGACCAGACTCACCATGATCCATCCATGGATCAAAATATCAAACAGGGCGCCGCCGAAGTTGCCGGTCATGATCAGCAGACCCAGCAGCGCAAGGCAATCCACAGCAAACAGTACCAGCGCCACCGTATACCAGCGGCTGTCGCGCTTGCAAAGCAGCCAGCAGGCAACATAGGCCAGCACCAACGGAACGGCCAAGACCATGCCCGTCAGGGCATAGGTTCCCACCGTGTAATGGTCAAACATATAGCCAAAAAACGTCAAATAGTACGGAATTGTGGCAGAAAACAGAAAATATGTATCGCTTTGCACCAAGATCATCACCAGGTTCAGCACCGTAAAAATGATTAGCACCAGCAGGTTATACCGGGCTGTTTTCACCAGATTTTCCTGATACTGAGGTGACTGCTTGTCCACCGCTGTGTTGTTCATCATATGCACCTTCCTTGTTCCGATTTTTTCTGTTGCGAGGCATTCGGCTCAGGCGCTCAGCCGCCTGCAGCGACACCCAAAGCACCACCAGCCCCACAATGTGTGTCAGGATCTCCAGAATGCAGCTGGCCGGATTTTCCAGCATGGTAAAGGCAAACAGGACCAGCAGCAGGGTATCGGCGGTATAAAGCCCCAGCCCCGCAGCCAGCCACCCCCGCTTACGCTGCGACAGCAGCCAGCAGGCAGCATATGCCACATACAAGCCCAGAGTCACCAGCGTCGCCAGCACACTCAGCACACCATGCACGTTCAGCTTCGCGCAGCACCAGTTCAAATAATATGGCACCGCCGCCGAAAACAGGAAATGATAATTGACATTCAGCGCCAGCAAAAGCTGATTGATCAGCGACACCGCCATGATAATCAGCAGGCTCTGCCTGCCCCACTCTGCCCGCCTGCGCAGGCGGGTACGCATTTGCCGCTCAGATCTCGTACGTTCCATCCGGTTTCCCTCCCAAATCAGGTTGTCAGTTCATTATAATACAAGCCCGTGTCGAAACCAAACCGGTCGATGGCTGTTACTTTGTTTTTTGATTATACCACGGCTTGCGCATTGAAGTCAACAAGACGGCATACCGCCGCACTTGACAATTTCCCCTCCGGATGGTATGATGTTGCAAAGTAAATAGGACAGTTCGTGACCATCCTGTCGGTAAACAAAACTAGGATTTTTCTTGATGGGCGCATTGCGCTCATTTTTTACGTTTTGTGGGCGCGAACTGCGCCCATTTTTTCACTTTTCGAGGTTCTTTATGAGAAAACAAATCCGACATCTGGCTCACGGCGCCATCATCGCCGCCGTTTACGCCACTTTGACCCATCTGCAAAATCTGCTGCTGCCCGGCAGCGCCAGCTGGGCGATTCAGTTCCGAATTTCCGAAGCGCTGTGCGTGCTGGCCTTTTTTACACCAGCTGCCATCCCCGGTCTGGCGGTGGGCTGCCTGCTGTACAATGTCACCAGCGCCGCGGTGCTGCCGCTGGATTTTCTGGTGGGCAGTCTGGCATCGCTGCTGGCGGCATGGGGCATGTGGCGTAGCCGAGGCGTAACCATCAAGGGCTATCCTCTTCTGGGTATGCTGCTGCCCGCTGCTGCCAATGCCGTTCTGGTGGGCTGGGAGCTGGCGGTCTACGTTGGCGGGGGCTTCTGGCTCAACGCCGCCTATGTGGCCATAGGCGAGGCCGCCGTACTGCTGACTCTGGGCACTGCGCTGTACTTCGCCATAAACCGCCGCAATCTGCAGCGGCATTTATTTGACCGTAACTGACGGACTTTTGTATATTTTACCCAACCAATTCCCGGTTCGCGCTGTATTTTTATACGGCGGCGCATCTTGCTTTTTTTCAAAAAAAACGCCATAATGATACTAATAATCTGGTTATACCCGGAGGTATCCTATGCAAAAGGTTTTGATCCTGAATTATGGCGGACAGTACGACCAGCTGATTGCCCGGCGGATTCGGGAATGCCACGTTTTCTGCGAGGTCATCAGCGCGGAGTCTACTGATCTGGACGCTCTGCGTTCTCTGAATCCCATAGGAATCATTTTGACCGGCCGGCCCAGCCGCCCCATTGACCGGCGCATTTTTGATGCAGGTGTTCCTGTGCTGGGCGTGGGCAGCTGCTGCGCACCCATGGCTCATGCTCTGGGCGGACAGATCCGGCAGGTAGACCCCGTTCACGGGCGGACGCTGACCAAGCTCAGCGAGCAGGCGGATCTGTTTGTGGGCTTCCCGCCTGTGACCATCAGCTGGATGGACTACGATCAGGAGATCACCTCCCTGCCCGATGGCTTCTTCGCCACCGCCAGCACCTCCGACAGCCCCATCGTTGCCTTCGGCTGCACCCAGCGACACATCTACGGCACTCAGTTCCACCCCGAAGCCTTCCACACCGAGGGCGGCACCCAGATCCTGAAGCGGTTCCTGAAAGAGATCTGCGGTGCAGAGGAACAGTGGCAGATGGATAACGTGATCAGCCACTCCATCAGTGAGATTCGCCGCCGAGTCGGTCAGCGCAAGGTGCTTCTGGCGCTCAGCGGCGGCGTGGACTCCTCCGTGGCCGCGGCTTTGCTGAGCCGTGCCGTAGGCAGCCAGCTGACCTGCATTTTTGTGGATCACGGCATGCTGCGCAAGGACGAAGGCGATCAGGTGGAGCATTACTTCTCCCGCATGGATCTGAATTTCATTCGTGTCAACGCCCAGGAGCGGTTCCTGCGCCGGCTGGAGGGCGTATGGGATCCCGATGAAAAGCGCCGTGTTGTGGGCGAAGAATTTGTTCGCGTATTTGAAGAAGAGGCCAAAAAAATCGGCCATCTGGATTTTCTGGCTCAAGGCACCATCTACCCCGACATTCTGGAAGACGGTCAGGGCTATAACGATGTCGTCCGCAGCTCCCGGGATATGGGCAGCCTGCCAGCACACATCGGATTTCAGGAGCTGATCGAGCCCCTGCGTCTGCTGTTTAAGGACGAGGTTCGCCAGTTGGGTCGCACCATGGGTCTGCCGGAGTTCCTTGTAGGTCGTCAGCCCTTCCCCGGCCCCGGTCTTGCGCTGCGCATTGTCGGCCCCATCACCCGGGAAAAGATCACCCTGCTGCGGCAGGCGGATCACATTTTTGCCAGCGAGCTGGAGCGGGCGCATATGCACGAGCACATCGGCCAGTATTTCGCCGTGCTGACGGACACCCGGCTGGGTCGTTCCGGTCAGGAATACTGTCTGGCTCTGCGGGCTGTGAATACCGACGATTTCGCCACCGCCAAGTGGACACGGCTGCCCTACGAGCTGCTGGATCGCATCTCCGCCACCATCGTGCAGGAGGTTCCCGGTATCAGCCGCATCGTCTACGATATCACCTCCAAGCCCCCCGCAACCATCGAATGGCAATAAATCCACCCCCTCCGTGTCGGAGGGGGTGTTTTTTCGTGAAAAATCCTCGAAAAAGCGGTGATTTAGCACGTATAACCTTAAAAAGCCTTAAAAAAGGGTTGCAATTTACAGATAACCAATATATAATGTAAAGTGAAGTATATTTGGTAGTATCCTTTATTTTAAGTTCCATTTTATGGTACTGTATTTGGGAGGACAACATGCACATCGTACCAGGCTTCGTCGTTCGCCAGATTGCGGGCGAGACCATTGCGATTCCGGCCGGCCCGGCCGCCCGTGAACTGTCCGGTTTGCTGGCACTTAACGGAAGCGGAAAAGTTCTGTTTGACCTGCTGCAGACCGAACAGTCAGAAGCAGATTTGGTTCAAGCGCTGCTGGACAACTATGAGATCGACGCCGATACCGCACAGGCGGACGTAGCCGAATTTCTGGGCATCCTGCGCAGCAACGGTGTGTTGATCGAGTCTGAAGCGGAGGTCTGACCCCCTCTGCCAACTCCACTAAGGAAGGGTTGAGATTAATGAAAATGAAATATGAGAAGCCTATGGTCGCTGTTGAGCACTACGAGCTGAGTCAGGCCATCGCAAGCTGCATCATTAAGATCGGCCCCAACGGCTCCAACATCTGCGTCCGTACCGATGCTGACACCCCCGGCGAAATGCGCTCTTGGGCGAATAACGGCTGGTTCGCTGATTCTACCTGCCAGCCCAACTCTCTGGTCTCCATCGGCCAGACCTTCGACGGTGTTTGCTATCACACCCAGGGCAATGCCGCTTTCCAATCCTGATCATGAACACAGGATTTACCTTCTGCCTGCGTTTTTCCGGTATCACTGTTCGCTTTCTTCTGCCCACGGCCATCGAACTGCCCGATAACTTTGCCCCCTTCCGGTGCGAAGACACGGCCACCGCGGACGAAGAATACCGTGTACATCTTTTGACCACCCCCCTGCGCCCCACGGAGCCTCTGCTCCATCGCGAGGGCGATGCCCATATCTACCACACCCAACAAGGCTGGCTGCACATCTATCCCTCTCTTTCGGACGAAAGCGGATGTCAGGTAGCCTGTCTTTTCTGCTCTGACGGCCACCATACAATCTATTACCCCGCCTCCAAATGGGAGTATTACTCCAAAACCTGGCGCTGCGGACACCTGATCTGCGCCGAGCGGTTGCTCCTGCGCCACGATGCCTTCCTGCTGCACAGCTCCCTCGTGCGCATCCACGGCAAGGCCGTTCTATTCTCCGGCCCCTCCGGAGCCGGCAAATCCACCCAGGCGGAGCTATGGCAGACCCATCTGGGCGCCGACATTCTCAACGGCGACCGCACCATCGTGCGCTGGAGCCGTGACGGCTTCACCGGCAGTGGCTCCATGTGGAGCGGCACCTCCGGTATCTACCGACCGGAGCAAGCCCCCATCGCCGCCATTTTCCTGCCGGTCAAATCTACAGAAAATCGAGTGGAGCGGCTTCGCCGCGAAGCCTTTGCTCCCCTGTTTAGCCAGACCATCCTCAACAGCTGGGATCCTAAATATATGGATCACGCTGCCGCCCTCCACGCCGCCCTGCTGGAGCAGGTTCCCGTATACCGGCTTTACTGCCGCAAGGATCGGGAGGCAGTGGAGCTGGCTTATACCACTGTGTTCGGAAAGGAGTTCGCGCCATGAGTGCCGACATTCGCCGCGTACTGTGCCGCAAATGCGCTGAGCTGGGAATACCGGTCAGCGGTGTTTTTGAGCTGACTCCCCGATGCAACCTGCAATGCAAAATGTGCTACGTGCGCCTGACTCCGGAGCAGATGGCACCCATCGGTCGGGAACGCACCGCCGAAGAATGGCTGGATCTGGCCCGCCAGGCACGGGATGCCGGAATGGCTTTCCTGCTGGTCACCGGCGGTGAACCCACCCTGCGCACCGACTTCTGCCAAATCTGGGAAGGTCTGGCCGGCATGGGTCTTTCCATCAGCATCAATACCAACGGCACCCTGCTGAGCCCTGAGATTCGCCAGCTGTGGCACCGGCTGCCGCCTGCCCAGGTCAACATCACCCTTTACGGCACCTGCCGGCAGGATTACGAAGCCCTGTGCCGCAACGGCAATGCTTTCGATGCCGTGGTGGACGCGCTGGATTGGCTGAAGCAGGAGGGTATCCTTGTCCACCTGAACACCACCATGGTGCCCACAAACTATGACAAATGGATGCTGCTAGAGCAATTCGCTAAAGATCGGGGTTTGGAGCTTCGAATGACCACCTATTGCTTCCCTCCCAACCGGCGGGATTGCAGCTGCTTCGAGCGGCTGACCCCCGAGCAGGCCGGTCGGCTGATGGTGCAGGATTGCTATTTCCGGGAAGGTGCTGAGGTGATCAAAACCAAGGCTCTGGATCTGGACGCACCGCTGCAGCGAAGTTGCGATTTAGACAACGGCGAGCCCATGTCCTGCCTTGCAGGGCGCAGCCAGTTCTGGCTCACATGGGACGGAAAGCTGACCCCTTGCGCTATGCTTCCCTGCCCCGCCGCCCATCCCTTTGCCGACGGCTTCCCCGCCGCATGGCAGCAGCTGATGGAGCTGTGCGAGCCCATTCGCCTGTGTCCTGAGTGCGTGGATTGTCCCGACCGGCGTTCCTGCATGAACTGCGCCGCCGTGACCTTTGCCGAAACCGGCCGCTTTGACGGCAAGCCGGAGTACATGTGCCAAATGAACCGAACCTACCGTCAGGCTCTTGCAGAGCTGGCAAAAAACCTATAACAAAAACCGGAGCTGTGCCCAGCGCACAGCTCCGGTTTTTAATTAATCATCGTCATCGCCGCAATCAAAATTCATGCCCATCATCTTCATAGCACGCTCGCGATGCAGCAGCTTTTCATCGCTCATTTGCCCAACCAGACGCAGCTTTCTGGAAATATTCTGCCTGCGATGGATCAGCACATCCACCCACCGAACCGGCCAGAACAACGGCAGCAAAATCGGGAACTTGATCAAAACGTAGTAAGACGCCTGCATCAAGCGCAGCGGCGGGAACAGGGCATCCATCAGTGAGTGGAACTTCGTGTTTTTCACGCTCTTCTTTTGGCTTGCCTTGGTCAGCTCCTGATAATAGAGCTTGTTTTCCATAGTGCCGAAGCTGCCGCTGTTGAAGGTGTAATCGGTGATCATCTGCGTCACCTCATCGCTCTGCCGACCATCAAACCAGACCTCCAAAGTCCGGCTGACATTGCGGTAGAAATCCAGCATATGCAGCTTTTTCATAATGCGCTCGATCCGCTTTTCATCCAGAACGGGGTATGCATTGCGGAATACATAAAGGTCGATAAAATGGCGTACACCGATACCGCAGATTCGGAAATGCTTGGCCATATGGCTGAAGATGTAGGCATATTCCACTTCTTTGCTCATGCCGTAGCGGTGACCTTCCTCCACCTGCGCCTTCTCCCAGCCCACGCCGAAATAGTCGCACAGCAACGTCTGCGTCGGCGCGTACAGCCGCTTATGCAGCTCCAGATACAGCGACGGAGTCTGCCAGACGTAATCGTAGATGGATTCCTTTGTATTCTTATATTGCAGCGCTTGCATAACGGGCTTGATCTTATCATACTGATCCATGCGAATCAGCACATCCGCATCGCCCATGCCACGCATTTCCGGCTTCGGATACAGGCGCTTCATATTGCAGCCCTTCAGCAGCATATAATCGATGCCGTTTTCCTCAAAGGCATCGCACAGCTGCTTGACAGCCTGCATCTGCCGCTCGCTGATGACCAGATGCTGAAAATAAAGAACCTGATACTTCTGCATCAGCTCCGATTTCGGCGAAATGCCGCAGTTGATCGCGCCGGGGTAGATCAGTGGAATCAGAGATTGACTTCGGATCAATCCGTCCGCCTTTTCCAGCGCGAAGCCTTCCGGCAACGCAAGTTTCTGACCCGTCAGCGCGCTTTTCACAAGCGTCAGCAGACCCTGATATATGATATTCATCGGAATTCCTCCACCGGACATTATTTTCTCAAAAGCCGTTTGATCGTCCGCTTGCCAAAGGACAGCAAACGCCGATACCAGCTTCTACGGGTCAGCTTGCACAGCTGTTCCACCGTTGCGCCTTGCGATAGGGCGACGAAAAATTTACTTCTGTTGGGATGGGGTTTTACGGATTTTCGGGAATCGGCCGTCTTCGGCAAAAGGGTATCCACCTCGCCCTGACGGCTGACCAGCGCAGGCGCAACCGTTTCCCACAGGACTTTGCCTTTTTCCGAGTTGACCAAGACCACCGAGGTGCCCCGGTTATCGTCCAGCTCAGGCATATGTTTCTCGATGCCCCATGCGTCACCGATGGTCAGATCGGACAATCGGGGAACATCTTTAAACCGGCAGCTGTGGCAGGACGGCCGCAGGCAAATATCGCTGAGGAACAGCCGCATATACGGATCGGTCGCATTGCGCTGGCAATACGCCTCACCGCCGGAAAAGTCCATGGCAATGCTTGCGCTTCGCCAGCCGGTGCGCTTGTCCCGAAAGCGGACCCGCTCCAACTTTGAGGCGCGCTTCGCCTCCTGCTCTCGGCAGTATTGCTGCCAGACCGCAGGTGACGGTACGCCGTGGCACAAAACGTCCACCGTCCAGAGATTTTCATAATCTTTGCGCAAAAAAGCTTTCAGGCCGGCAATCTGGCAGCTGACGCCGGTGAACAGCACCGTCCGCCCCTGCTCCAGCAGCTCTTTGACCTGTCGGTAGGTATCGCCGATCCGGCTTTGGACATACTTGCTGCCCCGCAGCCGACTCAGCTGCTCACTCTTTTCCACCATAACGTGGCCAACGGAAAGATCCTCCGCGAAGGCCGCGCCAAAGACCACGCCGTCCCGCCGCAGGATCTCATGCGCCAGCACGGAAAACACACCTCCGGAGGAGCTGTTTTCCCGCAGCTCGGCATCTGGGGTGTAGGCGGCAAAGGCCAGCACATCGTCAGACTCCGGCTTGGCATTTTTCAGAACAGGGCATACTTTTTCGCAGATGCCGCAATTCACGCAGCTGTCCGCATCCACCGCCGGGTACAAAAAACCCTCGGAATCCGGTATCATGGTTATGCACTTTTTCGGGCAGGCCTGGGCGCACGCACCACAGCCGCAGCAATCCGCTTTTTGACTCAGCTTTAACATGAGATCACTTCACTCCGGGTAGCTTGCGCAAGAATTTCTTGACAAGCTGTTTTTCATAATCGTTCAAACCGATCAGCCACATCGCTGCGGCATACACCGCCGCAAAGGCCGCCACAGACACCAGCAGCATCAACCAGCTGCCAACCGGAACAAACCGGACATAGACCCAGCCAAACGCACAGGCAATGGCCGTGGCAGGGATCAGCTTTCCGATCTCCTTCCAGAACGCCACCATATCTAGCCCGATCTTGTAATGGTAGTACCAGTTCATAAACAGGATATTGCCGACCACCAGCGAGATCGCCGTACCGGCAGCTGCGCCCACGCTGCCCCATCGGGGAATCAGTAGAATGCTCAGGCCAATATTGGCCACCGCCAGGCAGGCATACACCACAGAGCGAACCCGGTGCTTATTCTTCGCCCGTTGGATCTCGATGCCTAAGTTTTGCACCAGCGAAACCGTCACCGGCACCATCAGCAGCAGCGCCACCAGATAGGCTTCATCGTAACCGGCTCCAACCCAAAGATGGACAAAAGACTTACCGAAGAAAACAAAGCCGGTCAAAATCAGCATCAAGATCAAAAATTGCACGCGTCCGACCTTGGTCATCAGCTGGGTCAACGCCTGATTGTCATCGGATTTTGCCACGATTTGATTGACCTTGGGAATAAATACACTGGATACCGCAGTGGACATCTGAATGTACAGCGAATTGATCTGACCGCCCACGCTGTAGATCGACACCATGGCCGGGCCGATCATTCGCAGAAGCAGGAATTTATCCACCGCCCAATTCACCTGATCGATGATCTGGTTCAGGAAGATGAAGAAGGTGAAAGCACCCATTTCCTTCAGCAAGGAGAATTCCAAGCCGCGGAAACAGAATTTCATCTTCAGCCGTTTCAGGCAGAAGAACAAATTGGACACAAATACCACAGCGGTCAACGCCGCGGAGACCGACACCACCGCCACAGAGCCGTAGCCCAGCATCAGCAAAGGCAGCGTCAGGCAGGGATTGAGCAGGTTTTGCACCACGATGAGCAGCTTCTGGAAAATAAACTTCTCATGCGCCGTGACATAGCAGTTAAACACGCTGTTGGGGAAAGTCATCGCCATGCTGAGAATGAGGATGATCATCAGCAGCTTGGAGCGCTCCAGCTCCGCCGCCGTCAGCTTATCGCCGAAAATCGCGCGGGCATTTCCGATCATGGCACCGCCGCAGATCAGGCACACCAGACTCATGGTGCCAAACACCAGCATGAACATACCGTTGAGTCGGGCGATGCCGTTTTCGTCGCCCTTCACATAGTACTTGGAATGGTAACGCACATAGGCGCTGCCGAAGCCCAAACTCAGCAGGCTCAGATAGGCCACCGTGGAGCTGACCGTCTGGTAGATACCATGTTCGCTGTCACCCAGCAGCTTCAGCAGCAGCGGCGTATACACCAGCGTAGTCAATATTTTTATGGCCTCGCTGACGTAGGTCAGCAAAACACCCATTTTACGTTGATCCAATCGCATAAAACATTACCTTTCGGCGCTTCCCAGCACCTGAGCTAAATAAGCAGCGGCTTTCTCCCGCTCCGTCCGCAAGGCCGCGTAGCCCGCGTCATAGTCCGGCTGCGCGGGAATTGGCGGCAAGCGATCCCCATCCGCCACGCATTCCTGCAAAGAGAATTTCGACACAAAGGTTTTCAGCCGGCTGCCCATGTTGGGTCCCTTACCCTGTCGGCCAAACACCGCAAAGGGGCGGCCATACAGGAAGGAAAACACGCTGCCATGGAAAGAATCCGTGCAGACAAGCTGCGCATGCTTGATCAGGTACACAAATTCATCCGGCCCCACACAGTGGAAGGGGCTGGCAGGATCCATGATCTCAATGAGTTGGCACCCCATTTTGTGCGCCTGTTCCTGCATAGCGGTTCGGCGTTGTTCGGACACCTTTCCCAAAAAATACGTCAAAACATATTTTTCCGGCACAGGTGCCTTAGGCAGAGCAATCACCTGATCCCATTCTTCGGCGGTCAGCAGCATAGTCGGATCCACCAGCACCTGCGCATCCCGTCCGGTCAGATCCTTCACGATCTGCTGACCCGCATCCTCACGAACAGAAAGATGCCCCACGTGCTCCAGACCCTGACGCACCGCGTCCGCATGCTCCGGAGCCACCGCATCGACGCCGAAGCTGGCGGCATAGGAGAAGGTCTGCTCCTTGAGGGCGAAGCGCAGATAATCAAAGCTGCCACCCCGACCCATGGTGGGGTTCCAGATTTGATCGCTGCCGGCACAGTACAGGTCGCATTGATCTGCCTTGCGCAGCTTTACATCGCCCTTGTCATACCAATAGCAGCCCCGGCTGAGCCGGATATTGCGATTGGTAAACCCCACGATCCGGGCACGGCGCTCCATGCCCAGCAGCCGGTTCAAAAACTCGGATTCCGCCAGAGGCAGCATCCGGGCAATGCGGCTCTTTTTGCTGTAATAGGGCTTATTTTTAATTGTAACAACTTGATCCGCATATTTGAGGAGAACCTGCTGCAAAGCAAAATTCTGCAGTCGGTTTCCCAGATTGTTGTTGTCAAATATGCTTACAATTCCAACTTTCATAGCAGTATCCTATTTATTTGTATTTTCGGCTCAACACCCAGCCTGCCGGATACAGCACCGCGCACACGGCTTTTTTCCAGCCCCGGTTGGGAATGGCCATGATCTGGCCGAACTTCTTGCCCAGCAAAATATGATCCCGGCTCAATCCCACAAAGGCTTTGATGAACACTCCGGGCTTATCCCAGAAATGATCCATGGTATCGTTGACGTAGTGAGCCCACAGGTGTACATTTTCCCGGAAGCGGGGAGTCTTGACGTGGGTCAGGGCATTGTCCTGATCCCGAAAATACTCCCGCAGGGGATCATCGATATAGCGGGTCTTATACTTGCGACCCATGCGCTGCCAGACTACGGTTTCCGGGAAGTATTTCAGCCCCTGACCCTCTCCGGGGAACGGGAACTCCTTCATCACATCCGTGCGCAGCAGCATCCACTTCTCAAAATTCAGGTTATGCTTAAAGTAACCGTCCACATCGTTGCTGTCGAACTCCTTGGCGGGAAAGGTGCCGATGGGCTCCTTGGTCTGGCTGTCGAAGCAGCGGCAGATGATGCCCTTGTAGTCCTTCTTCTCCCCGTCGGGAATGGAGTCCCACGCCTCTACCAGCCGCTCCAGTGCGTTGGGGGTGAAAGCATCGTCAGAGTCCGCGATGACAAACAGCTCCGAGTCCGTCATGGCGACCGCCCGGTTGATGGCGATGTGCTTGCCCTGATTTTTCTGGTAGACGTATTCTACATCAAACTGGGCGGCAGCCACAAAGGCATCCACCACGGATTTGGTATCGTCAGCAGAGCCGTCATCCACGATCAGCCACCGAAATTCCCGGTAAGTCTGAGCCGCAAGGCTGTCAAATACGCGATACAGGACGTTGGCTCGGTTGTAGGTTGGGGTAAAGACCGTTACTCGTTTCATCAGGTTCCCTTCCTTCCAGTGTCTTTTGATCTTCCTCAAACAGCAGCGGCAGCAGGAAGAAGATACCCACCGTAACAAAATGGAAGAACGTTGCGGTGGCAATACTGGCAGAGATCTGCGTAATACAGATAAACAGTGCCGCCAGATAAGCAAACTTATTATTTTTCGCCTTCATGATCAGATCCCGCGCCCAGCAGAAAACGATCAGAAGCATGATAATCATGCCGAAGAAACCGAACTGCGCCATAATGGCAGGCCAGTAGGTATCGTGGGCGAAGATCGGGTTGCTGGGACTCAGGCCCCAAACCTTGTGGAAACCAAAGTAATAGTACAACCTGGAATAGTACACCACCGCCGCGTCCGTGCCGTAGGTGGCAAAGCCGGAGCCCAGCGGGAAATAGCCTTGCATTGTGTAAATACCGAAGCGCACGAAGTAGGCACGGGCATTCTTCGGCGAGTTGAAATACAGGTCGATCTGATCCGCGCTGAGAATATACAAAACCGCTACCAGAAGCAGAGCCGTTTTCCAGTTCAGCGTGATCTTGTAGTCCTTCACAATAATCAGCCAGTACAGCACGATGTAAATCAGCGCATACATAAAGGCTCTGGTTCGCAGGGTGGTTAGCCAAACGAGCAAAGTTAGGCCGATAAACACCAGCTTCTTATTCTTCCGCTTGGAATACCGCAGATCCACGGTCTGCAGTGTGAGCAGAGCATAAAACATCAGACTCAGCTGACCTGCGCCGCGGTTAATAAACTGGAAGGATTTCAAACCATAGCGGACGTCATTGCCCTGTACATATATGCCCGCAAAATGCAGCAGCATAAAACCGAAAAGCACCAGCACAAAAACACGAATCACTGTCGCAAGCACGGAAACGATTCGCTTTTTGCTGCCAACAGGCTTTAGATACAACGATGCGCCGATATAGGTAACAAACACCTTAAACGTGTTGCCAATATCCGTCAAAATAGCCTTCCAGTTAAGCTGCAGTCTTTTGTCATAGGTGCTGACCAGTCCCAGACTCAGCAGCAGCAGCATCAGAAGAAGCATATAAATATGCATTCTGTCCAATCCCTTACGCAAAGCCACGGACAGGATCTTCGCGAGACACAAAACCGCAATGATTTCATCTGTATATCGAAGAACGTTTACCAGCTCCATCAGATAGATCTCAAAGATCACCAGCACTGCGGCGAAGATATATAGGATCTCTCTTAAGGATATCATTAGCTTTGTTCTTTGCACTTACCTTTTCTCCTTTCCCTGCAATCAGCGCAAACAGCCGACGCTGTCACAGAGAGCGCTTGATTTTCTTTTTCATTTTCTTGGCCAGTTGCACCAGCCCGGCCTTGTGGAGCACACCTTTGACTTTTTCGATGGCATGATCCTTGGCGGTGATGGGACTGGTCTTTTCCATGGCCACATCGATGGGCTCACTCTGAGCCAGCCGATAGAATTGCTCCCGCTTGGGATTGGGCTTGGCGCTGCGGTAGACCATGATGCCATTGGCCTTTACCAGCTGATCCGCCTGCGCCGGGATCACGGTCAGCCGATCCCGCACGGCTTCAAACAGCTCCGCACCCTGCTCCGATTGGATCAGCACGGAGGAATAGCCCTTATTGTCATCGGGCATTCCGGTGACGGAGGTAAATTCGTAGCAATCAAACATGGTGATGTCGCTTTTTCTGCCCAACTGCTTGAAATTACAAGCGCCGCAGGAGGGTCGGGAGGCCAGCTCCGACACAAACGCCTTCATCATAGGATCCACACGACCGGAGCCGTACCAGCTCTTGCCGTTTTCAAAGTCCACCTTCATGGTGGTGGCATGATAGCCGTAGGTTTTATGCTTAAATCTGGCACCGACCATTTTGGAGCCAAACTTTTTCTCCATCATCTGCACATAGTTGGCCCACAGACCGGGGGAGGGCACGCCACGGCACACAAAATCGATACAGATCAGATTGTCGGGCTTTTTGCGCAGGTAGGAAAGCAAACCCTCCACCTGACAAGGCGTGCCCACAAACAGCAGCTTTTTGCCCTCTGCCAGCTCCCGCTTGATGCGGCGGAAGGTGTCGCCCAGATGGCTCTGGACGAATTTGGAGCCTCGCATTTCCGCAAGCTCCTCCACCGTGGTGGCCTTTTTGCAGACCACACGCATATTCGCGTCGTAGCCCGTTCCGTAGACCGCGCCACCTTGGCCGATCACATGGGAGGCCAGCGCCGTAAAGACACCGCCGGAGGTGCTGTGCTCCACAATGGCCGCATCGTAATAGCGGACGATATAGCCCTGCACATCCTTTTTTTCCGCCTTGGGCTTGCCGATGGGGCAAACCTTTTCGCACAGGCCGCAATCCACGCACTTGTCCGCCAGGATTTGCGGATAGAGGAAGCCCTCTGCGTCCGGTGCCATGACGATGGCATCCTTAGGGCAAGCATTTGCGCAGGCGGTGCAGCCGCAGCAGAGTTCATTTTTCGTAATCTGTATCATAAGCAATCAGGCGATGCCGTCGAAGGCATCATTGAGATATTGATCGGTTTCTACTTTCAGCTTGGCGAATTTCTCCGCCACGGCATCCCAGTCCACATTCGCCGCCAGCTGGCTTCCCAACTCCTGCACCGTGCGGAATCGCCGATCCTGCAGGCCCAGATTGCCGCAGAGAGTGTCGATTCGGGAATTTTTGGAGTGGCCGGAATTTTCATCATAGCGGCTGAAGGTCACGAAGGGAATGCCATGAATGATGGCAAAGCAAGAGCCATGGAAGGAATCCGTGCAAACATACTGTGCGCCACGCAGCAGGTTCAGGAACTTGTCCGGGCCCACATCGTAAAGCCGGTAATCACCGAAATCCTCATCCGCAGCCACATACTGATCCATGTGGGGCAGGGTCACGATCTTGCAGCCAAGCTCCTTGGCGGCCTGCTTCACCGCCTCACGGTGAACGGGGTTGGCGCCCAGAAAATAGGCCAGAATGTAGGGCTCTTCCACGATTGTTTCCGCAGGGATCAGCTTCTCCCAGCCGGCCTTGTCAAACATAAACACCGGATCTAGGATAGTGGGCACTTCCCTGCCCGTCAGTTCCTTGACCAGCTGGGCACCCTTATTTTCCCGCATGCTGACAAATTCGATGCGGTTGAGATACTGGGCGGTGCGCTTCTTCTGATACCAGGGAATGTAGCTGACGCCGAAGCTGGAGGCATAGGAGATCTTGCGAATCTCCTCCGGCACGAACATCAGGTTGTAGTAATTGGTGGGCAGGCCTGCCGGTGACCACAACTGGTCGCTGCCGGTGACCACAGCGGAATACCGCTTCGCCCCCTCGCACAGGGCGTCATAGCCCTTGAACACCGGCGACAGCCGGGTAAAATGACTCTCTTTAAAAACCTTGAAGCTCTGCATCCGCACAGCGTCCATTTCGGCAAACTCCGGATGTGCCTTCATGCCCTGCTTTTTCAGAAACGCCTCATACTTATCGTTCAGCAGCACCCGGTTCAGAAGCCGAGGCAAGCTGCGGATCATGCCGGGAATGGTGCGCTTTTTCTCATACTGAATCAGCTCATACTCCAATCCCCGTGCCTCCAGCATGGAGGCGGTGGCATAGGCCTGCAGCATTCCGCCGTAATTTTCATGGAAATATTTGATGCAGACTCCGATCATGCAAATTACTCCTTATTTCATCTGTGCGGCGATATCCGCATCCACGATCTCCTCGCCGCTTCTGTCCTTCAGCTGGGCGCGGGAGTCATCAGAAAGACCGTCGTTAATGGTAGCGCGCAGGTCACAGGTGGAGCACTTATCCAGATCCTCCTTGGTGACCTTGCCGTCCCGATAGTCCCGAACGATCTTGTTTTCGTACATGGAATAGGGCTTTTTGGTAAACAAAGCCTTGAATTTATGCCACACCACCCAGAAGCCGGGCTTCCAGATGTACTTGTGCATGGCAGGTGAAACCGAGCCGATCATCCAGCAATCCCGATCGCAGCAGCGAACCTTGGCGCGGACTTGTTCGGCTTCCTTGCTGCTCCACAGCTCGTCCCAGGTCTGGCGGTTCAGGTTGCCCATGACCTCCTTATCCTTGGTGCCGTTGCAGGGCATCACATCGCCGTAGGGGTCGATGAAGAAGGTATCGAAGCTCATGTCGCACTTCAGCAGGCGCTTCTGGCCGTAAATGTAGTTGATCAGGCCGTGGTTGAAGTAGGCACGCATCCACTTCTTGGGGCTGTTGGAGCGCAGCAGCTCGTTGATCAGATCCTCAAAGTGGCCGGCGACCATGGGCCGGTCGTGGATGATATTCTTAGCCTCCACGAAGTAGAAGCTGTTGTGCAGGGATGCGGTGGCAAACTCCATGCCCATCTCGTTGGAGATCTGATACAGAGGCACCAGATCCGGGGCATTCTTATCCTGCACGGTCATGCCGAAGCCCACATCCTTCATGCCCATTTCACGGAGCTTCTTCAATGTGGTGTAGCCACGGTTGTAGCCGTCGGACAGGCCACGGATCTCATTGTTGGTAGCTTCCAGACCCTCAATGGAGATGCGGATGCCGATATTAGGGAACTCCTTGCACAGATCGATGATCCGGTCGGTGAAGAAGCCGTTGGTGGAGATGACGATGCGGTCGCTCTTCTTGTACAGTTCCCGAACGATCTCCTTCAGATCCGTGCGGATGAAAGGCTCGCCGCCGGTGATGTTGGTAAAATACATCTGGGGCAGCTTACGGATGGTCTCCACAGAGATCTCCTCCTCCGGCTTGGAGGGGGCTTTATAACGGTTGCACATGGTGCAGCGGGCGTTGCAGCGGTAGGTCACGATGACGGTACCGTTCAGTTTTTTACCAGCCATAGTTCGTTCTCCTTTTCGTTTCAGCCGTAATAGGCCATCAGCTTCTGGACGTACTGCTCCAGAGTCATAAATCGGTCGGGGCGGCAGTTGGCGGACATGGCCTCCAGCCTATCCCGATCGTTCCACAGGTTTTCGATCTCCTGCTTCAGATCCGCGGCGTTGCCGCTTTCAAACAGCTCGCCGGTCTTGCCGGGCTCGATGAGCTCCGGAATGCCGCCGATATCCGCACCCAGCACGGGAGTGCCATACATCTGGCTCTCCATAACGGAGAAGGGGCAATTCTCATACCATTCGGAGGGGTAGACGGAGAACTGAGCCTCCCGGATCAGCTTTTCCAGGGCCTCGCCCCGCTGGAAGCCCACATTTTTAATGTTAGGAACGCCATTAACCTGCTCCTCCAGGGGGCCGGAGCCGGCAAAAACAAACTGCACATCCGGCAGCTGCTTTGCCACCTCAATCAGAGTGCCGATGCCTTTTTCCTGAGAAAAACGGCCGAAATACAGCACATAATTCTGCTTCCGCACGTCTTTTTCCGCCACCGGCTCCACAAAATTGTGAAGCGCCACGGTCTTATCCGCCAGAACAGGATAGGTATCCAGCTTGGTCTTCATAAACCGGGAGCAGCAGATAATGGTATCCAGCTGCTTGTACACGCCCTTGAGCTTCCAGAAGGTGCCCTCCAAAGTGCCGATGACGCTCTTCGCCAGAGAGCCGTGGATGCACTTGTTTTTGGTGCAGTTCAGGAAGTGGCCACCCAGACATTTTTCGCAGTTTTCATTGGTGGTCGCCGTGCGGCACATATGGTTGGGACACACCAGCTGATAATCGTGGGCGGTGTAGAGAATCTTGCAGGTTTTGCTCCACTTGCGGATCTCCAGAATGATACTGGGGGTCAGCTGGTAGTTGAAATTATTCAGATGGCACACATCGGGCTGGAAATCCTCCAGCACCAGACGCAGCTTTTTGCGTGCCTCGGAAGAGTAGATGGTCTTGATGGGATAGGTCAGCTTGGCCAGCTTGGAGCCGCCATGGAAATCCATATCAGAGGTGTAGGCCTCTACCCGGTTGCCCACGGTGCGGCCCTCGTGCTCCATGCCGAAATACTGCACCTCATGACCCTGCGCCATAAGCTGCTCGCCCAGCTTGAAAATATAGGTTTCCGAACCGCCGTTAGGATACAGAAACTTGTTGATCAGCAAAATTTTCATGGTAAAGCTCCATCGTTTTATTGGCGACTGCATTCCAGTCGTATTTTTCGCAGATGAAATCCCGGGCGCCGGCCTTGTAACCGGCCACCAGCTCCGGCTCGTCGCTGAGCTTCTGCAGCATTCGTGCCAGCTCCGAAACATCGCCCTTTTGGAAGGCAGCAGCCTTGTCTTCCACCACCTCGGTGCATTCGGGGATGGTGGAGGTCAGGCAGCAGTTGCCGTAGCTCATGGCCTCCAGCAGACTCAGGGGCATACCCTCCACATCCGAGGGCAGAACATACACATAAGCATTGGAGTACAGCTCCTCCAGCACCCGACCCTGAACGAAATCCGTAAAGATGATGCGATCATCCTCCCTTGCCAGCTCCTTCAGGCCACGGATGTAGCCATCCGTGCCGGAGGTGCCACCGGCGATGACCAGCTTTTTGTCGGTTTTGGTTTTCAGAAAGGCATCCACCAGATAATGAACGCCCTTTTCAGGCACCAGTCTGCCGAGGAACAGGAAATAACCATCCTTCTCCAGACCGAACTTTTCGGTAATCTCTTCGGCGCTTTTGACCTCCGGCTTGGTGACGCCGTTGGGAATGAACACCGTTTCCCGGCCGTATGTATCCCGGAAATAATCCCGGGTGTTGCTGCTAAGCACGATCAGCTCGTCCGCCCAGCGGACAGCCATCTTCTCACCGGCGTGGATGTACTTGGAGCCGAAGCCGTTTTTCCACTTCTCCCGCTGCCAATCCAGCCCGTGGACAGTGACGATGACCCGCTTGCCGAACAGCTTGGGCAGCCAGCACATGAAGGCAGGACCCTCCGCATGGATATGAACCACATCCGCCTTGCTGAAGGCGCACAGAAACGCCGCCGACAGGCTGGCGGTCATAGCAGCCAGACCCTTCTTATCCAGCGTCCACACGGATTTCAGCTTGACGCCCTCAAAATCCGATTGCCGCTTGGTGTCAAACTTGGCACCGCTGACATGGTGACCCCGGCGGTTATAGCAGGTGACCTGATGCCCCTGAGCAGCCATCCGGCGGCTCAGCTCCTCCACCACGATCTCCACGCCGCCCTCACGGGAGGGCACGCGCTTATGTCCAAACATGGCAATTTTCATTCTCTCAACTCACATTCCACGGCTTCGGACAGCCAAAATCGAGTGATTCTGATTTTAACTGCAATCTGCGGCCTATTTTACGCATTCTACAGGATATTGTAACATATTAAGTCCCAATCCGCAACCCCGGATTGTAAGTTTTGTATAGCCCAACTATGGCAATTCATGGTCACAAGCAGAAAAAGCACGGCTCCGCAGAGCCGTGCTTTTACATCAATCTTCGTAATAGAACATCGCCGCCTGATAAGGACGCAGCATATCGCCAAACTCGGCGTAATTGCCCACCAGAACCTTCGCGCCGCGGTAGCTCTCGGGGAAATCAAAAGCCACTTCCTCACCGGTAAAGTTGCACACCACCAGCAGGTGCTTGCCGCCCAGATCCCGGGTGTAAGCAAAGACCTTCTCATCCTCAGGACACAGCAGTGTGAAGCTGCCGGAGCGAATCACATCGTGGCTCTTGCGAATGGCAATGAGCTTCTGATAGTAATAGAACACACTGTCAGGATCCGCCAGTGCGGCCTCGGCATTGATCTCGGCCTTGTTGGGGTTGACTGTGAGCCACGGCGTGCCGTCGGTAAAGCCGGCATTCTCCCCTGCCGTCCACTGCATAGGCGTACGGGCATTGTCACGCCCCCGCTTCCAGATGGACTCCATCACAGCATCCGGGCTGTAACCCATGGCAGTGCGATCCCGGAACAGATTGTGGATCTCCACGTCCACATACTTTTCCAGAGGCAGCTTGATATTGGTCATGCCCAGCTCCTCGCCCTGATAGATGTAGGGCGTGCCCTGCATACCGTGGAGCATGGTGGCCAGCATTTTGGCAGATTCCACCCGATATTCGGTGTCGTTGCCCCAGCGGGAAACGATTCTGGGCAGGTCGTGATTGTTCATGAACAGACTGTTCCAGCCATTTTCGCCCAGCTCCTGCTGCCAGCGGCGGTAGCATTCCTTCAGCTTCACCAGCGGCAGGGGCGCAAAATCCCACTTCTCCCAAGTGGTAGAATCCAGACACATATGCTCGAACTGGAACACCATGCTCAGCTCGCTGCCGTCAGGATTGCTGTACAGCTTGGCTCGCTCCACATTGGCGCCCCAAGCCTCGCCCACAGTGACCAGCCCTTCCTCAATGAAGGCATTGGCAGACAGCTCCCGCAGGAACTCATGGAGTCGGGGGCCGTTGGCGGTGATTTTCTCATCGGGAACCTTAGCGATCTGGTCGATGACATCCAGACGGAAGCCTTCCACGCCCTTATCCACCCAGAAGCGGATGAAGCCGTACAGCCCCTGACGTACCTTGGGATTATCCCAGTTCAGATCCGGCTGCTGGGGGACAAACTGATGGAAATACCACTGCCCCAGCTGGGGCACATAGGTCCACGCAGGGCCGCCAAAAACGGAGTTCATGTCATTGGGGCGCACATCGGCGGTGCCGTCACGCCAGATGAAGTAGTCATGGTAGGGGTTATCCTTACCCTTGAGGGCTTCCTGAAACCAGATATGCTGATCGGAGCAGTGGTTCAGCACCAGATCCATAATGATGGAAATGCCCCGCTTCTTGGCCTCAGCAATGAGCGCCTCCATATCGGCCATGGTGCCGAACATAGGGTCGATGGCACAGTAGTCGGACACGTCATAGCCGTTGTCCACCTGAGGGGATTGGCACACCGGGGACAGCCAGATGCCGTCGATGCCTAATCTTTGCAGGTAATCCAGACGGGAAATGATGCCCCTCAGGTCACCGATGCCATCGCCGTTGGTGTCCTGAAAGCTTTTGGGATAAATCTGGTACAAAACGGCGGATTTCCACCAGCCGCGCTTGGTCTTATCGAGCATAGATAAACTCCTTGTAGGTGTAGTTGGTGCGATAAATCAATTCTTCTCAATGGCCTCGAAGACACGGAGCATTTCGCCCACACTCCAGGCCTGACCGAAGCAGCCCTTGCTTTCCGTGGGGAAGTCGCCCTCGTAGATCTCCGGCAGCTGACCGGCGCAGCCCTCGCGGAGCATGGGCTCCAGAGCATCCAGCTGGCTGCGAACGTAACCGGCAGCCTCCTTGCCGTTGACTTTCAGGTAGGCCAGATAGTAGGCGCCCATAGGGAACACCCAGGTAGTCCCCTGATGGTAGGCCATGTCGCGGCTGACCATATCGCCGCCGTAGTTAGGATGGTACTCCGGATCCTCGGGGGACAAAGTCCGCAGGCCGCAGGGGGTATACAGGTGGCGGCGGACGGTATCCACAACACTGCGCTCCTGCTCTTCATTCAGCATGGTAAAGGGCATGGAAACCGCCCAGATCTGGTTACAGCGCAGCTGCTCATCATTGTAAGTGCCGGAGATCACATCCTTCAGGTAGCCCTTATCGGCCATATAGAAGGTCTTAACAAAGGAATCCTTCACCTTTTCCGCCAGCTCGCCGTAGAAGGAAGCATCGCATCCGGTGATGGCGCAGAAGGTCTCCATGATCTTCAGGGCGTTGTACCAATAGGCGTTGATCTCAACGGGCTTGCCGTGACGGGGGGTGGGCAGGATGTCGTTGACCCGAACGTCCATCCAGGTCACCTGATCCAGACCGCCGCCGGCGCGAATCAAGCCGTCGGTATCCATGGAAATGGAGTGATCCGTGCCGTTTTTGTAATTGGTGATGATGCTCTCCATGACCAGCCATGCTTCCTTGACAAATTCGGCATCGTTGGTACGGGTGTAGTACTGCCACACCGCGTCCACCAGCAGCAGCGCCGCATCCACCGTGTTGTACATGGGCTGGCATTCGCCCTCAGGGAACAGGTTAGGCACCAGACCATTGCGCTCGTAAGCAAGGAAGGTGCGCAGGATGCTCTTGGCGTCCTCGAATCGGCCGGTGGACAGGCAGCAGCCGGGCAGACTGATCATGGTATCCCGACCCCAGTCGCTGAACAGCGGATAGCCGGCCAGAATGGTCTTGCCATTGGTAGAATCCCGACGGGCGATATAGGCATCGGCAGCCAGCACCAGCTGACGGGCCATGGCATCCTTCAGGCCGGCGGCCTTCAGCAGCTTCTTGCAGCGGGCATTATGGAGCTTGACCAGATACTCACCGGAAACCTTCTTGCTGTCCATGCTGAAGGAAACCTCAAACTCCACCTTTTCGCCGTGAGCGACAGTGCGGATCACATGGCACACAGCGCCGGCCATGCCCTTCTCCGGGCGGCCATCCTTGGCATCCTCGGGGTAAGCCAGCCACTGCCAGAGGGGCTTTTTCAGCTTCTCCAGCTTGGCGCCGGTGCGGACGTACAGGGTGTAACCATCGGCGCTGATGGCGCCCCGATTGTAAGCGAATTTCTTCTCCGCCTCCACGATGTTCTCTCTGGGCACGAACTTCAGGAAGGGGGTAATGTCCAGACTTACGTCCTTGCCGGAGTTATTCTCGATAGAGTACAGCACCACGGTGGTGTTCTTCTCCTGCTGCATGACGCAGCGGCGAACCACACGCACGCCCCAGACATCATAGGTCCAGCAAGGCAGCGTTTCATATTCAAAACAGGCGATATGGCGGTGGCCATCCTCAGCAGGAGTGCCGTCGGCAAACTCCTGCGTAGACAGGAACAGCTCCTTGTCACCGATGGTCAGCTTCTCCATAAGCCGGTGAACCATATTGATGCGGACGTTGGGGGCTTTCACCGCGGCCACAAGAATACCCTGATCGCAGCGGGGCACACCGAAGCCGGCCATGACGGAAGCGTAGCCGCCCAGACCGTTGGTCAGCATGAAGCCATTTTCCTGCGCCCGGGTCAGGGTACGCATATCCTGTTTTCCGTATACAAATCGCATAAGTAAACACTCCTGTTCTTGGGCCTTGCCCATTCTATTTCACAGTAAGTATATCTTGTTTTTGCCGGTTCGTCAATGAAAAATCGGCTTGCCTTCCTGTTCCTGCGCATTGTTTGGATAATACTGGCTGCACTTCGCCGTTGCGCTTTCATCTAACATCTGCTATACTCAAACAATAGAGGTGTTTTTATGGAAAATAACAGATTATCTTCCCGGCGGCAGCTTTTTTCGCTGACCTGGCCGATTTTTCTTGAAGCGGTGCTGTTTTCTATCATCGGCAGTATAGATACCCTTATGCTTTCGGGCTACGCCGACAATGCCGTTGGCGGTGTAGGTGTCGCAAACCAGATTCTGTCGCTGTTTCATGTCATTACCAATATCATCACCGCCGGCACGGGCATTTTGTGCGCCCAGTACATCGGCGCAGGCAAGTCCACCAAAGAAAAGCAGCCCCTAATCATGGGCGCGCTGCTGTTCAACGGCCTTTTGGGCATCCTCTTCAGCATCATCACCGGCGCCGGCGCCGGACTTCTGCTGCAGCTTATGGACGTGGATCCCAGCCAGTACGGCTACGCCCGGGAATACATGACCATCGTCGGCAGCTTCATGTTCGTGCAGACCATCGCCGTAACCATTTCCGCCCTGATCCGTGCCCACGGCAAGACCAAAACCAGCATGGTATTCTCCGTGATCATGAATATCATCAATCTTGGCCTGAATTACATTCTGATTTACGGCAAGCTGGGGCTTCCGTCCATGGGTGCACAGGGCGCTGCCATCGCCACGGTCATCAGCAAATGTGTGATCTGCGTGGCCGCGGCGGTCTATCTGTTCCGTTTCGTTCTGCCGGATCTGTCCTTCCGTCCTCAATGGCGCACCATGCGCACCGCCATGGGTCAGATCCTTGCCATCGGCAGCCCCGCCGCCGGCGAGCAGATCTCCTATACTCTGTCCAAGCTGGTGGTCATGGCCATGGTGACCCAGCTGGGCCCCGTGGCGGTGAATACCTATTCCTATGTCAACATCGTAGTGGGCTATGTGTATCTGTTCTCCATGGCCATCGGTCAGGGAACCTCCATTATGGTGGGCTGGGATGCCGGCCGGCGGGAGGTGGACAAGGCCAAAGAGCTTTGCCGCTTCTCCACCAACGTGTCTACCCTGATCGCCTTGGGCGTTCTGGGAATTTTGTGCCTGCTGCGCCGGCAGGTCATGGATCTGTTTACCAACGATCCCGCCATCATTACCATGGGTGCGGCGGTGATTCTGTCGGATCTGGTGCTGGAGGTAGGACGCAGCCGCAATCTGGTGCTGGTGAACGCCCTGCGCGCCGCAGGCGATGTGCGGTATCCGCTGTATATTGGTCTGTTCTCCATGTGGTTCTTCAGCGTAGGCGTGTCCTGGCTGCTGGGCATCGGCCTCGGTTGGGGTCTGGTGGGCATCTGGATCGGTCTGGGTCTGGACGAATGCTTCCGTGCCGCCCTGCTGCAGGTGCGCTGGGAGAAAGGCCGCTGGATCGAATTTGTAAAAGCATAATGCTTGCCGCCGTGGTTCTCCAGGTTGGTATTGCTTGATACGATAAGCGCAAAAAGACCCGTGCCGGGTGGCACGGGTCTTTTTATGTAGGTGAAACGATTAGGCAAACACAGCGGTGCAGCCGGAGTCGAACTCGATGGTGCCGTAGTGGTTCTTGATGAGGCCGGTGACGGTGATGGTGTCGCCAACAGCCACGGAGCCAGCGGCATCGCCCTTCATGCGGTAGCACATCAGCGACTTAGCGCCGTTGCTACCCTCGACCTCAATGTACAATGTCACATTCTTGTACTGCTCGGAGTAAGCTTCCTTGATTTCCGTGACCTTACCGGTCAGGGTTGCGAAGTAAGCCAGAGACTCGCCTTCAGCCAGAGCAAAGCCGGCATCAACGATGGCCTTGGAGCTGGTGGGCTTGGTGGTGCCACCGGAGACGATGTTGCTGGCGATGCAGCCGGAGTCGAACTCGATGGTGCCGTTGTAGTTCTTGATGGTGCCGGTGACGGTGATGGTGTCGCCCACGCACAGGTCGTTGCTCAGGCCGTCGCCCTTCATGCGGTAGCACAGAATGGGCTTGTCTTCCTTGCCGGCAACGGCGATGGTGACGTTCATGTTCTTGTACTCGCTGTCATAGGGAACGTTCAGCTTCACGATCTTGCCGGTCAGGGTAACCTGGTAATCCAGCTGCTTGCCGCTCTCCAGAGCGTAGGCGGCATCCACGATAGCCTTAGGATCGGTGGGAGCCTTGGGGCCTTCCACGACCTTATCCAGGTTGCCAACATTGAACTGAACCTTGCCGTTATAGTTGATCAGGTCGCCAGTGACGGTAATGGTGTCGCCAACAGCCAGCTTCTCAACGCCGGTACCCTTCAGGCGGTAGCACTGGATGGGCTTGCTATCACGGCCGGAAACGGCAATGGTGACGGTAATGTTATTGTACTGATCGCTGTAGGGGGTGTCGACCTTGGTGATCTTACCGGTCAGGGTGTAGGGGCCTTCCTTCAGGGTAGCGCCCTTCTCCAGAGCGTAAGCGGCATCCACGATTTCCTTGGGGGTGGTGGGCTTTACGAAGGGAGCATCGGGATCAGCGGGCTGCTCATCGCCGCCCTCGCCCTTGGTGTCGATGACGACCTTGCCGCCGGCAGTAAATTCAATAGTGCCGTTGTAATTGATAATAATACCGGAAACGGTAACGATATCGCCCTCAGCAACATTGGCAGCGTCATCGCCCTTGGCGCGGTAGCACAGGATGGGCTTATCCTCGCAGCCTTCGACCTCGATGGTAAAGCTTACGTTCTTGTAGCCGGAGTCGTAGGGAGTATCAATGGTGGTGACCTTACCGGTCAGGCTGCAGCTATAGGGCAGGGAATCGCCGGCGTTCAGGGCATAAGCGGCGGCTACGATCTCCTTAGGATCGGTGGGAGCGGTGACGCGATCACCGGGAACGACCTTATCCAGATTACAGCCGGCATCAAATTCGATGGTGCCGCTGTAGTTCTTCAGTGTGCCGGTGACGGTGATGGTGTCGCCGGCGCACAGATCCGCAGCGCCGTCGCCGGTCAGGCGGTAGCACTCGATGCGCTTGTCGGTCAGATCGCCGACCTGGATGATGACGGTGATGTTCTGATAGCCCTCGTCATAGGGGGTCTTGACCATGGTGATGACACCGGTCAGGGTGGCAACGCCATCCATGATCTCGCCGTCTTCCAGCTCGTAAGCCTCGTTGACGATATCCTCGTCGGACTTGCCGGCGGAAGCGGAAGCGGGCACGCGGCGGTTGAAGGTAGCGGTGGTCTTGTTGCCGTCCGCATCGGAGATGGTGGCGGTCAGGACATACTTGACAGCCTCAGCCTCACCGGCGGGCACATCGATGGTAACCATCTTGTTCTCGCCGCGGGTGATGACGATCTTGTCATAGTCGGTAGTCCACTCTACGGTGTATTCAACACCCTCGATGGTGACAACACCGGCCAGAGTGTAGTCAGAAGCGGTATCCACGGGATCGGACTGGTACATAGCCTCCAGATACTTCTTGGCGGCTTCCAGATTGGAGGTGCTGGGCTTTTCCTGATTGCAGCCCGCAAACAGGCTCAGGCACATGGCCAGCAGCAGCACGACAGAAAGAATTCTCTTCATAATTTACTCCTTCAATATTTTAATGAACGGTAATATCGTCTACAGACATCACGCGGATCTGGTAGTTTCCGTCGTAGCAGTCCACGATACCCTGAACGTCAATGGTCTTACCGGCGTAAGCATCCTCAGTGATCAGGTTGCCGTCGGCATCCTTCAGCACTTCGGTGCGCACGGAGATGCGCTCACCGTCGACCATGCAGGTCAGCGTCATGGCACCCACGTCGCTGGCGCTGGGATTGGTGGTGGTGTAGGTATCCACGACCTGAAGGTTCTTCATGGAGATGGAGGTGGAAACAGCCAGCTCTGCATAGCTGAAGGTCTTCTCCTCCTCGCCTACCATCACGGTCTTAGGGCCGTTGAAGTCATAGGCAGAGACCTCCGTAAAGGCGATGGGATTGTCCTTGCTGATCTGGGCGGTGTTAGCAGGATCCTCAGGCTTCATGCGGTTGTAGGTCAGGCCGGAGATCTGGTAGGTACCATAGAACTCGGAAACCACGCCCACGATGCGCACCTCGGCGCCCTGAGCCAGCACATTGATCAGCTGGGAATTGTAGCCGTAGAAAATCTGCATGCCGTAGTACATCTCAGTCTCGGCATCGTAGCTCTCCAGATAGGCGGTGTAGTCGCTGTTGTAGGTGATAATGCCCTCAACGGCCACCTTCTTACCCTCGTAATCCTTCACGTTGGTGCGCAGCTCACGGAGGGTGACGCTGGCAGCCTCGCCGTAGGGGAACTCGGGATCCTTCTTGCCGGAGAAGATGTACAGCTTTTCCTGAGTGGCCTGGTTGATGGCTGCCACGGCAGCGGTGCCATAGCGACCCTCAGAGGCGCTGGAGCCAACGCCCAGACCGGCCTGCAGCAGCTCGATATTCAGGCAGCGGTAGTCCTCGCCCTCTGCGGGCTGGTACCAGATCCAAACCAGATATCTGCCGTTGCCGTCAAAATTCCAGCTGTTATCATCGGATTCGATCACGATGGAATGAGCGGTGGACAGCTTCTCCTTGGTATAGCGGGAAGCGGCCTTGCCCCACTCCTGAATCTGACCGGTGGATTCGGGGGTATTGACGGCCAGGTATCTGGCCTTGACCGTGCCGGAAACATCAAAGGATTTAGGGACTTCAAAATGGCTGGTATCGCCATCGATGTGGCTGTGCCGACCCCACTGGACTTCCTGCTTCAGGGTGTCGCTGTCCATATCCAGCTTGGTCTGAGCCACATAGTCCACATGGATGGGCTCCGTGCTCTTAGGCTCATCTTCCTTGGGAGTGCAGGCGGCGAACATTGCCGCCACCATGCACATAAGAACGAGCACGGAGATCACGCGTAAGCTAAATTTCTTCATAGCGTTCTCTCCCCAACGGTCAAATTACTGACCGGACTGGTACTTACACTCTTCCACAGCTTCCTTGAAGGCCTTCTTGATGGCGGCATCCACATCGGAGCCCTCTATAACCAGGCACTTCTGCACCAGCAGACCCACCTGATCACGGGCAACGGAAGAACCGTTGAAAGCGGGAGAAACGTAGTAGGCATCCGCCTGCTCCAGACCGACCTTCACGACGTAAGCCTGAATGTTGGCGGTGCTGGCGGTCTGCAGGAACTCTGCGTAAACAGGGTTGTCCTCAACGGACTTGATAACGGGAACGTAGCCGTTGTTCATGGAAATAGAGCCCTGGAAGACCACATCGGTGGTCAGGAACTTGGCGAACAGCCAGGTAGCCAGAACTTCCTGAGGATCCTCGTTCTTGAAGATGCAGATGGAGGGGCCCTGAGAAATGACCTTGGGGTTCTCTACGTCGATCTGGGGAATGGAGGTGATGCCCACCTCAAACTCAAAGACGCCGTTGGTCTGGTTGGGCTGCTGATAGGTAGCGCCACCGGAAGAACCGATGCACATATAGCAGCGGGTGCTGACGGTGTCGCCGCCGCTGCTCTCGCCGGTGAACAGAGCGGAGGTGTAGCCGCCGGACAGAGCCTCGGTGGTCACCCACTTGTTCTGATACCAAGTGCGGAAGCGCTTGATAAAGTTGTGGTTGGTCTCGTTGTCGAACAGGAAGTTCTCGCCGGAGGCGCTGGTGTAGTCAGAGCCGTACTGCTCGCACATGGTGATGAACCAGTTTGCCTCGGAGTCATAGCCCAGAGGAATGCAGGTGGGCTCCAGCTCCTTGATCTTGCGGCAGGTCTCTTCCATCTCGTCCCAGGTAGTGGGAACGGTCAGGCCGTGCTTTTCGAAGAAGGTCTTGTTGTAGTACAGAACCTCGGTGGACTTGGCGATGGGCAGGGAGTACATCTTGCCGTCGCCGAAGGCCTTGCCTTCGTTGTAGTAAGCGGGGATGAAGTCATCGATCTGCTCCTGGGTGTAGCCGTACTCACTCTCGATCAGCACATCCAGAGTCTGGACAGCGCCGGCCACGTTGTACAGCGCCACATGGTCAGGGTAGCAGTAAGCCAGGTTGGGCTGGCCGCCGACGGTGATCTCGGTCTTGATCTGGTCGCGGACACCGTCATAGTCGCCATAGGACTTGTGGGTGATCTTAATGTTGGGATAGATCTCGTTAAAGTCGGCGATGGCGGTGTTCAGGATCTCCTGCAGCGCAGCGCCCATGGAGTGGTAGAAGGTGATCTCGACTTCCTTAGTGGTGTCGAAGCCGCCCTCGGGCATCTCGAACTCGACAGCCTTGGAACCGGGCTTCGTACAGCCGGTCATCGCGCCGAGGCACAGAGCCAGCAGCATGGCCACCAGCAGAACGGAGGAAATGATCTTTTTCATGGGATGTTTCCTTTCTTGATGTGTATATTTTTATTTTGCTTACAAAAAGACATCAACCCTTGATGCCGCTTCTGGAAACGCCCTTCATAATATACTTACGAAGGAAGATGAACACCAGGAACAGCGGCAAAGAAACGACAGCGACCGCGGCCATCTGCACGGGGATATCCGTAACGCCTTCGGCATTGGTAAAGGCGGTACGCAGACCGTTGGTGATGAGCCGGTGAGCATCGTCGTTGGCCACCAGACGGGGCCACATATAAGAGTTCCAAGAACCCATCATCTTCAGAATGGTGATGGAGATGATGGTGGGCAGCGCCAGAGGGATCATGACCTTCCACAGATATTTCAGGTCGCTGCAGCCGTCTACCTTGGCAGCCAGATACAGCTCATTGGGGATCTGCAGGAAGTTCTGCCGCAGCAGATAAATATAGAATACGCTGACCATGAAGGGAATGATCAATACCCGGTAGGTCTCGATCCAGCCCCACATAAATACGGTCTGATAGTTGGTAATGGTGAACAGCTCGCCGGGGATCATCATGGTGGCAAGCAGGGCTGCGAACAGGGCGTTCTTGCCCTTGAACTCCAGCCGGGCGAAGGCGAAGGCCGACAGCACCGTGATCACCAGACCACCGGCTGTAGACACGACACCGACCAGCACTGTGTTGTAGAACAGCTGACCCAGCAACAGATCCTCATTGGTGAAGACCTCCACATAGTTCATAAAGTCGATGACTTCGGGGAACAGCGTGGGAACAGAGCGGCGGTATTCGTTCATTTCCTTCAGAGAGGAGATGATCATCCAGTAGAAGGGGAAGATGACGATGATGGCCATGATGATCAGGAAGGCATAGACAACGATCTTGCCCAGCACCTTCATGACGCTCTGCTGTGCCGACACCTTCTGCATATCTCTATCGCGCATGGTTTTGATTTCAGACATGATCGGCACCTCCTTAATAGTGAGTGGACTTCTTGCTGACAGCCAGATTGATCATGGTCACCACGAAGATGATGGCGAACAGGATCAGAGCCGCCGCACTGGCGGTACCTTCCTGGTTGCCGATGGCGCGGTAGATGAAGCCGACCATGGTATCCAGCGCGTAGTCATTGCCCACAGGGCCCATAGACTCGCCGAAGATACCGACGATGCTGGAATACTCCTTAAAGCCGCCAATAAAGCCGGTGATGATAACGTAAGCCAGCATAGGGGACAGCAGCGGAATGGTGATGCGGGTGAACACACGCCACTTGGGAGTGCCATCGACCCGAGCCGCCTCGTAGTACTGCTTGTTGACGCTCTGCAGGCCGCCCAGCAGAATCAGGATCTTGAAGGGCAGGGCGTTCCACACGATGTAGACCACCATAACCACGATATTCGCCCAGTACTCCGAGCCGGCGTTCATCCAGTTGATGTACTCAAAACCCAGAGCTTCCAGTACATTGTTGATGATACCCACCGAGTCCGGACGGGCGCTGCCGCCGATGATCATGTTAAACATGGCCGCGAACACCATGCCGATGGCGATGGAGTTTGTCACGTAGGGCATGAAGAAGATGGTCTGCAGCAGCCGCTGCAGGGGCTTGATGGAATTCAGCGCAACCGCGATCAGCAGCGCCAGGAAAGTAGAGATCGGAACCGTCAGAACACACAGCAGAATGGTGTTCTGCAGGCAGGTCATAAAGCCGGGGTATTGAATGACCCGGACAAAGTTGCCGATGCCAACCGTAAATTCGTAATCAATGAAAGGGTTGGCTTCCTTTGCGGTGGTGTAGCCCTCAAGGAAGGCCATCCGCAAGGTGTTGATAATGGGCCAGACAGTAAAGATCAGCAGCAGCACAATGGCCGGTGCCAGATACAGCCAGGCTTTCCATTGATGTTTGCTATCTACCATATTACTTCACCTCGAAATAGATGCGCTCCTCAGTTTCCTTGTTGAAGAGGAAGATCTTGTGGGGCTTGATGCTGTAACGAACGATGCCGGCGCCCAGATCCACCTTGTTGTCCGCATCGATGATGGAGCGGACGGAGGGGTTAACGGAAGCCGGATGGGTGGAGACCACGCTGACATCACGACCCATGACCTCCACGTTGCTCAGCTGGCAGGTCAGACCGCCCGCGGGATCCAGCTCGAAGCCCTCGGGACGGATGCCGATGGTCACGTCCTGATCCGCTACGCCGCTGATCTCCAGTACCTTATCCTGACCGATGTAAACCTTACCATCCTTGACGCAGCCGTCGAAGACGTTAATGGGAGGGGTGCCCAGGAATTTGGCGACGAACAGGTTGGTGGGATCGTCATACACATCCTGAGGCTTGCCTGTCTGCTGGACAACGCCCAGCTTCATAACTACGATCATATCGGAGATAGACATAGCCTCTTCCTGATCGTGGGTAACGAATACGGTGGTAATGCCGGTCTCCTTCTGGATGCGGCGGATCTCCTCACGGGTCTGCAGACGCAGACGGGCATCCAAGTTGCTGAGGGGCTCGTCCAACAGCAGGACACGGGGCATCTTAACCAGCGCGCGAGCAATGGCCACACGCTGCTGCTGACCGCCGGACAGCTCGCTGGGCTTGCGCTCCATAAGCTCGTCGATCTGAACCAGCTTGGCAACGTTGTAAGCACGCTCCAGCATCTGATCCTTGGTCATCTTGTCCGCGCCCTTCAGGTTCTGCAAGGGGAACAGAATGTTCTGCTTGACGGTCATGTGGGGGTACAGCGCATAGTTCTGGAACACCAGACCGATGCCGCGGTTCTCAGTGGTCAGCTCGGTCACATCATCCTCACCGAAGAAGATCCGGCCGCCGGTAGGCTTCTGCAAGCCGCTGATCATGTACAGCGTGGTACTCTTGCCGCAGCCGGAGGGGCCCAGCAGGCCGACCAGCTTGCCGTCGGGGATCTCGAAGGTGAAGTCATTGACCGCCACCACTTCCTTGCCCGCCTTTTTGTCGCGGCTGGGGAAGATTTTTGTCAGGTTCTGCAATACAACTTTCATAACGTTCCCTTCCTATATCTAAATTTTTGTTTATCAATAGTTCTGCCGGCGAGCCTGCTCGGCAGCAATTTGCTTCTGATACTCCAGCAGATCCTGCGATGTGCGGAAGATCTTCTGGCTGGAAATGTCCACCACCACGGTGCCGGACAGCAGGTCGTGGATCATGGAGTTGGTCCGAGTCACCGCCAAGCAAATGATCTGGGTGATCAGGATACCACCGATCACCAGCGGGCCGGTGATGCCGATGGAGTTGAAGAAGATCAAAATCAGGATATACACGCTGATCATGATCTCGATGGTGAATTTACCGAGGATCGCGCGGGCGAACAGCTGCACCGGCGTTACCTGCACCGCGTCGGTGCGCATAAGGCCGAGGCTGAACACCTTTTTGCCCACGGTCTGGCCGTTTTTCAGCAGCAGCGGAACCACAAATTCCAGCACCACGATGGCCAGCAGGATGCTGAAGGTGGTGACCAGCAGCGTCAGATTGACCACCATGTTGTAGTGATACATGGCATCGTCATCGTGGATCAGCGCTTCGTAGGCCGCGTTGAAGTTGGCCTGCTGGGAAGCGTCCATAGCGTCAAACTGCTCCTGGCTGATGTTGAATTCCACGCCGTATTGCGTTTCGTAATGATTGTACGCCTGCTCCAGCGCCGTGCTATGGCCTTCGTAGCCGAACAGCCATGTCAGCAGCGCCGCGGCACCTACCGCCAGCACGCACAGCAGCATGGCATCCAGAATGCCGGCGGCAATGCGCTTGGACAGACTTGCTTTTTGAAGATCGGTGGTCATGAGGTATCCCCTCTTTGCGGTATTTGCGTCAGAAAATTCTTTTGCACAAGACATTATAACACATCACAAAGAAAATTTCCATATCCATTTCTAATATTTTGTACAATTTCCAAGGATTTTGCCGCTATTTTTTCAGCCGTTACGCCATCGCTGCGCGCCGCTTCAGCTCATCCAGAAAGGATACGGGCACTTTCAGGTCTCCCCTGCCCCTGCCCATACAAATATCTGGCTTGTTTTCGCCATGGAAATCGCTGCCGCCGCTGCTCAGCAGACCGTACTGCGCCGCCAGCTGCTCCGCCAACCGAGTCTGATCTTCATCAAATTTGGAGTAGCGCACCTCCATGGCATCCAGCCCCGCTTCCCGAGCCTGAACCAAAAATTCCCGCAAATCACTTTCTTCCTTCAGGCTTAAAAACGGATGCGCCAGCACCGTCACCGCGCCCATGGATTTCAGCACCCGGATCATTTCAAAGGCGCCGATTCGCTCCGGCGGCCGGTAGAAACCACATTTCGGCGACAGCAATTTGGAAAACGCCTCCTGCCGGTCGGCAGTGTAGCCCAGACGGGTCAATTCGCCTGCGATGTGCGCCCGATTGATCAGGCCGCTGGGAGAGCTGGCCTTCAGGCTTTCGTAATCCAGCCGGTAGCCCGCTTGCGCCAACGCCTCCACCAGCTGCCGGTTGCTTTCCTCCTTGCGGCGGTGCGCCTCCTCCATCATGGCGGTCAGCACGTCATAATGCTCCGAACGGATAAACAAGCCCAGAATGTGCAATTCCGTCCCCTCATAGTCTGTGGAAAATTCCGCACCGGGCACCGCCTCTACCCCACTATTGCGAGCAGCCGCCAGAAAACGGGGCAGACCCAGCACCGTGTTGTGATCCGTCAGCGCCACCGCCGCCAGCCCCGCCTCACGGGCGCAGGTGATCAGCTCCTCCGGGGTGCAGCTGCCATCGGAATAATTTGAATGGGTGTGCAGATCGCAAAATCGTTCCATAATTTCTCCTTTTATGCAAAACAAGCCCTGTCGAACGTTCGGCAGGGCTTGCTGTACGATCAGATGTCCAGCGTAAGGCAGATCTCCTCTGCCGCCTGACGACCGTTTTCAAATTGCACCACATAGTCGCAGATCTGGGCATTGCGGGTCTCGCCGTCGATGGCCAGAATACGATTGACCTTTTCCTGCGTGGGCATTTTCTCCTCCAGCACCGCCGTCAAAAGATCCTTTTTATCCCGCTTAACGTACACAGTGATCACATTGTCGAAATGGGTCTTCAGCGCCATGGCGCCGCAGATGTCCATCACCGTCAGCACGTGCTTGCCGCGAGCCAGAATATCCTCCACATCCGCCTTCCGGGAGCCGTAGCAGCGGTTGGCATAGGTAGTGGATTCGAAGATCTCTCCGTTTTCCTGCATGGTTCTAAACAGCTCCAGATCCACGTAGTGATATTTTCCGTCAGCCTCCTGATCCGTGGTGTAGCTGACCAGCTTTTCAAAGCGGTCGCTCATGCCCATCAGTTCCTCGGCCACAGCATTTTTGCCGCTGCCGGAAGGGCCAACCAGCACCAGAATGCCGGGCTCAGAGCCGCAATGCGTCTGCCGGCGCACCGTATAGCTGCCGGCGATGACCTCCACCAGCTTCAGGAACTCATCGTAGTTGTTCACCGCCAGAATGCCGGTGGCTTCCTTGTTCCAGGGGCGGCGCATAAGGATGGGATAGGTGGCATTGGATTTGAAGATGTTGTGCATGCCGTCATCAAAGAGGATGTCCACATCGATCTTGTCCTTGCGGGAGCCCATAAGGATATGATCCGCGGGAATCTCCGGAAATTCCTCCACGATTCTCTGATGGCGGATGCTCATATACTGGGGCCACACGGCGGTGGACACAAAGACCTCCGTCATGGTGGACAGCTTTTTGACAAACTCCCGCGCACCCTTGATGGCAGGCTGGTTGCGGAAAAATTCCGGATCGTTGAAGAACTCAAAGATCACATCCGCGCGGGTGCCCAGCTTGCCCCAGCGATCCACCTCATAGATGGTCAGCGGAGGGTCGAATTTGTATTTTTCATTGGCCAGCCGAATGGCATGGGGAACGCATTCCAGCAGGACATCGTCGATGTCCAGTGCCACGGAAAGTCTGAATTTTCTGTTCATAATATACTCTCTTTCTGCGCGAAGGCATCAGGGGTAAAAAAGCAGCCCTTCGTGTTTGACTCAGAAACACGGAAAGCCGCTGATGATTTTATTATATCGGAACATAGCATAAATTGCAACCCTTTTCCGGCAGAATTCCGCAGATTTCCACGCCGTGTTTCCCGACGGCATACACCCGCGAAAACTTCCTGTTCTCTCCCCCGCAGGATCTTCATTTGTAAGATAAATGATTATTTAGCGGCGGGACGTGTTACTTTCTTGTTTCCGAACAAGAAAGTAACCAAAGAAATCGGCATAGGGGAGGCGCTAGTTGCTTCGCAAAAGCGAGATCCCCTAAGAACCCCTCCCGCAACCTAGGATCTAAGGCGAAGCCTAGAAACTAAGGCGAAAATGTTCCGATTTTCGCCCTGCCGGGTGTTATCTTTCGAACTTCTTACCGAGTGCGCGACGGGAGATCCTTAAGAGGGCGTCTTTGGCGCGCGGGAGCGCGACAC
>JAFTIZ010000008.1 GCA_017456645.1 Oscillospiraceae bacterium
CTATGCGGAAGTGCTCTGCATGGACAGCGGTCCCGGCGTAGGATATGCAGGCGGTATTGCAGGATATCTTGCCGGAACGGTAAAAGATTGCAGCAACTGGGGCTTTATCCATATGTATGACCACAATAATTATACTTATGCAGGCGGTATTGTTGGTGTGGCAAGCGGAACCGTGGAACAGAGCGCAGTGATCAGCCGCTGCTTTAATGAGGCATCCTTTACCGGAAGCGGCATCGTGGATTATATATACAATGGATACGTGACGGTTAAAAACTGCTATAACACAGGCTCAGTGACCACCGGTATCGTAGGTATTGCCAAGGGTGCTGGAATTTCTATCACCTACTGCCACAATGTAGGTATTACCACTAAGCCTATCATTGACAGTATCATCAACGCAGATGATATAGAGATGAAAAACTGTTACTACGTTGAGACCAGCCACTACGATACCGATCGGGTCGAGATGACTGATGCTATGCTTTCCGAGAAATTTGCAGACGGCACGGTGCTGGCTCTACTGAACAACGGCCACTGGACGCAGGGCGAGGATGATGAATATCCCGTTCTGGGCGATGCCCCCGGCGTTACCGTCAGCGGCATGGTGACAAGCTTCGGCAAGGAGTCGGAGCAGACCACCGTTCAACTTTTCCCGTCCGGGTCGGATACACCTGCCTTTAGCATTACGTTGACCGGAACCCATGCGATGTACTCTTTCAATGGCGTTGAAGCCGGAACCTACACCATGAAGGTTAGCAAAGCAAATCACGTCACCCGTGAGTATACCGTGGTTGTTGGCAATAGTCCCATCCCTTTGGATGCAAAGATCCACCTGTTGGGCGATGTGACCGGCGACGGCAGACTGAGAAGTAATGATCTTTCCTTGGTATACGACCATGTAAGCGGCGAGGCGCTGATCGAGGATGCGTACATCTTTGCCTGCGCCGATATCGACGGCAACGGAAGACTGCGCAGTAACGATGTAACCAAAATGTACAACCATACCACCGGCGACGAACCGCTGTGGTAACAGAACTGTACCTTAGCAACCGGGGCGGTGATGGCATCGTCTGTCACCGCCTCTTTATCAGAGCGACAAACAGAATCGTGGGCGCTTTACACAGCACCATCCATTTCCAAAGGAGGAATAAACGATGAAACAAAACCTGTCAAAACGAATTTTGAGTATGCTGGTGGCACTGGTCATGGTGCTGAGTATGCTCCCGGCCACAGCGACCCATGTCCACGCATGGGACGATTATGTGGAATGTGAATACTGTGGTGCAGGCTGCGGCGATGATTACATCTGCAGTGGCGGCTCCCACTGCAGCTCCGACAGCGGTCGATCCTGCTACGATGAACACCACTGCGCCGACTGCGGCGATTGCGTGGACGACCCGGAAGAACTGTGTGATATGTGCGGCAACATATGTGAAGATTGCGCTGTCTCATGCGGTTATCACTGCAGCGATTGCAAGCAGTGTGAGGCCGAGGTAACGATCTGTGAACTGTGCGGAAGGTGCGCCGATTGCGTGGATTATTGTGAAGCCCATGAGATGTGTGCGGAATGTGCATATGACGATGGAACACACTGCGAAAGCTGTGGCATAGGTTGCATTTACGATGATGAATTCTGCGAAAACTGCATGTTGTGCGTAAATTGCCAGGAATACGGATACTGTGAAAACTGCTATTTGTGTTACATATGTGCAACCGATTGTGGTAGTCATTGCCAAACATGCGGCAACTGTTGGGCTGATTACGATTTATGTCTGACATGCGGTGAAGTTTGCAGTAACTGCTCTGAAATCTGCGACGAGCATGAAGCGTGCATAGACTGCTGTATCTCCGACGGTTCGCACTGCCCTGAATGCGGCAACTGTGAGATGGGCGTTGATATCTGCCCTGAATGCGGTCTATGCAGTGAATGTTCCGAATACTGCTATGAATGCGCTGCATGCATTTCATGTATGATAAATGATGGCGGTCACTGTCCCAATTGTCAGGATTGCTATTCTCTCGTAGATTATGTCTGCTGGGAGTGTTTTTCTTGCAGCAATTGCGTTGAATTTTGTGAAGCCTGCGACGCATGTTTAGACTGCTGCGTGTATGAAGGATGGCATTGCGGAGGTTGCTATACCTGCGGCGGTGAGGAATTTGTATGCCCTGAATGTTTCGATCATTGCAGCGGATGTACCGCATGGTGTTATGCCTGCTTCAAATGCTACGACTGTCACGGAAGCAGTGAGGTCTGCCCTGACTGCGAAGGATGCATAGAAGAGTTTGATGACAGAAATTACTGTAAAGAATGCGGTAAATGCTCTGAATGTGCAGAATACTGCACCGAATGTGAAAAGTGTCATGAGTGTGCCTATAACGAAGGAACGCATTGCCAGGAATGTGAAGACTGTCTGTTCCTTGCAGGGGACTACTGCAGTGAATGCTTCAAATGCCATAACTGTATTTCAGATTGGTGCGGTGAATGTGAGAAGTGTCTGGACTGTGCCACCGGCGGTCACTGTCAGGACTGCGGTGCCTGCCACAGCAACACAGACCTTTGTGAATTATGTTTACGCTGCTTCGAGGACAGCTGTGGTGGTGCCTGCGACAAGGGATGTTCCGCATGTCTTGTGTGTCATCTGGAAAATGAGGCTGCCTGCGAGGATTGCGGTGCATGCTTCGTTACGGGAGACGGAGCTTCTCACTGTCAGGAATGTAACTCCTGTGCAAACTGTCTGGGAGACGAATTCTGTGAAGAATGTAAGCTATGTGACAACTGTGCAAGAGACAACGAATGTCATTGTCCCGACTGCGGCGAATGTCTGACAGAACGAGGTGAAGGCTCCTACTGCGTGGATTGCTTCAAGTGCTTTGAATGTGCGGATAACTACTGCGCGGAGTGCAAGCTCTGCAATGATTGCACCGAGCTCTGCACCGAATGCGAGCGCACCTGCTATAACTGCAAGAATGTCTGCGGTGGCTGCGGCAAGTGCGAGGAGCATGTCTGGATCTGCCCCGATTGCGGTGAGGTCTGCTCCGATTGCGGAGACGTCTGCGGCAACTGCTATTCCTGCTCCAACTGCGAAATAATCTGCGAGGAGTGCGGCGAGCATTGCACCAACTGCTTCGCCGATATCTGCGGCAGCTGCAGCAAGTGCAGCGACCATGTATGGATCTGTCCCGACTGCGGCGAGGCCTGCACCGACTGCAGCGAGATCTGCGGAAACTGCCATACCTGTATTGACTGCGCGACGGCGATCTGCCCCGATTGCGGCGAGGTCTGCGCGGAATGCGGCATCGTCTGCGGCAACTGCGGCACCTGCGAGAATGACGGAATTATCTGTGAAGACTGCGGCGAGGGCTGTGACAACTGCGGCATCGTTTGCGGCAACTGCCTGCTTTGCGACAACTGCGCCCAGGTTTGTCCCGAGTGTGAGAAAAACTGCTCTGAATGCAGCACCATCTGCGGCACCTGCGGCTTCTGCGAGGACTGCGCGGATATCTGCGAAATCTGCGGTGAGGGGTGCAGCAATTGTACGGAGTGCTGCCAGGAGTGCGGCGACTGCGGCAACTGCCTGGAGCTGTGCCCTGATTGTATGGAAGTTTGCTCTGAATGTGCCCAGGTCTGCGGCGAATGCGGCACCTGCGAGAACTGCACCGAATTCTGCGCCGATTGCGGCCTGTGCGTCAACTGTGTTCAGATCTGCTCCGATTGCGGCATGGTCTGCAGCGGCTGCGCCGATTTCTGCGAAGCCTGCGGCCTTTGCGGCGATTGCACTGTGATCTGTGACGGCTGCGGTGAAGCCTGTGAAAACTGTGCGGATATGTGCGAAAACTGCGCTCTGTGCGCTGATTGCACCGAGCTTTGCGGTGAGTGCGGCGCTTGCTGCGCTGAATGTGCGGATTACTGCGACCTGTGCCAGATGTGCTATGAATGCGCCGCGGATGCCGGTGAGCATTGCCCCGAATGTCTGGAATGCTTTACCGTGGTGGATCCCTGCGAGGGAGATTGCGGCTACTGCGTGGATTGCTGCGAATGTGACGACACGGCAACCCTGACCGGCGTTGTAACCAGCTTTGGCAGCAATACCGATGATGTCGTGATACGGCTGACTCTGAGCGGAGAAACCACTCCGGCTTATACCACAACGGTGAAGGGCAATGCTGCCAGCTACACCTTTGCGGATGTGGCGTATGGTACTTACACCATGACGATCAGCAAAAACAACCATGTTACCCGTGCGTACACCGTGGTCGTTGACACCAGCCTCATTACTCAGGACGCAAAGATTCATCTGCTGGGCGATGTGAACGGCGACGGCAGACTGAGAAGTAATGATCTTTCCTTGGTATACGACCATGTAAGCGGCGAGGAGACCATTCTCGATGATTACATCTTCCGGTGCGCCGATATCGACGGCAGCGGGAGAATCCGCAGCAATGATGTCACCAAGATGTACGACCATACCACCGGCGACGAGCCTCTTTGGTAAAAACAAGCAGAGGGCTATCCTGCCGGGATAGCCCTCTGTCAAAAAAAGCGTTACACACGATGTCAATATTCAACTACACGGGAGGTATCTTTATGAGCTATGTTGGAAAATGGGTATTTCATTCTGTTGGCATGATGGATGAAAACGACGAAATGGTCTATATGCGTGCGGAGGAATATCTGAACGCGCCCATGCCCTATGTCGATGAAACCGATGAAGAAGCCGTTGCCGACGAAATGAAAGAGAGAAAGCAGACCATCGGTGGACAGCTGGCTGTTTGTGAAGACGGCAAATTGTATATGCTGATGCCCCTGCCCGAGGGCGTATCCCAGGCGGAGGTGGACGCCGCGGCAGCGGCTGGTCATATCAAGCTCTACGACGGCATGATGACCGATGAACCCAAGACTTGGGAAGAACGGGAAGGTGCGCTTTGGTTAGAGGTCGGTATGGGCATGAGCGAGGACGGCTGGGTCAAGCTTTCCGACGATGACGGCTTCCTGAGCGTTATGACCATTCGATATGCAAAAGCTGACTAAAATAGGAGGACAATGAAATGAGTTTTTTTGATTCGTTGAAAAGAGCGGCGGAGTCTGCGCTGAAAAGAGAAACTTCCAAGGCAATCAATCAAGCCGTCCAGTCCGTTGGAAAGGGTAGAAATCATACAGAAACCTTTACTTTTTCCGCCTTGCCCCAGAATGTGGCGCAGCTGCAGGCACTGCCGGAGGCTTCTTTGGACTCTGCCTTCAAGACAACGGCCCTGACCATTCTGGCTCTGTGCCGTTATGAAACTTCCCCGGAGGATGCTTTTGCCATGCTGGATTTCCTGAAAGGACCGGAAGAGGTCAGCGGTTATGAAAAGCAGTTCATTCGGGAGCGGCTGCAGGGCAAAGCCTACATTCCCCGTTCCTATTTGGCCGGTGCTACGCCCCAGAACGGCTACCAGCCCTCCACACCTTACACCGTCACGGTGATCGAAAATCCCTATTCCTTCGACAATGAGAACTGGGCGACCTTGTATGTTGCCAGCGGCGGCGCGGATAACCCCAGAAACATCAAGCTGCGCAAAAAGCCCTCCACGGGCCAGTGGTTCTTAAATGATATCCAGTGCCTGTCCGAGATTCGCGTCCCCGTTTCGGATGATCCCTGGGCATGAGCGGCGAAATGTTCAGCAACGGGATCCTCCGTGTGTTTGTGCCAACAGGCTGGAAGCGCTTTTACGGAATAGATTCCGAAGGCAAGACAACCCCCAAGAAACTGCATATCTATAAAGATGCCCAAACGGAATTTGATATTTTTTCAAAAGCAGGCCTCACGATCTGCTATTACGGAAAAGACGAATACTTTCTTTCGCCAAAGTTTTTTTATGATGATGTTCAGGACTTGGAGCCTTTTGAGTGCGGCAAACACCGCTGGGAGGGCTACACCTGCACCAGCTTGGGATATCCGTATACCATGCTGACGGCAATGTCGGACAGCGCGACATTTTATGTTATGGTTCTGACGGAAAACGGCGAACACCAAATCTCGCTTCAGGATGGGGATGTCCGCGCGATTCTCGAAAGTATAGAGGCCTGTGAGTAATATAAAAGGGGGAGTCCGACAAGTGAAGTATCAGAGAATAATCAGTGCGCTGCTATGTTTATGTATGCTCCCGTGTCTGGTATCTTGTGGCAACAATCCGGAGAAGCCCCGGGAAACCGAGCCTCAGACTCCTACCGGTAATTCGGTTCCAACTGAAAACCCCAATGACCCAAACGGAGAGGAGCCTTGCGAACTAAGCGTACTTACGCTGGAAAAGGCATTGCATACCTACTACGAATGGGCAGATGATTATGACCGGGCACTTGTTCGGAGCGAACATTCCTGTGTGACGCTGGGGCAGACGGATGCGAAAGCGTTTCCTGAAATGGCAGAGGTACTCAGTCAAAAAGCCACCATGCAGGAAAATGCTATGCTGGACGAGTTTTACGATCTGGTCAGTGCGGCCAATACGGAGCTTGACCTGAACCGGGATGGCTTTGAAACCTATGTGTCAACACTGGATGTTCAGGTGCGCCGGGCGGACAGCGTTGTGTTAAGCCTGCTGTCAGATTCCTATTCCCATTACGGTCAAATCCGCAATTACAGGGTCTTCCACGGAAGTAATTACGATACCCAAAGCGGAAAAGAGCTGGCGCTGAACGATGTGGTCAAGGAGATAAACAACGACTTGGCTTTAGCGGTGCAAGAGGAACTGACCAGTCATATGTGGACGGGGGATTTCTATTCCGAAAATGCCGTCGAAGACTATTTCGCCAATACGCCCTGTGACGGCTTCAGCTGGACGGTGGATTACATCGGTGTGACCTTCTACTTTGCCCCCGGCGATCTGTGCGACGAGGGTGCAATGACCGCAACGGTTTCCTTTGCCGCTCATCCGGAGCTTTTTTACGAAAAGTATATGACTTCTCCGGCAGAGTACACAGTGGAGTTGCCGCTGGATATTTCTTTCTTTACGAATTGGGATGCAGACGGAGATTATGAAGAACTGTCGGTATCCGGCTGGTATGATGATGAGCGAAACGCCTATGTGGATTTCGGCATCTACACGGAGGTCGGGGAGTATCGTGAGGACTGCTATGTGTACGACTTCCATCCTTACTATGTCAAAGCAGCGAGCGGTCATTATCTGTATCTGTTCTGCGAGGACTTTGATGAAGGCTTGCGGCAGATGAAGCTGATCGTTTTCAGCCTGAACGAAGATGGGAGCGTTACAAAGTCCGGCGAGCGGAACGTCAGCCCCTCGTGGCTGGCAGATAACAAGTTCATCGTGCCGACCGATCCCGGCAAACTCACTCTGGATGATGGTGCGGAAAAGGCTGTTTTTGCAGTGGGTAGCGATGGAATACCGACCAAAGTATAAAGAAATGAGGCAATATTTATGAGGAAAACAGTGTGCCTTTTATTGGCTGTACTGATGAGCTGTCTGCTGGCAATGCCGGCAATGGCGGCACCGGAGGGGCCGGTGATCACCTTACAGCCCCAGAGCCCCAATTATCCCCATTACAGCGTTGCGATCTATACAGTGAAGGCCGAGGGAACCAATCTGCAGGCGACCTGGTACATGGAGTGGCTGGGAAAAACCTACACCATTTCTGATATCGGCGGTGCTATGGAGGAATGGGAGGCCTTCGCCGGTGAATCCTATGGCGCACGCAAGGTGGATGACAACACCTTTATCTTCGTGTTTGAAGGTATCGAGCGTGATTTGGATGGCGGGTATATCTGGTGCGTGATTGAAGATGGGCACTACGCTGTGACCAGTCAGAAAAGCCGCATTTGCGTTGGCAGTGAGAAAATGCCGCCGGAGATCGTGAGCATCCCCACAGAGCTGACGGTGGAGCAAAGCGCAGAAGCAGAGATTCGTTGTGTTGCCAAATCGCTCGACGATTCAGAGCTTTCCTTCCTGTGGTACGAAACGGATACGGGAAGGCTGGGGGATATCCGTGCGGTGAACCGTGGTACGGAAACCGCCGATTATCTGCTCTGCGACACATCCGAGGTGGGAACTCGCAACTACATTTGCATGGTTGAGTCGGCCAACGGCGGTATGACATACAGCAGTGTGGTATCTGTGACTGTCACGGAAAAACAGCCCGAACAAACACAGCCGCAGGATCCGACGGAGCCTACGACCACGCCTACAGTGCCTTCGGAGCAGCCGACCGTCAGCACGGAGGGCAGCACATCCGAAACACAAGCTCCAACAACAACGCCGGATGCTCCGCAACAGGACGAACTTCCCTGGTGGACATTTCTGATCGTTGCCGTTATCGCGGCAGGCGTTGGTTTTGGCGCGGCAGTTATCTTTGTGAAAAAGAAAAAGTAAAATAAAAACGACAGACGCAACCATAAAAGCACCGGATTTTATCAAGAAGTGACCCCCGAAAGTTAGAAATAATTGTCTAACTGTGAGGGGTCACTTCATTTGCGCGGTTTCCGGTGGCTTTATATATTTCAGGTTGTGCTGGGGCGTGATCATAACGAAACGCTTTTGAAATATCGAGCATCAAAAACGATATAATCCCCGGGAATGGTTGCGTTTGCAGCAAGTTCCCGGGGATTTGTTTATAATGTTTTGGCCAGCTTTGTGACGGCGTCCCGATAGGCGCGGTTTAGTTGACACATATATTCCGGCTTGCCGTCGAAACGGCCGGTTTCGGCGAAGGTCACAGCAGCGCAATTCATACAGGAACGCTGATCCGGACAATCAACGCATTCCGGACATAACCGGATGGGCTTGCACAGTTCTTTCAGTTGCTCCCATGCGGAGGAAAAACCGTCCTCAAAGGGGGCTGTGGCGGGCTGCGGCAGCATGGCGCAGGGGGTCATACTGCCACTCCAGGTAATCCAGAATTGACTGCGCCCGGCAAGGCACTGCATAGGCTCGCCGTTGTCCAGCTCGCAGCTGTGAGGGATCGGTGTGCTTAGATCTTTCGCCTTTCGGAGAATCTCTTCTGGGCCCTCCCGATAGTAGGCATCCTGAACGATCAGCTGACCGGCTTGCTCCGGGGTCAGCCGTTCAAAGCAGCTGCAGTCCCGACGGTTAGGAGGAAAGCAGTAGCTGGTCATTCGCAGCTCCAGCTCGTGGGCTTTCGCAAATTCCTCAATCTCCTGCCAGTGGTGATAATTGGTTGGCACGATGGTGGTATTCAAATGGACCAAAATCCCTTCCTGCTTCAACCAATTCAAGGCATCCACCACTGCGTCGAAAGCATTGGGATTTTGGCACAGAGCCGCATAATCTTCCCGGCAGGTGCCGTACAGCGTGATGTTGACCTGGGCGGGGGGCAGACGGTGCCACAGTTCCCGGATTTCCGGCGTCAACAGAGTTCCGTTGGTGTTGATGCTCAGGGACAGCCCCATTTGGGCCAGACCTTCCCAGATTTCGCAGAAATCACGGCGAAGCATAGGCTCGCCACCGGTAATCAGCAAGAATGTAAGACCTTGATCTCTGGCCTGGAGCGCCATATTCAGCCATTGGGGGGCGGTTCGCTCCTGCCCAAGGGGGGCCATTTGATCTGGGGTCAGCCGAACATAGCACATTTTACATTGCAGGTTGCACCTGGGAGTCAGTTCGAAGATTCCGCTGACCGGGATGCCCAGGCCGGCACATTTGCGGCACAGAACCCGGCGGACATCGCCAATTCCTTCCATTGGATCTGCTCCTTCCCAAACAGAGTTTGATAAGAGTAAGGCTGCGCAAGGGTAGATTTTCCGGCGCTGAAAGGGCTGGAAAAAAGAACAGCCCTGCCTTGGATGCGCACCAGAGAACTGTGCAGCACAAATGCATTATGCCGCAACAGCGCCTGTTCGCCGCAGATCATATACCTGCAGCGCCAGATTCTGGAATAATAAGCCCATCGTAAAGCAGGGTGATAAATCGTATAGTGTCCGGCATCAGGAAGTTAGAGCACCGTTGGCGTTGGTATGGTAGCAGAAGCCGTCGCCACCATCGGTGCTATAAGTATGGCCAGCTTCGACGCGAATGGTACAGGGGTTGGACCCGGTGGTATCGACAAACCACCCATAGTAAGCGTAGCTCTTCATCTGCTGGGTGACATCACCATCCGTCAAAAAACATCCGCGATCGGCCAGACCGACCTTAATGCTGCAGCCGGCGATGGCCTGACTCAACGCATAGCGGTCCACGACAACCATGGGTTTTTCGTATTTTGTTTTCAAAATGATCACCCTTTCCTTACAAAATCCATCATGACGCAGGGGGCCTGAACGATGGGCCGATTCACCTGTGATCTGGAGAATATGGCAGCATCAGAATATCCCCTGGGCGCAATTGTAAAATAGAGATCATATGGATATACTGCCACAAATACGTAGCATACATTATACTACTGTTTTTTGTAAAAAGCAACCCCTTTTCATGAAAACTTTTCCTAGATGCTGGATGGGGGGACAGGGAAAAAGGATTGACGCGGGAAAAATATGGTGCTATAATTTATTCGTATAACTATTACTATATCATCGGGAAGTGTGCCGCTTTGGCGGAGGTGAGGCTGTGAGGCGAAGCAAACGAATAAGTACTCTGTGCCTGCTGGCGGGATGGTTGTTTCTGTGCGGTGGATGTGCACCGGGGTCGGAAAAAGCCGAACCACCGGCAATTACTGCATCCGGTAACCTGGAGTGTGTACAGTACAGCAGCTTTTCCGGTACATTTCCAGAGGATGGATCGGGACGGCAGGTTAATAATGTGGCGGCGATTCTGGTGCATAACAGCTCTGCGGAGTTTCTGGATTATGCCAAGGTCAGCTGCGCGATTGGCAACGAAAGCGGCACCTTTTTAGTCACAGGACTTCCGCCGGGGGCAATGGCGTGGGTGCTGGAGAGGGATGCAAAAACCGTTGAGGCCGATGAGGATTTCGCAGCGTTGCAGTGCCGGGAGTACTCCTTTCGGCAAGATGCGGTGATGGCTACGGACAAGCTGGCAGTCAGTGCCAGCGGCAACACCGTAACGGTTTCCAATCAATCAGGTCAAACACTGCACAATGTTTGCCTGTATTATAAGTCCGTGCATGAGGACGGACATTATTTCGGCGGCATTACTTATATGCTGAGCTTTGGCGATCTGGATCCGGGAGAAACAGCCCAGAAACAGTCGAGCCATTACGGAGCGCAGTCCCAAATTGTCCGTTACAGCTTTCAGGAAAGCTGATTTTTAAAATGTAAATCTTTTGCTGCAACTGCAGCGATTTGCTACCCCGAAAGGAGAATGAGAAGTTATGAAGAAGCATGGAATCGGCAGCCGAATTCTGACCGGGCTGCTGGTACTGGCTATGATGGTATCCATCATTCCACCGACGACCTTCGCCGCGGTTGGCGATAGAATTCCCGGTGAAACGGGTATTGTCAGCGATGCCAACGGCAAGAACGTCACCACCAACGATACCATCAGTATGCCCATCCGGATCTACGACTACCGGGCGGACGGTATGCTCTTTGAGTATACGGAAGGCGGCACGGGATGGTATGTGACAGGTGGCTACGGCGGCGGTGCGCCGGAGCCAGACTATCCTACCTATAACCGGAACTTTATCAACGGCGATGCTTTTACGTCTTCTTATTCAAAGTGGACCGGCGTAAACTATGTGAAAAACAGAGCGACCGTTTCCGAGGGGAAGTTCCAGGATTTCATAGATGTTGGTTACGCGCGCTTTGAGAATACCGGCACCAACAGACCTCATTGGTGGCTGGCTGACTTCGCCAACGAAGATGGTACATATGTTTCCAAGAACGATGTTCGCTATGTTGTTATGGTGTATCGAACCGATGACTCGTTTGACGATGGCCAGAATATCCGGTTCGCCTGGGCGGTGTCTGCGGACTCCTACAGCACGGATTATTCGTACTATGGCGGTGCCATTGATATTGCGTCCGTTGACTATCGGTACACAAGCGCGGCGCAGGACGTTAAGAAATCTACGGAATGGACCTATCTTGTGTATGATATGAAGTCCAACAGCACGGGCGGTTTTTACGGAAGAACCGACGGAGGCGTTGCGGACAACTGGGATAATATCACCAATGTCGCCGGTGTGGGCTGCGTGCTTCCCATGAATGCAGCCGGTGAATCCATCGACATTGCCTACGTGGGCTTCTACGGCGATGCGGACAAGGCAAAGGGTTTCGGCATTGCGGCAGCCCGGTTTGCCAACGATCCCGGACAGGATCTGTCCAAGGAAGGCTATAACGGCGGCGCGCCGGCACCCGGTGTGGGCTATGGTCTGGATTTCACCAAGAGCGCGGCTTACGATTCCTACACCGTATCCAATCTCTACAACGATTGGGCCGTATCTACCACAAAACGAACCGAAGGCAATCTGAGATATGCCAGATGGACCGGCATGGACAGTGCTTCGCCGGACTATGGCACCATTAAGAATTTTGCAAGCGATGATGGAGCCGCAGTGGCCAAGGAACAGGTTCGGTATATGGCGATTGCGTATAAAACGCCCACCACACTGCTGACTAGCGTCCAGTTCTACCTGAACGGCGGTTCGGGCAGTGCCAGCGCGGCGCAGACCTTTAAGAATTCCAGCGGCTGGACCTATGCGGTATATGACCTTTCTGTCGCACAGCAGTACAGCAGTGCTACGACCGTTTCCAGCGTGGGCTGGTGGTTCCCGGGTATGACCACATCCCAAAGTTTGGATGTTTCCCACATTGCCTTCTTTGCAACAAAGGAAGAGGCAACGGCTTTTGGCAAAGCCGCGGTGGCATTTGACAAAGACCCCGGCATTTATTCTTCCACCGGCTTTGGCTGGATCAGCAGCAACAACAAGGGCTTCGGTATGCTCCGTGGCTCCAATCTGGTTTCCGGCTACGCCAATAACTATAAGACCTATTATGTGGGCGAGGATTATTTCAAGCGGCAGCTGGGCCTTGATAACTCCGATGACAATCCTGACTCCGGCATTTATCATTTGAATATGTATGATGCCGTTAAGGGATCGTTGGATGGCCTGAAGGTGACGACGATTGACGGAACGGTTACGGATGCCAGCTTTGATATGAGCAAAATCACGCTGGACAGCACGGAAGGTCACGAGTACAATCTGCTGACCACCATTACGGACCACCAGACCCTGTTCACTGTGGGCCTGACCGAATCCACCCTGAACGAGGACAAGACCTTGCAATACCGCCAGGAAACGGTGGACTATATTGCGGAGCTGCTTCGGAATACCCTGATCATTCCCAAGGTCAACACCGTGGGCTCTACCCGTTTGGGCTGGTATAACTACAATTATGTGGCCGGTGAGCCCAGTGAGATTTACGGCGGTGTGGACCTGGCTACGGCTCTGCGTGCCGAGCTGAACAAGGTGACCCCTACAGAGGCGGAAGATGAAAAAGCCTTCGGTTATTCCTATCCTTATGAGGATGCCTATGAACTGGGAACTTATAAGAAGACCCTGAAGAAAAAAGCCAATCTGGTGGGCAAGTGGGATGATGTCAAGGGATATATTGACACCTGCTACGATGCGGCCTATTTCCTGCTCAACAGCATTTATGTTGAGGAGTCCTATAATACTCCCCAGGATACCTATGACTATCTGATTTTGAGCAAGGCACAGGTGACGGACGGCAGAGAGGCATTCGTTTTTGATGCCGGCTTTACCGTCACCACCCACGAGGATGAAAATCCTGTTTCCGCGGTTCATTTCGATGCCGCGCACAAGGTCATCAGCCTGAAGGCTCCGGGTGGTACCAATCTGGATACGGTGTATAAAACACTGTACTATTATATTCCCAACTACACCACCACCTATTTCCCCTTCCTGCCTGTACATAAGACCAATGCGGATGGTCTGCTGGCTCTGAAGGACGGAACCTTCTCCTCTACGGCTACCTCCGGAACGATCCTGCAGGATCAGACCTTCAGCCCCTACCATGAGGATGACAGCGTTCCCAACGGCAGTAACAATGATTCCGGTAAGTACACGGATGCCAACTTCAACTATGTTATGGTATCCAACGGTGAATTTGTCTACCACTACGAAGAGGATCTGTTCTTTGAGTTCGAAGGTGACGATGACGTTTACCTGTACATCAACGGACAGCTGGTTTTGGATATCGGCGGTGCGCACTCCATCTCTAAGGTCACACTGGACCTGAATGACTATGTTAACCAGGCACGTGCCAATGTTGCCGCCGCCAGAGAAGCCGGTGAGGAACCCACCAAGCGGGATCTGGCACTGGCGCTGGAAGATGGCCAGACCTACGACTTCGACTTCTATTATATGGAGCGCCACGGTGTTGGAGCAAACTTCCGTCTTGCCACCAACATCGTCGTTACCGACCCTGACATGAAGACCAACAAGCAGGCCTATCAGGGCACCGATATCAACGGCGATCCTGAGGAAATCCTCTTCGGCGGTATCGTTGATATCAATGACCGCATCGGTTACAGCTTCTCGCTGACCAATGAGGGCAATACCAAGCTGTACAAGCTGGGCTTCAAGGATGCCAGCATCGGTGTGAATATGACTTACGACGGCGGTCTGCAGCTTTACGGCAAACCTTCGGTAGCAACCTTTAAGACCACTGCCGCCGACACTACGCTGACCATTGCCGGATTGAACGGCATTGTAAATCTGGACGGTAAAACTTACCTTACCACCGCAAGCTCTGCTACGGAAATTACAGTTGCCAATGCCGGAACCCATTCGCTGACCCTGTATCAGTATGAGCCGGACGCGGAAAATCCTGTTAATCCTCTCTTTACAGATGCGAATGTGACGGTCACCGTGGGCGACGCTACCAGCATCAAAAATCCCACGGTCACGGATGGGGTGTATTTCCTGGAATCCGGCAGCAACAGCGTGAGCGTTCAGGGAATTCGGGTGTGCGACAGATACGGTGGGTCGTTGAACGTCAGCGATCTGGTTATTACGGTGGATGGCTACGCTTCCGCAGAGGACTATGAGGCCGGAACGCCGATGGGCACCTTGAAAATTGAGCTCAACGGCGTCAAGGACGAAAACGGAAACTACACCGTAACCCCCAACCAGCAATTGCAGGCCTTCCTGACCAATCTGAAGGATCCGGCTGGTCAGACGGATGGGGAAGAGGATGAAACGGAAGACGATTCCTTGGCCAACCCCTACGGCCATGACGGCCTGTGGCAGCACGCCACGGTGAAGATTACCGGCTTCTATTATTCCATGACAGAGGCGGAAAAGGAAGGAAACAGCTTCACTAATACGGTATTCTCCACGGCGTACAAGTTCAAGGATTCCGAAGTTCCCATCAGATCTCAGGACCGTCACCGTGTGTACGGTCTGGGTACCTTTGAGTATTATCAGTGGGCCGGACATACCCTTTATCTGGATCTGGAGACTCTGTGGAACGATGTGGTGGGCGCATATACCAGAACCGACGACGCGCTGATCGAGCAAACTGACCAGATCACCCAGTTGATCACAGCGGTTGAAGATAAGGGACTTACCGCACTGAACCTGGAGGTTACGGATAAGTACGGTATCCTCTGGGACAAGGAATACAACCTTTACTCCAATGAAACCTGGGGTGCTTATGAGCTTACCGCGGAGGACGAGGTAAGACTGGCTGAGATCATGGATCAGCAGACGCAGGAGAATACCAGCTTTACGCCGGATATGGCCCATATCTACTACTTCAAGCGGGATGTGCCTGAGTTTGGCGAAACGGAAAGCTGGAACCAGAACTGGACGGATGTGTATACCTATTACTGGTCTGATACAGACACCACACTGACCAGCTGGCCCGGCCAGAAAATGTATCAGCTGAACGATGATACCTGGTGCTACTTCCTGCCCCCGGAGGCGGAGTACATTATCTTCAGCAACGGCTACAGCGGTTGGGGCAACCAGACCGGTGACCTGCTGCTGCCCGAAACGGCTCTGACTGCCGTTCAGTGGGACGATGACAAGGATGTGATCGAGGTCACCTTCAATACATCCGGCCGTCATATGTTCTACGTAAAGCTGAGCACGGAGCTGGCTGCTTACTACCACCACGTGGTCATTCCTGTGGTCGTCTATGTGTCGGAAACCAAGGATTCCTACATTGTTCTTGACTACGGTCTGAAAACGGAGAATGTAAACAGCGAAAGCTTGCTGATCTATGACGATTTCCTGGCCAATTACGGCCTGGCTGATGCGGAATTTATCGGCTATTACACCCCGGATGACAATATTCGCTATATTCCCACTAACGGAGTATGGACGAAAAATAAGCGTAATCAGCAGAATGTTAACCGTGTGGCCGTGGATGGAGAACGGGAGACCGGCCAGACCATTGTGACCAATGACGGCGACTTCACTCTAGGCTCTCTGGGGAACGCTTTCCTGAGCTATGGCCAGGGGGCTGACGGGAAATACCGTTACAGTATGCCCGATGGCTATCAGCTGTCCTTTACCCCCGATAAGATTATGGACGAGGAATACACCCTTTATATGGCTTTCCGCGTGTATAATAAGGTGTACGATGTTAAGAGCGGCGACGAATGGGTGGAACAGACCTTTGTGCCCAATGATCTGGGCCCCAGAAATACAGATGGTACCGTAAAGTATAAGATTGATATCCACAACGAGGTTCAGATGTTCAAGACCATCACAGTCCTCCCGGCTACGGTGGTCTACTATGAGGATGATTTCGCGGATATCAAGTACACCAACAACTTCGGCACCTTCACCAAGCTGGGCGAGGGCAGCGGCGATCTGCTTCAGAACACCCAAGCCCACACCCCCTACGGTCAGGACAGCACCTATCAGAGTGCGGCCAACGATGAAATGAGCGGCAATTCCCTGCATACCATCACGCTGGACAGCCTGGATGATCAGGGTGTGGTGGCCAGCTTTAACTTCAAGGGTACCGGCTTCGAGCTGATCAGCCGTACCAATTCCTATGATTCTGCTTCTCTGGTGGTGGATGTCTATTCCGCGGCGATTGCCGGGGATGGCGTCGTTACCAAGGGCGAGCTGGTCAAGAAAATTCCTGTTATCACGGAGTTTACCAATGCCAGCGGCAAGGTCTGTGCCCACGCCAGCCATACCCAGGATGGTATCTGTACGGTCTGCGGCATTAGTGTGGCCCACAATTATGTGGAGGGCGCAGGCAGCAGCATGTATGCGTTTACGGTCAATGGCGATCCTACCAATATGATCTTCAGCAACGGCGCGGGCAGCCAGACCGGCGACCTGACGGTTGGAGAAACGAACAAGTGGATCGACTTTAGCACCAACAGCGGAACGAGCATCGGCAGATATATGGTCAGTGACCTGACAGATGGCAGCAGAACCTTCTATGTCAAGCTGACTACCGATGCCTGGAATAGTGTGTCCCTGTATGTCTGGGGCAACGATGCCAGTTCTGGTGGCTGGCCCGGTGCGACGATGAACAAGGCATACCGCTGCTCCGTGTCCACGGATGCACAGAAGATCATCTTCAATAACACCGAAGGCTGGCAAACGGGCGATCTGACCATTGCGGCAGATGATGTGTGGCACAATGCTGTCGCCGGTGATACGGTGGTGGGCCAATATTTGATCGAAAGCGCTTCTGCCGACGGAAAGCGGGATGTGTACTTCGCTTCCAACGGTACCTGGAATGTGGTCAGTGTGTATACCTGGACGGATGGTGGCCCCACCTATACCGGCGGATGGCCTGGTACGGTGATCTCCAAGGTCTGCTCCGAATGTGGCGCTCCCGGCAAGACCACAGACAGATATTATCTGGTTGGTTACATCAACGGTGGTGATGACTATGGTTCCAGCCGTGAGTTTATCAACGGAACCTACACCACCACCTTTACGGACGGCACTTATGTCCACGTGCAGTCCAGCAGCGGCAAGCAGTATTGGACCTCCGGTTACCCCGGCGACGAGGCGATTTCCGCGATTCTGTATGAAAATGCCGCCTATGCGGATAAGCTCCGCATTCCTACCGGCATCGAGGTGACCATTACCCTGCTGGAAAATCCGGACGGCTCTTTGACCCTGAGTTATGCACCTGCGGCTGAGGTCGAGGAAATAACTGAAAATAAGGTCATTTACTATGACAACAGCCAGAGCAACTGGAGCAAGGTCATGATCCATTATTGGGGTGGTCCGGAATCCAGCTGGCCCGGCTGTGAAATGAACCGGATCGGCAACACCGATATTTACTATTTCGAAGTTCCGGCCGGCGCAACCGGACTGCTGTTCAACAATGGCGAGGGTACCCAGACCGAGAATTTGTCGTGTCCTGAGGATAAGAACTATTATTCCAACGGAAACTGGAGTTACTATGGAAGCGCCGGAAAATACGAGATTTACCAGGTCCCTGTGATCCGGGTGGATGGGCTGGGCTACGGCAACTACATCGTGGAGATCTCCGGTATGCCGAATATCGACTTCTCCAATATGCAGATCGGCCCTGACGGTACGGTTACCGGCGTTGAGGTGATTCCTACCAAGGTATATATCGATGGCATCCGTATCTTCCAGCCCTTGGGCAGCAGCCACAGCTATTACTATGGCCTGGAAAACAACGCTGTCTTTACAGAACTGCGCGATCTGATTCTGAGCGGCAACGCCGCAGTCTCTGTTTTCGATCGCAACAGCACCACCTATACCGGCAACAAGAGCTGGACGGAAAACCGTAACGGTGAGATTAATGTCCCTGACCAGAACGGCGCATTCACCGCTGTGGAGTTCTTCGGTAATATGGTCAGCGGAACCGATGAGTATATGCTGGTGGGTCCCAACAACGAAGCCTATATGAATGGTCTGAATACCAATCAGGCAGTGATCTTCTATGTGGCGGAGCAGACCACAAACCAGCGCAGTCTGCAGATTGCGGCGCGGGCGCTGGATGCCGGATTGTTCCTCAATGGCGTAGCAACCGGCACGAGCGCTACTCTGTATCAAGGTGTCAGCAGTGGCGATAGCTATGCCTGGAGAGCCATCGGAGCGCTTCAATCCGGCACAGAGCAGTATTACACCATTGACTACGCTGCATGTCCCACCGTTGTTATCGATGGAACGACATACTATCAGGTGGCGCTCCATGTGCGTGGCGGTATGGCATCCCTCTCCACTGTGAAGACGGTGGGCCTGACGATTGCGGAGCATGATCTGGGCGACGCTACTAGCCTGAAGTACACTGCCAACGGCTTGTTGGAGGAATACATCGGTGGAGTGGCAGAACGCAGAGTGGTTTGGAACCTGTTCCGTATCTCTGAGCAGATGAGTACGCTTGCTGAGTTGGATGCCGATGGTGGCGACAACGACGGCGGCAACGACGGCGGCGGTATTACCGATGACGACAGCAATGCCGAAACCGGCGACATGAGTCTGGTTTGCATCACCGGCGTGATGATCACGGCACTGCTGTGTCTGGTTTTCGTGATCGACCGCAAAAAAGTTTTCTAAGCAAATCCCCTATAGCATAAACGGAGGCAGGGCTTGTACCTGCCTCCGTCTTTTATGCTTATTATCTCTATTTCCGGACAATACGGAGGTCACAGACGGAGTGACCAATACAATTTCGGGCACGATATCGTTTTCAACGATGTTTCCTGCCTGATCTCAACGGTGCGCGATAATCGGCCTTCTGGCACAGTTGCTTTTGAACTTTAGAGGAAACATTCCCCCAAAACACGCAGCGTTAAAGAAATGTTGAAGAATAGTTGAGAATTCTGTGATAATATGGAAGAAAAAACTGGGAGGATAACCCATATGATGAAGATACTGATTGCCGAGGACGACCGGGAACTGCGGCAGCTGTTTTCCCATGTGCTGACCAAGCATGGATATACCATTACCGGGGTATCCAATGGTCAGCAGGCGTTGGATGCTATGGACGGCGACTATTTTGATTTGATCATCACTGACATTATGATGCCGGTGATGGATGGCTACGAGCTGGTTCGGCAGCTTCGGGAAGTTGGCAACACCACGCCGGTGCTGATGATCACCGCCAAGGATGCCTTCGACGACATGAGCATGGGTTTCCAGTCCGGTGTTGACGATTATATGGTCAAGCCTATCAATGTGAACGAGATGGTGTTACGAGTCCGGGCATTGCTGCGCAGAGCGCAGATGATCAATGACCGGCGGCAGACCATTGGCGAAACGGTGATGGAGTGCGATTCTCTAACGGTGATTGCAAATGGCGAGAGCGTGGTTTTGCCCCAAAAGGAATTTATGCTGCTGTACAAAATGGCAGCCTACCCCGGAAAGATATTTACCCGGCAGCAGCTGATGGATGAGATCTGGGGCTATGACTCTGAAAGCGATACCCATACAGTAGACGTACATATCGGTCGGCTGCGAGAGCGTTTCCGGGATTGCAAGGATTTCAAAATCGTCACCATACGGGGGCTGGGATACAAGGTGGTGAAGCTATGACGACCAGAGAATTGTTTGATAAGGTCCGTGATGAGCAGCAGAACCGATTTAGCCTACGTACCCGGTTGACGGCGTTGGTCACGCTGGAGATGATTGTTTGTATCTTGATTGCTTACGGCGTGGATCTGCTGTTCAACCAAGTGATTCCGTTGGGATGGGAGGTTCCGTTGGAGCTGGAGTTCCTTTGCGTATGCCTGCTGGTTGGAATTCTGGTTACAAGTCAGTTGTCTAAAATCTTCTTCAATCCCATCAAGAAACTGCGTGGTGCCATGGACAAAGTGGCAGAGGGCGATTTTTCCGTACGGCTGGAGGATAAGTCCAGCTCTAAGGAGATTATGGAGATCTACACCGGCTTTAACCTGATGGCCCACGAATTGAGTGCCACAGAGATCCTGCAGTCTGATTTTGTATCCAATGTGTCCCATGAGTTCAAGACTCCAATCAATGCCATAGCGGGGTACTCTACCCTGTTGCAGGGCAGCGATAATCTGGATGATGATCAGCGAGAATACATAGATAAGATTTTGTTCAACACCCAGCGGCTGTCCTCTCTGGTTGGAAGTGTTCTGCTTCTAAGCAAGCTGGAGAATCAACAGATTCCCACAAACCAGGCCGAGTATCGTTTGGATGAGCAGATTCGGCAGTCTGTGGTGGCGCAGGAAACAGCGTGGGTTAGTAAGGATATTGGATTGGATCTGGAGCTGGACAGAGTGACCTATTTGGGTAACGAGCCGATGATGCGTCATGTGTGGGATAATCTGATTTCCAATGCCATCAAATTCAGCCCTGTGGGCGGCACAGTCAAGCTTAAGCTGACAAAAATGCCCAAAAAGCTGATCTTTGCGATTGAGGATCAAGGCCCCGGTCTGACAGAGGAAGCGCAGAAACATATTTTTGACAAGTTCTTTCAAGCAGATAATTCTCACAAGCAGGAGGGCAATGGTTTGGGTCTGGCACTGGTCAAGCGGATTCTGGCCATTGAAAAGGGAGAGATCGGTGTGGAGAATCTTCCGGAAGGCGGCTGCTGTTTTACTGTTACGCTGAAAACAAAATAGAACGCCTAGGGGTATCCGATTTGCTCGGATACCCCTTTTTCAACTATTGTTGAACTTAATTTGAACTTGAGTTGTAGTTTGGAAATATACTTTTACAATGCGGCAGGTTTCTCCTGATGGTAGAGGGCGAAAAAGTTGCTCTACCGAGCCGTTTTTGCGAGAGATATTGCGTAGAGTGATTGCGGCGGCACAGTAGGTTGCCGAATCGGAACCCGCGCCGTATACTTTGTTACAGAATACTCAGGGAGAGAAGTGAATGAAGAAAAAGAACTCCAATCCTGTGAAGACAATCTATTACACCGACGAACGAAACGATGAATTTGCCGACGACAACATCGTGGCAAAGAAAATCGATGAAAGCTATGTGTATGTGGATGACCGCCTGCGGTGGAAGGTGCTGCGATTTATTTCCTACCGGCTCATCGCCATGCCCATTGCGTTCCTTTACTGCAAAATTGCGCTGCACAGTCGTTTCCGAAACCGGGCTGTTTTGAAGCAGGCAAAAGGAAAGGGTTGCTTTGTGTACGGCAATCACACCCAGCAGATCGGTGATCCCTTTATCCCCAATCTGGCTCTGTTTCCGAAAAGTGTCTACGTGATCGTCCATCTTAACAATGTATCCATGCCGGTTTTAGGACGCATCACGCCCCATCTGGGTGCGCCTATCTGGCCGGATCAAAGCCTGCCGAAATCCGTCGCCAAGGAAAAGCTGAAGCAACAGACCGAGGCTTTTTGTAATGCGGTATACGAAAAGGAATACGGTGCCCGTCCGGTATATCGCCGCATTGGATGACTGTGTTCCCCATCCTATCAAAAAGAGGTATCTGCTTTGTTGGCAGATACCTCTTTTTTCAACAATAATTGACATTAAATTTATGTTCAGTTGCAAAATGCAGATTATGCTAACCGCATAAAATGGGCTTGGAGGCTGAATATCGTGGAAGAAAAGTATAAACACAGGATCATTACGATTCCTAATTTGCTTTCGTTTTTTCGATTGCTGTTGATTCCGGTGATCATCTGGCTGTACGTGGTGAAACAAAATCCAGCGTGGACAACATTGGTTTTGGCCCTTTCCGGCATCACCGATATCGTGGACGGCATCATCGCCCGGAAATGCCATATGGTCAGCAATTTTGGCAAAGCTTTTGACCCGGTGGCGGATAAGCTGACGCAGATCGCCATGCTGTTTTGCCTGGTGAGCCGGTTTGAGTGGATGTTACTGCCGCTTGTACTGCTGGTTGTAAAAGAGATTTTTGCCGGTGTGACCGGATTGCTGGTGATCCGCAAAACAGGAAAGGTGCTGGGTGCCGTCTGGCATGGAAAAGCAACCACAGTACTTCTTTACAGCATGATGCTGATCCATCTGCTGTGGTTCAACATTCCGGCGGTCGTTTCCGGCATTCTGATCGGCGCGTGTACGGCGCTGATCCTGCTGTCGGCTATTCTTTACGGCATCCGCAATGCGAGTGTTCTTAGACAGTCCAATACAGAAAAGGAAAATGCATTATGGCAAAAGGATATGTGATCTATAACCCCAAGGCCGGCAACGGCAGCAGTGAAGAAAACGCAAAACTGCTTCCACTGGTACTCGACGAGGATCTGGAATACTATGATATGACCCGTATCACCAACTATGCTGCGTTTTTAAGCGGCATGGAGCAGGACGATTATCTGGTTATCGTCGGCGGCGACGGCACGCTGAACCGATTTGTAAATGACACCGCGGGCATTGACATCCGGCAGGAAATTCTGTATTACCCCACGGGAACCGGAAATGATTTTGCTAAGGATCTGGGGAAAGATGGGTGGGGAAAACACTTTTCCATTACACAATACATAAAGAACCTGCCCAGCGTAGAAGTCAAGGGCAAGCGATACCGCTTCATCAACGGCGTGGGCTTCGGCATTGACGGCTACTGCTGTCAGGTGGGTGATGAAATGAAGAAAAGACCTGGCAAGAAAGTGAACTATACCGCAATCGCCATCAAGGGGTTGCTTTTCCAGTTTAACGCTAGAAACGCCGTTGTTACCGTGGACGGAAAGGAATATACATATAATAAAGTCTGGATCGCACCTACCATGCATGGTCGCTTTTATGGCGGCGGCATGATGGCTGCGCCGAATCAAAACAGACTTGACAAAGATGGAAAACTGTCGCTGATGATGTTTCATGGCGCGGGTCGACTGCACACATTGTGTATATTCCCCAGTATCTTTAAAGGTGAGCATGTGAAGAACACAGGGCAGGTGTCTGTGCATACCGGACATGAGATCACAGTGGAGTTTGACCGCCCCACCCCTTTGCAGATCGACGGTGAAACCATTTTGGACGTAACGAGCTATACAGCGACATCCGCCAAATATGCAGCGGCGAAAAAAGAACGAGGGGTTGTAACGGTATGACAGATAAAAAGGTTTCGCTTCCCTATCGGGTAATCAAATGGCTCGTGAAGACCTTCTACCCCAAAATTGAGGTCGTCGGGGCAGAAAATCTTCCGGACGAGCCTGTGATTCTTGTTGGAAACCACGCACAAATGAACGGCCCTATCGCGTGTGAGCTGTATACTCCCGGAAAGCATTACATCTGGTGCGCCGGGGAAATGATGCACCTGAAGGAAGTGCCGGCCTATGCCTATCGGGATTTCTGGTCCGAAAAACCCAAATACATCCGCTGGTTTTACAAGCTGCTGTCCTACATCATTGCGCCGCTGTCTGTCTGCGTTTTCAATAACGCGAATACGATCGGCGTGTACCACGATGCCCGCATCTTCTCGACCTTTAAACAAACGGTTCAGCGGCTTCAGGAGGACAATCACGTTGTTATTTTTCCGGAGCATGATGTTCCGCGTAACCATATCATTTGTGAATTTCAGGACAAATTCATTGACATAGCGAAGCTATACTACAAACGCACCGGAAAAGAAGTGTGCTTTGTACCGCTGTATCTTGCGCCAGAGCTGAAGCAAATGCATTTGGGTACACCCATTCGCTATTGTTCTCAATCTTCGATGACCGAGGAGCGGCAGCGCATTAGTCAGTATCTAATGCGCGAGATCACGCAAATTGCGTGTGCGCTACCGGAGCATACGGTTGTTCCCTATAACAATATTTCAAAGAAGGATTATAGAAGCAATAAAGATTACGCTGCAGCCGGAAATATACACTAACAAAATGAGTGGCTCCAATTGATCGATATGTGTATGCGCGTTTGCTTGTAACAACACCCCCTAATGTAGGATTATGCCTACATTAGGGGGTGCTTTGTCTCTTGTCCGGGCTTACCGGTTTGGTTCGTTTTCGAAGCCGTATTCTGAATTACAGAGAAACCGTTGTTTTATTCTTTTTTCTCAAACGTCGAGCCAGAGATTTTACATCATTGCCAAACGCCTTGTGATCAAAAATCATCGACAAAAGGAACGAAAGCGGAGTGACCAACAGATACACCGGCACGATCAGCCAGAACCAGGGCCAATACTTGACTTGACCGACATATTCACCTACGGGAACGGTCTTAAAGAAGGATGGGGTAAACATGGCAAGAAAATCGCCGATGGCATCATTGGTGCCGGGACCCCAAATGTACGAACTATTCTTGTACCCAATTTCAAAAAATCCACTGCAGGATCGCAGGGGAATGAACCCCAACTCTGCCTGAAAAATCTGATTGAGCATGATAAACAGCATCAGCAGAAGCAAGCCCGTGGGAGCGCTGAGAATGCGTTTATAGGATAGCTTATGCAAACCAAGCAGAACCATCAACAGCGGCACAGCTATTACCATCCAGTGATGGTAATAGAAACGGATAATGTCCAGCTGTTCGCCCAGCTGATTTGTCTTTGCAAGGGGCTCCTGCGGATAGAAAAGCGCGATCAGACCGCTGAGAACGCCGATGTAGAACATATAGTCCTTAATATGATCCTTCTTAGAAAAGAAGAAAAACGGGAAAAGAGCAATATTTGCGCCGCAGATATTTACAAACCAGCTGTCACGCAGCATTCTCGCTTCATCCACGGAATAAGGTGGAATATATACCTTAAGAAAATGAAGCAGAAAACCGAACGCAAGCAAGCAGAATAAAACAACTTTCTTCGTGGTTGTGGATTTGTTACGCAAAAGATAGTATAAACCCACGATGGAACCGGCACTTAGAATCAGCCAGAAGAAATACCATCCATTAAACATTGCTATTTCCATTGGGAATTATCTCCTTTAAAATGTTTACAATATGTTACTATTTATTTCGACAATTGTCAATAGAGCGATAATGAAATCAAATGAATTGAATTCCACCCGGGACATCGGCTGTGTCCTGCTGGAGGCCATCTACAACTATGGCAAGTCCGCAAAGGCTTACGTTTCCTGAGCAACTGAAAACCCCTAAAAAGGAGGCTGTCCCTCGGGACAGCCTCCTTCCTTTGCAGATGTATAAGCAAAAAGACACATCAGCTGCCCTGAAAGGGGTTAGCTGATGTGTCTTTTTTGCGAATTGCAGGTCAAACCACCATGCGATACTCGATGCTGATGACAGTTCCGTCATTCAGAATTAGGCACAGGCAGGTGCTGCCCTTGGTGAAGGTCAGCTCGGTGCCGTTCTCGGTGTAGGTGGTGCCGTAAAGCTCTGTGACCCGTGCCAGATCGTCGCCAACATACAAGCCTTCCGTGGTGGAGGTGTCGGCATCTGTCAGGTAGATGGAGTAGATCACCTCGCCGCTGCCGTCGTTATAAGCGGTCAGTTCCAGGGCAGGGTAGCTGTAAACGTTGTCGGTGCCCTCAATGGCACAGCTGGGGACGGTGAAGATGGAGTCCGCCTCCGGCAGAGCGGAGGGGTCAAAGGGAGCGCCGGGGATCAGCTCCACACCCTCATAGATGAAGCTGAAGCCCTCTTCTGCAGGCTTGGAAGGTTCGGTGTTACCACTGGGGTTCGTGGCAGGGGGAGTGGTGTCTTTGGGGTCAGCGGGCTGCTGGGTGTCACAGGCGGCCAGAGCGGCCACCATCAGCACCGCCAGCAGCAGCGCAATCAGTTTTTTCATGGTTATGTTCCTCCGTTGGCGGCTTCGTCATAGAGCCGCAGTTTTTCTTCATATTCCGCAGCGATGGCGGCATCCTGCCGGCGATCCGGAATGTCGTGGTTTTCCGCCAGAAGCTCGGCGAAATAGCCGGATAGCTTGGTGGCACCGCTGAGGTTCAGATGCAGACCGGCATCGTATGTATCCTGAGAGAAATCCAGCCCGATGGTGTCGATCTGTTGGGTCAGGTCATAGTAGCGAAGCTGATGGGCTTGGGCGAAGTCCTCGATTTGGGCGCTGTATTCGTCATACCAGTAAGGATACAGGCTGGGGGCTTTCACCAGTACCAGTTCCACGCCGTTCTCTGCGCACAGCTGAGCCATCTTCTCCAGATAGTCGTAGCAGATGTCGCTGAATTGATAATCCGCAAGGGGGCGCTTCACCGGCAGCTTACCCACCGGCAGCACCTCTTTCTTCATGAGGTAGCCGTTGTAGGTGCTGTACTTATCCTTGAACAGGTACTCCCAGTCCTCTGATGTCAGCTCGGTGAGTCGAGAATGGTATCGCAGAATGGGCAGCACATAGGATAGGAAGGTTTCCTCCTCTGTCATGGATGCGTTGATAATGCCCACCTTTTCAGCTGACCATTTCATCTTATCGATGGTCAGGCGGTGAAATTCCTCCTTGACGGGTTCGTCATAGCGCATGGAATTGACATTAAAGACTACGACCTTGGGGGTTTCGTATTTCAGGGTTTCCTTCAGGACATAGTAGGATTGCCAGATCAGCTGCTGGGAGGTGCCCCGGACATAGGCGGTGATGCCCTGCTGCCGGTACATCTCCATGGGGGAGAAGTTGGAATAGACCTCGCAGTCGCCGATGAAGATTACGTCATGGTTTCCGGCTTCTCCGTAATACTGAGCGATCATGCTGCCCTCCACCAGCTCGGTGGCATACTTGGGGGTCAGCAGCCGGTTGAAAAAGCTCAGGAGCAGGACAAATACCAGCAGCACAGCCAGAACGGAAAGGAAGGTTTTTATCTTTTTCATGGCAGTACCTCCTTAGAACTGGCTGTAGATGAAGGCCTGGGCGTTGAAGCCGATACCGTACATACCAAAGAGCATGACAAGCAGCGCAAGGGCGCAAATCACAGCGGTGCGCACAGCCACATGGCGGCGGTCAAACCACTGCCGCAGAGCCTTGTGCCACAGGTCATAGCCCCACAGGAGCAGCAGCGCGGCACCCAGAATGATCCAATCTGCCACGGTCAGCCCCAGAGTGCCTGCGGTGGTGAAAAACGCGCCGTAATTGAAGGTGGTAAATACAGAGCCTACCATTTTCAGGGCGGTCAGGGCGTCGGGCCAGATGAAGAAAGACCAGAGCAAGGAGATCAGCAAAAAGGTTCCAATCCGATCCAGCGTCTTCCATTTTGTCTGCAAACGTGTGCCAAAGCACACGAAAATGCCGTTGAACAGACCCCAAAGCAGGTACTGAACACCGTGCCATAATCCGGAGACCAGAAATGTGATCACGGTGTTAAGGTACTTGCGAAGCGTGCCCTTCCGGTTGCCGCCCAGAGGGATGTACACATACTCCCGCAGCCACGAGCCCAGAGTGATGTGCCACCGCCGCCAGAATTCCTGAAAGGACCTGGAGAAGTAGGGGGTGTCGAAATTTTCGCTCAGGGGCATCCCCAGCATTTGGGAAATGCCCAGAACCATATCCATACCGCCGGAAAAATCGCTGTATAGCTGGAAAGAGTACAGCAGCATGGCCACCAGTGCATAAGCGCCGTTGAAGCTGTCAGGCTTGGCGCTGATGGCGCCGATGATCACACCCAGCCGGGAGGCGATCACCAGCTTTTTGGTAAGTCCCCACAATGCCCGGGCACCGCCGTGGAAAAAGGCGTCCACGGTCATGCGGCGGTTTTGCATGGCGGGGGCAAAGCGGTCGTAACGCTCAATGGGGCCGATGAACAGATGGGGAAGGTAGGTCACATACAGGGCGAAGCGGTACAGATTGCGCTCCGGAGGGTACTTTTCCTTCCACACATCCACATTATAAGAAATCAGCTGCAGAGAAAAATAGGACACGCCCATGGCTGAAATCAGCTCCATACCGGTAACCGGCTGCAGCTTCAACAGTACCAGCATCAGGGCGTTGGCGGCCACGCTGACCCACATCATGGGTCGCAGGCGGGGGGTCAGCAGGGCTGTGACGTAGGAAAGCAGGGTGGCAGCCACCAGATAGCCAAGCCCCGGCAGACCGTAGCCTGCATAGACCGCCAGACCCGCAAGAAAGATAAATACGTTCATCATAGGCATTATTCACATTCGGGCCACTGAGATCTGTCCCAGGTTCTGCCCTGCAGAGTTTCCAGCCGCTGGGCATCATTCATCAGGCTGTATTTGGTGTGGCGGACGCCGGGGGTGGCATCGATGTGCTTCCAGACACCGTTTATCTTGACCTGAACCCAGTAGTGGCTCTTGTCAGTGACCCAAATCAGCTTGGTGGTGAAACCCTTTGCCTCCAGAAGCTCCTGCAGGCATAGGGCGTGGACGTAGCAGTTGCCTTTTTTGTTGGTAAAGCCGTACCATACCGGATCATAGCCACCCCAATCGGAGGAGTACTTGATGTTATTCCGGACATAGTCACGAATAGCTTCTGCGTCGTTGCTCAATCCGGCGGCAATCTTGTCCACCAAAGCCTGAGTGTCCGCCTGGTCGTGCTCCACCACTACTTTCCGGCGGGAGGTTGCTTTGTTGCCGGCGGTATCCACGGCGGTATAGGTCACATAGTAGGTGCCGGCTTTGGTCAAATTCACCTTACTGTCGTCATAGGTGAAGGTCACCTTGCCGTCGCAGTTATCGCTGGCGGTGACGCCGGTGGTGTAGTTGGGCTTCTTGTTTTTCTGGGTGGTAATGGTTCCGAGTCCGGAGAAGGTGGGCGCCTTGCTATCTGCCAACACCTTCAGCATCCGCTGCTCGGTGGCAGTATTGCCGGCGGCATCCACAGCGGTGTAGGTCACATAGTAAGTACCGGGTTTGCTTAGATCCACCTTGGAGGTGTCATATTGAAATTCCACCGTCCCGTCCCGATTGTCCTTGGCGCTGACACCGGAGGTATAGTTGGGCTTTTGGCCCTTGTCGGTGGAAAGCTCCTTCAGCCCTGAGAACACGGGAGCCTCATCATCCTTCAGAACGTTGAGCTTACAATCCGCGGTGGTCAGATTGCCGTTGATGTCTGTGACTTCCACGGTGATGGTATATGTACCTGCCGTGGCGGTGCTGAGCTCGGGCGTCAGCTTGGTGGTGACGGGGCCGGCCAGATCCGTGGCTTCCAGAAGAAGATCCTCCAGGCTTACCTCGTCGCCCTCGAATACGGTCACATCCTGCACCTTAATCTCAGGGGCAGTGGTATCCGCTATGGTAACCTGACAGATGGCGGTTTGGCCGTCATCGCCGGTGATGGTGATGGGATAGACTCCGGCGGGAGATTGGTTCAAGGTGTCCAAGGTTTCCTGACTGATCAGGTGGCCGTCCTTCTCCGGGTTTACCAAAATGTCGCTCTTGGAAATGGTGCTGCCCAGCTCGATGGTCACCTGAGAGCGGATCCACGCATAGGTCAGGGTGCAGCTGCCCCGGCTGGTGTTGCCGCTGGAATCGGTGGCGATGATCTCCACCGTGGTAGTGCCATAGCTATCCGGCTCATCCAAAGCCTGCGCAAAAGCCAATTCCACGGGGGACAGGTCGCTGACATCCTCCACAAAGTCCTCGGGGGTCAGTTTTGTTCCCATGTCAATGGTCACATCCCGCAGCGTCAGGAGCGGCGCGGTGGTATCCGTGACAGTTAGGCAGACGGTTTCTGTTTTTTGCCCATGGGCGAAGGATAGCTGGTACTCACCGGCGGCGGAGAGGTCAATTTCCGCTGCGGGAGTCAAAAAGGTCGCGTTCTCTGCCTTGCCATACTGGGTGAGGAAGTCCTCCACCGGAGGCAGAGGCTGCCCCAGCTCTATGGTCAGGTCGTGGAATTTCGGCTGTTGATAGTGCCATGCGGTATAGCCGCCCAAGGCGCCCAGTACCAGAACCACAGCGGCGGCACCGCCAATGATGGGAATCAGTTTTCTCTTTTTCATCGTATGATCCTCCCTGTGTTACGGAAGCAGGTAGCCGTATTCGTCAAAGGTGCACGCAACTCCGTTGATCTGCTCTGTGCAATCGATCACGTACGAACCGTCGGCGCGGCGGTACCGCCAGCCGTAATCGTCCGCCATCCAGCACTCCGCGCAAACGCCGGAACGCAGATAAGGGGGCGTTAAACTGTTCTGCGCTTCCATATCGTTGAAGTGCCACCATTCGGATACCAATCCGCTGAAGCCGACGCTTTCCATGATGGCTGCCAAAGTTTTGGCATTGTCGTTATTGCGTTTCAGCTCGGAGTACCAGCTTAGGTCATGCATAGAGGTCTGCATGGACAGATCCTCACCGGTGACCATGTCTGTCAGGGTCAGATCCAAAGCGATTCCCTTGTTGTGGCGGGATTTTCCTGCTGCCAGGAAGTAATTCATGGTGTAGCGGCCGAAGTCGGTCATCAGCTCACCGTAGGTCAGCTTCGGTATATCCGAGCCCGGCTCAGAAGGCGTCAGCACGGGAAGATCGTCCAGCACTTTGCCGGTGTAGGTTTCATCAGGGATAGGCTGTTTCGCCAAGTCAAGAGCCTGATTGTACAGGGCAATGGTGGCCTCCTGGGGGCGATAAGCATCGTAGATTTTCAGCTTGTAGCCCTGCTCCATGGCGGCGTATGCGGCTTCCTCCAGCCGCAGTGCCGTGGGATACAGCAGGGGAACCAGCTGTTCGCCGGTGTATAGCTGGACGTTTTCGTAGCCCACGATCACCGTGCCGGTGACAGAGGGAATCTCAAATTCGTGGGCCATATACAGCGATTCGGTGCTGTTGGTGATATCGTAAAGGCACAAGTCGCCCAGCAGTTCCGGCAGGTTGATCAGACAGTAATTGCTGTCGATGTAACCATAGCCGTCACCTAAGCGGATGCGGAACATCCCATCCTTCACACCCAGCACGCAGAAGGTGGTTGCGCCCGGAGCGGTGCCGATGCTTTGGATTTTGTCGGTATCGGAGTACACCGCCAGGTCTTTGATGGGCCATATGGTGCAGTATTTCGCCGATGCGCCGGTGACCACGGACTTTACATCAGAGACGGCGGCAAATTCGCTGTCCTCCATGACCTGTCCGCCTACGGCAACCACACGATAGTGGTAGGCGCTGAAGCCGGACAGCATGTCAGTGGTGTAGCTTCGCTCCTGATTTACTTCCACACGCTGGAGCGTTTCCCAGCTGGCGGTATCCTGACGGTAACGCTGGACTTGATAGTAATCGCCCTTGGTCTCCGCCCAGGTAAGGAGGAAAACCTGATCGCCAAGATCGGTGCATTCCAGATTTAGATCACGGGTCAGCAGATCCTCCCGCACAACGGAGATCTGCTCGAATGCCGCGCCGTAATAGATCAGACCGGGGTATACACGGTAGGCATCAAAGGCGAAGGTCAATTCCTCACCGGTGTGGGGGATGGAGAATTGGCTGCCGTCACCCAGAGAAAGGGTCATTTGAGCCTGATCCAGCGTGTCCAGCAGCGTCCATTCTCCGGAATTATCCAGATAGTACACATTGGAACGGCTCTGGGGCGTCAGCGTATAGGTGAAGTTCACAGTACCGGCCTGAGGGTCGGCAGTGGCGGCCAGATCACTGACGGCAGGCGCCTGCATTGTGATTTCCGCCGAAAGACTTTCGGTACCCATGCGAATCTGCTCCTCCTTGGCGAAGGGGGTGCGGTATCCCCGGGCGCTGAGGACGCGAATGGTGAGAAGCTCCGATTTGGGAAGCTCAGGCAGAACCAGTTGTTCGGACTGTGTCCAGACCTCCTGAATCACGGTATCGTTCTGAAGGAACTGTACCAGATAGCGATCCTGACGGAAACCCTCAGGCCAGGAAAGGGTGAGGCTGCCGCTGGTATCCTGCACCAGCATCATCGTTCCATCCTTCGGCATGGTATTTTTTGCGTCCCGATAGGGGCGGTAAAACCCGAAATAACCAAAAGCAAAACCGAGCTCCAGCACCAGAAGAATAATCAGGCCAATGATGAGCAGAAGCTTTCCTTTTTTTGGCATAGTATCATCTCCGCTTCTTGGGAATAATTACAATAATTATAGGGTATAAACGGGATATTTTCAAGGCATATTGCAAAATTATTATCTACAACATCTATGAATGTGGGAATTAAAGAAGGAGAGCGTTCGTGACCGAAGTGGGATTTAAGAAAATCACGGGGGTTACTTGTCACTTTAGCACAATAAAGCGACAAAGCAAAGCTGTGCGTCCTATGCACTGTGACAAATCTTTGAAACACCTCTTTACAACTTTAACTTGATAAAGTATAATGCCCACATCCGACCCACAAGCATGTGGAAAATGAGAAAGGAATACATATTATGAAGAAATTGATTGCTATGACGCTGGCGGTGCTTCTGCTGCTGACCTGCTTTGCCGGTTGCACCAAGGCAAATGAAAAGGAGACCATCGTGGTGGGCTACACCATCTATGCGCCTATGAACTATCTGGATGAAGCCGGTAACCTGATCGGCTTTGACACCGACCTTGCCAAGGCCGTGTTCGAAAATCTGGGCTATGAGGTTCTGTTTAAGGAGATCGACTGGAACAGCAAGTACACCGATCTGGCCTCCGGAACCATCGATTGCGTATGGAACGGCTTTACCTGCAATACTGCCGATGATGACGGCGTTCTGCGCTCCGAAAAGGTGGATTTCTCCTACAATTACATGGAAAACCGTCAGGTGATCGTGGCCAAGAAGGATGCCGGCATCACCTCCGCTGCTGACTTGAGCGGCAAGCAGGGCGCGGTGGAAAGCGGCTCTGCCGGTGAGACCTATGCCAAGGGCTTCGAGGGCGTTACGGTCAAGGGCTTTACCAAGCAGACCGATTGCCTGTTTGAGGTGAACGCAGGCACCTGCGAGTTTGCGGTTCTGGACGCACAGCTGGCCAAGAGCTATGCCGGCAAGGGCGACTACAGCAACCTGACCATCGTCGACGGTCTGTCCAGCGATGTGGAATACTACGCCATCGGCTTTAAGAAGGGCAGCGAGCTGACCGCCAAGGTCAACGCCGAGCTGGAGAAGCTGGCGGCTGACGGCACCATCACCAAGCTGGCTAAGCAGTATGGCGTGGAAAACACCGCCATCACGGATTTCTCTGACCAGAAGTAACATATATCTTTTTGGGAGATCAAGCCATGTCATTTTTAGAAGTTACTGCATTTCTTTGGGACGGCTTTTTGATATCTCTGCTGATCTTTGCGGTGACGCTGCTTTGCGGCGCACCGCTTGGTCTGCCTATAGCCTTCTGTTCTATGAGCCGGTTCAAGCCGGTGAAGGCGGTATCAAAGGTTATTGTCTGGATCGTCAGAGGCGTGCCGCTGATGCTTCAGATCTTCATTATCTATTACGTGCCGGGACTTTTATTTGAAACTCCCATCTTCAGCCAGATGGATCGGTTCTTCTTCGTCAACTACGGCATCGCCGATGCCGGACGAATCGTGGCGGTGCTCATTGCGTTTACCCTCAACTATGCCTGCTATTTTTCTGAGATCTATCGTGGCGGCATTGAGAGTATTTCCAAGGGACAGTATGAGGCCGGTTACGTGCTGGGGCTGACCAAGTCCCAGATCTTCCGCAAGATCATCCTGAAGCAGGTGATTCAGCGTATTGTGCCGCCCATGTCCAATGAGATCATCACTTTGATCAAGGATACGGCGCTGGCAAACTGCATTATCGTATGCGAGATCATCAAGCAGGCCAAGGAGCTGGCCGCAACGAAGGCCATGATCTGGCCGCTGTTCTATACCGGCGTGTTCTATCTGGTTTTTGTTGGCCTTTTGACGGTGGTTCTCGGCCGGCTGGAAAAGAAACTCAGCTATTTCAGGAGTTAAGCTATGGCATTATTAGAGGCAAAAAATATTACCAAGAGCTTTGGCAAAACAGAGGTTCTCAAGGGCATCAGCTTTTCCCTGAACAAGGGTGAGGTGCTGTCGATCATCGGCTCCTCCGGAAGCGGAAAAACGACCCTGCTGCGGTGCCTGAATTTTCTGGAGCTGCCGGATGAGGGCTCCATCACCGTGGGCGGCAAGGTGCTGTATGATGGCAGCGACGCAACCACGTTGTCTGATGAGGCGATCCGGCAAAATAGATTGCATTTTGGCCTGGTTTTTCAGAATTTCAACCTGTTTCCCCAGTATACGGTGCTTGAAAATGTAACGCTTGCACCGACTCTGCTGAAACGGGGCACGCCGCAGGAGATCGAGCAGACCGCCTTGAGACTTTTGGAGCAGGTGGGACTTTCAGATAAGCTGGGCAGCTATCCCCACCAGCTTTCCGGTGGTCAGCAGCAGCGTGTAGCCATTGCCAGAGCGCTGGCGCTGCGTCCGGAGGTGCTGTGCTTCGACGAACCCACCAGCGCCCTGGATCCGGAATTGACCGGTGAGGTTTTGCGCGTGATCCGCGGCTTGAAGGATAAGGATACCACCATGATCGTGGTGACCCACGAGATGGAGTTTGCCCGCTGCGTGGCGGACAGGGTGATCTACATGGCTGACGGCGTCATCGAGGAAATGGGCACGCCGGAGCAGGTGTTTGGTCAGCCCCAAAGCGAAAAGACGAAAGCATTTCTGCGCGGCGCGCAGGATCTGTTTTAATGGGAGGCAGTATGGAGCGCAAGGAAGAAAAAATCGAGGCGCTGTACAGCCTGCTTCTGGAGCTGAAAAGCATGGAAGATTGCCGTGATCTATTCGCCGATCTGTGTACCGTCAAGGAGATCGAAAAGATGGCGGAGCGGATCTATGCGGCGAAGCTGCTGCTGGAGGGCAAGACCTACAATCAGGTGATCGCCCAAGCGGATATCTCATCGGCGACCTTGAGTCGGGTGTCCCGTTGTGTGCAATACGGCCGGGGATATTCCCGCCTTTTGAAGGATTGATCCACGGAAAATAAAAACTGCTCTGCCGGATCGGCAGAGCAGTTTTTTATGCGCTGTCAGCGGTCACGGGGGCCGTACTGAAGCTCTTTTTCGTATTGCTTGTCCGCTTTTCGGGCGCGGAAATAGCCCTTGACCAGCCGGCCGAGACCCCGGAAGAAGTGACCGTTGACCAGATACACGATGTCCTCGGTCATGGCGCGGCTGATCTTGCCGCCGGTCATCTGCGCCATGGCGCGGATGGGCATGTTCAGAATGAAGTGGTAGGTCATATCCGGCTTTCCCGTCTGCTTTTCGGCTTTGCGGCTCAGGAAGCGGTACAGCCACCGGGCAGGGGCGCTGCGGGCATCCCGGAAGCGGCAAATCGGATCATTGATGCCGATGTCGCCGCTCCAATCCGCCTCAGGAAGGTCATGTCCCAGCAGAGCGGCAAATTCTTCGTCGGAAACGTTGCGCACATTGCCGGTGACGTAGCTGGGCAGGGATACCACGGGGGCTGCTGCCTCTGTGCCGATGATGCGCACCGTGGCGGTGAGCCTCACGTCGTCGACGCTGGCGGCTACGCTGATCAGGTAGTGGGCGGTTTCCATTTCCCAGCGGCCGGTGGAGGTGTTGAAATAGCGGAAGGCCTTATCATCCAGCCGGATGGTGATGCGGCGGCTCTCGCCGGCCTTCAGGAATACCTTTTGGAAGCCCTTCAGCTCCTTTTTGGGGTGAATGGCCTTGCCGGTGCGGCAGGTCACATAGACCTGCGCCACCTCTGCGCCGTCCCGGTCGCCGGTGTTGGTCAGGGTGAAGGCTACGTTTTTGCCGTCGGTCTGCAGGTCGGAATAGGCGAAGGTGGTGTAGCTCAGACCGTAGCCGAAGGGGTAACGCACGGCAACGCCGGCGGTGTCATAGTAGCGGTAGCCTACGTATAGACCCTCCCGATACTCGGCAGTGCGATGCTCGCCGGGGTAGTACCGGTGGCAGGGGGTGTCCTCCAGCCGTATGGGCCAGGTTTCCGCCAGCTTGCCGCCGGGATTGACGGTGCCAAGCAGGGCGTCGGCCATGGCGCCTGCGCCGGCCTGACCGCTGAGGTAGCCGTGGATGGCGGCGCGGTAGGTGCCTTGGGGCGGCATGACGAAGGGCGCGCCGCCGGAGAGCACCAGCACCACGTTTTCGTTTGCGCGGCTGACGGCTTTGATCAGAGCCTGCTGAGCCTCGGGCAGGTCCATGTGCGTCCGATCCATTCCCTCGCATTCGGACAGCTCGTCCAGACCTACGCACAGCAGGACGACTTCGGCGGCCTTGGCGATCTGTGCGGCCTGACGGATCAAAGCCCGGTCGGGCTCGCCCGCCCCGCGGCGGTAGCCCTGAGCGAAGGTCACATTGGGGTAGGCTTTACCCAGTTCGGTCAGCAGATCGTCCACCATGGTGGGATTGACAAGGCTGGAGCCGGCACCCTGATAGCGGGGCGTCTGAGCGAAATCGCCGATGACGGCGATGCTTGCGCCTGAATTGAGGGGCAGAATGCCGTCATTTTCCAGCAGAACGATGGACTCTGCGGCGCACGTTCTGGCGAGAGCGTGGTGCTCCTCCGTGAAAAATTCACCGCCACGGGAGGTTTCGGTGGTGGTCAGAATAATGGGCAGCAGCTCACGAAGCCGATCGTCCAGATCGCTTTCGGAAATTCTGCCGTCACGAACGGCCTGACACACCGCTGCGGCGCTGTCGAAGCCCGGGTTGGGCATATTCAGGGCAGAGCCGGCGGCAATGCCGGCGGCGGGATCGTTGCAGGCGCCCCAATCGGACACCACGAAGCCGTCAAAGCCCCATTCAGTGCGCAGGATGTCCTTCAAAAGGTGGTTGTTTTCGTTGGCGTACACACCGTTGACCGGATTGTAGGAGGACATGATGGCCTTGGGCTGGCCTTCCTTCACGGCGGTTTCAAAGCTGGTCAGGTAGATCTCCCGAAGGGTGCGCTCGTCCACAACGGAGTCGATGCACATCCGCTGCCGCTCCTGAGAGTTGGCGGCGAAATGCTTGGGGCAGGCGGCCACGCCCTGAGATTGGATGCCACGGATGTAGCCTGCGGCCAGCTTTCCGGCGAGGAAGGGATCCTCGGAGAAGTATTCAAAATTCCGTCCGCACAAGGGGCTGCGCTTAATGTTCAGGCCGGGACCCAGTACCACCTGAACGCCTTGCGCCTGTGCTTCCTCACCCAGTGCCTTGCCCAGCTCCTCGCCCAGCTGAGGGTCCCAGGAGTTGGCCATGGTGGCGGCGGTGGGGAAGCAGGTGGCGGCTACGGATTCGTTGATGCCCAGATGGTCGGCAGAGCCGGCCTGCTTGCGCAGACCGTGGGGGCCGTCGGCCAGCCAGATGCCCGGCAGCAGCAGACGGGGAATGGGGCGGGTCGTCCAGGAGGAATTGCCCTGCAACAGGGCGGCCTTCTCCTCCAGAGATAGTTTTTTGATGTATTCTTCCGCAGTCATGGCAGACACTCCTTTGGTAAGATAAATGATTGTCTAGCGGTGGGACGTGTTACTTTCTTGTTTCCGAACAAGAAAGTAACCAAAGAAATCGGCATAGGGGAGGCGCTAGTTGCTTCGCAAAATGCGCCCTCCCCTAAGAACCCCTCCCGCAACCTAGGATCTAAGGCGAAGCCCA
>JAFTIZ010000037.1 GCA_017456645.1 Oscillospiraceae bacterium
TGTTTGGGTTCCTGTTGATTACAGCGCTAAATCTCGCGAAAGATTGTCATTGCGAGCCAGTGCGCACACTGGCGTGGCAATCCGTTTCCCCGGCATCCGTCAGGATGCCATCGTTCCAACGGAACGATAAACTACAATTTGCACAACAGCAAAAGAAAGCCCGTCTCCGGAAGAAGACGGGCTTTCTGTGTTGAATCAAAAAGAAAAACGCCGCTTCCTTTCGGAAACGGCGTTTTATGGAGCGGGTGACGAGGCTCGAACTCGCTACCTCCACCTTGGCAAGGTGGCGCTCTACCGGATGAGCTACACCCGCAACGGACTTGATTATTATAGCATGGGTTTCCAAAATGTCAAGCCCTTTTTGAAAAATATTTCAAATTATTTTTACTGCTCTGTTTCCGGCGTCACATAGGCCCCGTCCGCCTTGGGATAGGCAGAGTAATCCCAGACATAACCGTTCATTTCCATGTCGGTCATTTCCGTGAAGCGGCCCGCAGCTGTACTGCGCAGCAGGTCCACATGGTAATAGTAGCCGTTATCCAGGACCATATTCCAGCACCAGGGCTCGCCGTCCCGGGTACCGGTGATCACGTGGCATTCCAGTCCCGCCTGGCGGCACATGGCGGAATACACCGTGGCAAAGGCCTTGCTGTCGCCCACGCCGTGGGTCAGCAGGCTGTACGCCGGAGTGATGGAGGTCTCCAGGGTATAGTCATGGCGCTCCATCAGCAGGGCATACAGCTGGTAGTATTTCTGCAGATCGGAGCCGTCGCCGCTGACGTAGAGGGTGGCCGCACTGAACACCGGCTGGATCTGGCTGCGCATCTGGCGCAGGGCATCCCGGCTGGTCTGGTATGTAAAACTCAGCTCCAGGATCCGGCTGCTTCCCTTCTCGGGATACAGGCCCGCCGCCACCTGGGGCGTCTCCATGACCACGTTGGGGTGCCGGTCGGCATAATCCGCCACCAGCTGGGCGTAGTCCGCATCCTCAAAATTCTCCACCAGCAGCACCAGGCCCGTGTCGCAGTCCCGGAGGGCTTCGCCGATCTTTCCGGCGGCAGATTCCATATCCGCCACGGTCTGGATCCGCCGCAGCTCCAGCCGTCCGTGGAGATAGGTCATCTCCACGGAAATGGCGGGCACGCCGCCGCTGCGGCCGATCTCATAGTTGATATTTTCCAGGGCATAGGCACCCAGTGGAAAATCCTCCCGGATGTAGCGCACCGCGTATTCCATATCCCGGCTGATGGCCTCCGGATCGTAATCGCCCACACTGACCACGGCCCGTTCCGTGCCCACCGTCACCAGATCCTCCAGCACCGCGCAGAGCATGGCATAGTCGGAAGCCATGATGGTGTCGAAGGGATCCCGGCCGCCCTGGACCTCGTGGGGCTGGATATTCACATAGACGCCGCTGAGGACGCTGCCGCAGCCGCTGAGCATGCCGCACAGGACCAGGATGCAGATGAGTCGTTTCATGTTGCGCGCTCCTTTAAAGAGAATCTTTGCTGTAGCGGATAAAGCCGTCGCCCAGGACCTGATGGGCCTCCTGGACAATGATGAAGGCGTTGGGATCGATGGCAATGACCAGCTCCTTCAGCTCTGCCAGCTGCTGGCGCTTGATGGCAGCCAGCACCACCTTCTTTTCCTTTCCGCTGTAGGTGCCCTCACCGTGGAGGAATGTGGAGCCTCTGCTGAGTCTGGTGCCGATTTGTCTGGCGATCTCATCATGCTTGTCAGAGATGATCAGCGCCACCTTGGAATAATCGAAACCATAAACCATGGCGTCGATGACCTTGCCGGTGATGAAAACGGTGACGCCGGTATACATGGCCTTGGTCACGTCATGGAATACAAGACCCGTCAGGATCACCACGATCAGGTCGAAGCTCATGGAGATCTGGCCGATGGGCACATTGCGGTACTTCAGCTTCAGCAGCCGCACCACGATATCGGAGCCGCCGGTGGAGGTGCCGGCGATGAACACCAGGCCCAGGCCGATGCCGCAGACCGCGCCGCCGTAGAGGGCGCCCAGCAGGGGTTCATTTTGGGGCATGGCCAGCCCCACCATGGCGTCGATGAGGACGGAGCTGGTGACCAGGCCGATGATGGAGCCCACGAAGAACCGCCGTCCGATCTTCATGCCGCCGATGACAAACAGGGGCAGGTTGATCAGCATGGACAGGGTACCCACGGAGCCGAAGCCGATGAGCTCCACGATGACCATGGCCAGGCCCGAGATGCCGCCGGAGTTCAGGTCATTGGGGGCCAAGAAATAGTCAAAGCCCAGAGCAAAGATGAAGCTGCCCACCAGGGTGCAGACCAGCCAGCCGTATTTTTTCCAGAGTTGTTCCATAGGTTGTCCCTCCGTTATTTCTGATTCAAATTGTAGTTTATCGCACAGTATGGATTGTCCACTGTAGGGCGGGGTCATGACCCCGCCGCCCCACTTCCGCTCATTGAGCTGTGGCTTCAAGGGGACCAGGTTTCGATTACCATGTCATTGCGAGGAGCGAAGCGACGTGGCAATCTCCTGGTACAATCCACGATCCTGCACAGCAAAAACAGACGTTGCACCGGGAGATTGCCACGCCAGTCTGCGGACTGGCTCGCAATGACAGTGGTTGTTGGAACCTGGTTGCGCTGATTGCAACAGAGCAATAAACTACAATTGTGGTTATCGGCTTTAGTCAGCCAACCACAAAATATAGTGTCAGCCAGCGATAGCAACAAAAAGCCTGTCAAAAATATCACCTGCAAATTTTCTGCGGTTGAAACGATAGCAGAACTCACTCAGATACATTTGCAGATGCTTGGTGCTGGTACCGTGATAGGTGCCGTTGATGAATGCTTTTGCGTTGCCAATCATGTGATGAAGCCATCGCAACAGCTCCCCATCCGGGGTGAAAACGCCGCGCTCGTGGAAATAGCCCTTGCCGAGCGGCGTGCGGTAGGCATTGTAGCCGTCGGTCTGGACGGTAGAAGCCAGCCCAATATTCTCGCAGATAAATGATTCAACAGAATCACTTTGAACATTCGGTGTCATTTTCATTTTCAGATAAGCCGGATGTCCCTTCTCGTTTTTGGATACTGCGACAAATACAGGCTGATTTCCCGCACCACGCCCCTCTTTGCCCTTGATCTTGGCACCAAAATAGGAATCATCGAGTTCTACGATCCCACCGAGAATATAATGCTCATCCCGCATTTCCATGGCACTGCGGATCCGGCGCAGCATGTTCCACGCAGTTTCGTAGCAGACCTCGATCTTGCCGGACAGTGCCAGGGCAGAGATCCCGCGCTTGTCACAGGCTACCAGATAGACCGCCCAGAACCACTTGAGCAGGGGAACATGGCTGCGGTGCATAATGGTGTTGGCGGTCAGAGAGGTCTGATGGCGGCAGTTGGCGCACTGGTAGTGCCTGCGTGTCTTGATGACGTAGCAATGACGGCAGCCGCACACAGGGCACACAAAGCCGCCAGACCATTTCACGTTGAAGAGGTATTCCTCACAGGCTTTTTCGTCAGGGAAACGCTTGATAAACTGGCTGAAGCTGAGCATTTTTCTCTTAGACATATCCAACACCGTCCTTTGGTGTAATTGTATATGTCTAATTGTCCGATAAACGGTACCGATTACAATATTTTGTATCTTGCTGAATTAAACCGATAATCACAA
>JAFTIZ010000009.1 GCA_017456645.1 Oscillospiraceae bacterium
ATACATAGATTACTACAATAATAGGCGCATCAAGGCAAGATTAAAGGGCTTGCCGCCTGCATTACACAGACAGCAAGCCCTTTCAACAGCTTAAACAATTTGAGTTAGAAATATTTGTCTAACTTTTTGGGGTCACTTCATTATCGGCAGCTGGTTTGGCTGCCGATTTTTTATGCATACCGGACTTTCCGGCGCATAGTCTTGCCTAGGAGATGATGCAAATGAAATGCGCGTGGAAGGAATTGCTGGCAATTCTGCCGCTGTGGTGCCGCACGGAGGTGGACGAGCTGGGGCGGGATACATTGCAGGAGCTGCGGCTGCGGCTTGGGCTTCCTCCGGAATTGGTTCGAGCAAATGACAATATACGGTTAAAACGGCTGGTCACGGCGGAAGATCTGAGCTATATCGTCAATACCGCATCCAAATATTCCCCGTGGGCGGCGGAAACAGCGGCTCAGGGCTACATTACCGCCCCCGGAGGTCACCGGATCGGAATGTGCGGACAGGCTGTTGTGCATTCAAATGCCATGTCAGGAATGCGGCAATTACGTTCGTTGTGTATTCGGGTGGCGAGGGATTTTCCAGGAGTAGGGCAGAAGCTGCGGTATTTGCCCGGTTCGATTCTGATCCTTGGTCGGCCGGGCAGCGGCAAGACAACCCTGCTGCGGGATCTGATCCGTCAGCGCAGCGATATAGGAAAGGGTAGTGTGGCCGTGGTGGACGAGCGTGGAGAGCTGTTTCCGGATGGCGTAACCGCAGGCGCACGCACGGATGTGCTGGCGGGCTGTTCCAAACGGCAGGGTATCGATGTGCTTCTGCGTACCATGAGCCCGGGAACCATTGCCGTGGATGAGATCACCTCGGAGGCGGATTGCGAGGCACTGCTGAAGGCAGGTTGGTGCGGTGTACAACTTCTGGCAACCGCCCATGCCGGTTGCGTGGAGGATCTGTACGCCAGACCGGTCTACCGCCCATTGGTAAGCAGTAAGCTATTTGAAACATTGGTCATTTTACAACCGGACAAGTCCTTCAAGGCAGAAAGGATGGCACTATGAGCTTAAAGTTGATTGGAGCGGTGTTGATTATTGCGTGCTGCGGCGCTGTGGGGTTTTCCATGGCCGCATCTCACCGCAGAGAGGAGATTGGCCTGCGTCAGCTGATTGGCGCATTGGACTATATGGGGTGCGAGTTGCAATTCCATCTGACTCCGTTGCCGCAGCTGTGCAGAAACGCGGCCGCTCAAAGTGGCGGTTCTGTCAGCCAAACATTGTTGCGATTGGCATCGGAATTGGAAAATCAGATCGCACCGGATGCGTCCAGCTGTATGCACGCGGCAGTGGCTGCCACGCCCAGACTTCCCCAGAGAGCGAAGAAAAATCTTCTAAGTCTCGGGGGCTCGTTAGGTAGGTTTGATCTGCAGGGGCAGCTCAACGGTCTGGAGGCGGCTCGCATTCAATGCCGTCAGGAACTGGACGAGCTGTCGAAGGATCGTGATGTCCGTCTGCGCAGCTATCAGACCCTCGGCTTGTGCGTTGGTTCTGCGTTGGCGATCTTATTTCTGTAATTGCCTATGGATATCGACCTGATATTTAAGATCGCCGCCATCGGCATCATCATTTCCATTCTCAATCAGGTACTGAGCCGATCCGGTCGGGAAGAGCAGGCCACCATGACTACCATTGCCGGTCTTGTGGTGGTGCTTATGATCGTGGCGCAAAAAATCGCTGACCTTTTTGATCTGGTCAAGCGGCTGTTTAATTTTTGATGAGTGGATATTTTCAGGCGGCAGGAGGCGTACTGATCGCTGTGATTCTGGTCTTGACCCTCGGCAAAGATGGGAAGCAGACAGCTTTGCTCTTAGTGTTGGGTGTTTGCGCTATGGTTGGCGTGCTGGCGTTGGGTTATTTAGAGCCGGTGGTGGATTTTATTGACCGGCTGCGTTTGGTGGGGAAGCTGGACAACGGTATGCTGGGTATTCTGCTTAAGGTTGTGGGCATTGGTATCATTGGAGAGATCACAAGCCTGATCTGCACCGACAGCGGCAACGCATCTCTGGGCAAGGCGCTGCAATTGCTTAGTACAGCGGTGATACTTAGGCTTTCTTTGCCGCTTTTGGAGCAGTTAGTGGAGCTTTTACAGCAAATTCTGGGGGAAATATGAAGAAATTGATCCTGATCATCCTGCTTTTCTGTTACATGGCAATGCCGGTACAGGCTGCGGATCTGACCGCACCTACAGCACCGGATCAGGCGCAGGATCTGATGCCGCCGGATACGGAAAGCTTTGGCGAGGGGTTGCTGTACGTTTTTAAATCAGCTGTAGAGAAACTCGAGCCGGAGATCGCTGCCGGCTGCGGAGTGTGTCTGGCGGTGATAGCAGTGGTAATACTTACATCCTTGGTGGGCAGCTTCCCCGGCACAACCAAAAATGTAACGGAATTGGCAGGAACCATTGCAGTTGCTTGTCTGCTTCTGGGCAGTGCAAATACACTGGTCAAGGATGCCGCCGCCACAGTCACGGAGCTTAGTGAATACGGAAAAATGCTTTTGCCGGTGATGACAACAGCTATGGCAGCCCAAGGCGGTATATCCGGTTCTGCTGCAATTTATACCGGTACGGCGGTGTTTGATGCTGTGCTTTGCGGTGTGATCTCAAGGTTGCTGGTACCTATGACCTATATATTTCTTGCCATGGGTATTGCATCGGCTGCGATCGGTGAGGATATATTGAAAAAGCTCAGAGATTTTATGAAATGGCTGATATCCTGGAGTTTGAAAATCGTACTGTATGTGTTCACGGGCTACATCACCGTCACCGGTGTAGTCAGCGGAACAGCGGATCAAGCCGCTCTGAAAGCAACAAAACTGACCATTTCCGGCGCTGTGCCCGTGGTGGGCAGTATATTGTCCGATGCCTCGGAGGCAATCCTTGTAGGTGCCGGTGTGGTTAAGAGCGCTGTGGGTGTATATGGCCTGCTGGCCATTGCGGCGATTGCAATCGGCCCATTCCTGCGTATCGGCGTTCAGTATCTGCTTCTGAAGCTGACAGCGGCGATCTGCGGCGTTTTTGGAAGCAAGAAGACCACGGAGTTGATCTCGGATTTTTCCGGTGCTATGGGGCTACTGCTAGCTATGACGGGTACCGTATGCCTGATGCTGCTGATCAGCATGGTCTGTTTTATGAAGGGGGTGAGCGGATAGACGGCATCAAGGGTTACTTGCTCAGTATTTTTGCCGCCGCCATCATCTGCGCCATCGTAACGCGACTCATGGGTGACAAGGGAACACACGGCACCATGGCAAAGCTGATCGCAGGACTATTTCTGACGTTTACAGTGATCAGGCCGGTTGCCGATGTAAAGATCGATCTGTCCGGCCTGACCCCAGATTTCTCAATCGCCGCCGACCAGGCTGCCGCGGCAGGGGAGAGCATGACGAGAGAAGCCATGGCGAAAGTCATAAAGTCAAAGACCGAGGCATATATCTTGGACAAAGCAGTGGCTTTGAATGCGGAGCTGAAGGTGGAGGTGACGCTGTCGAAGGATGATATACCCATTCCCAGCGCCGTTCGGCTGTCAGGGAAGATTTCACCTTACGCAAAGGCGCAATTGCAGGCCATCATTACGCAGGATCTGGGAATCGAAAAGGAGCGTCAACTATGGACATAAGATCCATCGGAACGAAACTATTGGAATTCATGAAGAAATACCGTTATGTGATCCTTGTCCTTGTGATCGGTATCGGTTTGATGGCGCTGCCGGGAGGAAGTGGTGAACCGTCGTCTGCCGAGCCGACACAGCAGAATACCGAAGCCTTCACGGATCCGACGGAAAAGCTGACCGGCATCCTGAGTCAGATTCAAGGCGCAGGGAAGGTGCAGCTGGTTTTGACCCTGAAAGGGGGCGAAAAGACGGTTTTCCAAACCAATCAGGATACCACCGATGGCGAGCAGAACAGTACTGTTCGAGTCGAAACAGTGATTATATCCGGATCTGATCGGGGGGAAAGCGGTCTTGTACAGCAGATTCTGGCTCCGGAATATCGGGGAGCTATTGTGGTCTGTCAGGGCGCGGACAATGCCGCCGTGAGGCTTGCTATCGTTGAGGCGGTGGCAAACGCCACCGGACTTGGAGCGGACAGAATCTCAGTTTTGAAAATGAAATGAATGGGGGCATATATGATGAAACTGAAAAACTGGAAGAAGAATATGGTAGCCGCCGGTGTGCTGGTGACGGTGTGCGCCGGGATCTATATCAACTGGCTCTACACCGATGGGGAAATGACAAAAGATCTTACGGATACGCTGGATTCGCAGAAGGTCATGTCCGACGATCTTCTGGTGATGGGTGACAGTATGGTGCAGGTAGGCGGCGACGAGATCACCACCATGACGGATTATTTCGCCGCGGTTCGCCTGTCCCGGCAAAAGGCGCGGGACAGCGCCGTGAGTTTACTTCAGGAAGCCATGTCCTACGGCGATCAGAATGAGGCATCCACCTCGTCGGTGCAGCTGGAGCAGATCGTCCAGACGGCTTTGTGCGAGGCTCAGATCGAAAGCCTGGTCATCGCAAAGGGCTACACCGATTGCGTGGCGTACATGAATGAGGAAGGTATCTCAGTTGCGGTGGCTTCGCCGGAAGGTGGGCTGAAGGATCAGGATGTTGCGGTGATTGCAGACATTGTTATGACCCAGTCTGATATGATAATGGCGCAAATTCGGGTGGTCGAGGTGCAGTGATCGAGAAAAACCTGTTGTAATTTTCAAAATGTCATGGTATAATAAGTGAAAATATGCCATCAGGCGTTGTTTACAGGAGGATTTTACCATGGCTGATAACAAGCAGTATATTACTCAGGTGCAGGATAACGGTCGCGTTATGATCTCTGAGAGCGTTATTTCCACCATCGTCGTTCAGGCTTTGACTGATATTGAAGGTTATGTTGGCCTCAGCGCTAAGCCCGGTTCCGACATCGTGGAGCTGGTCGGCAAGAAGAACTGGGGCAAGGGTATCAAGGTCACCATCAGCGAAAATGATGAGCTGAGCATCGATTGCAACGTGGTCATCAGCTACGGTCACAGCGTTGTGGCTGTTGCCAATGCCATTCAGGAGGCCGTTTCCGGCGCCCTGCTGTCCATGACCGGTGTGAAGGTTGTTAGTGTCAACGTCAACGTCTGCGGCATCGTTCGTCAGTAAGGGGAAGCTATGACCAGAGCCAATGCCAGAGAACTGGCCGTCCATCTGATCTATGGCCGCGACTTTACCGGCGAAGAGCCGGAGCAGGTCGTTGCTGTTCGGCTGGCCAAGGAATACTATGCCAAGCTCTCCGAGGAGAACGAGGTCTACGCCGAGCGTCCCAGCCGTGTTCAGATCGCTTATCTTGACAAGGTCGTTTCCGGTGTAGCTAACCGTGCCGACGATCTGAATGCTCAGATTCAGAAGTACTCCATCGGCTGGGATGTGAGCCGCATTTCCCGGCTGACCCGTGCTATTATGCAGCTGGCGATCTTTGAGATCCTGTACGTAGAGGATGTTCCCACCGGTGTTGCCATCTCCGAGGCTGTGCGTCTTTCCAAGAAGTACGACGGTGATGATACCGGTTCCTTCGTCAACGGCATTCTGGGCTCCTTTGCCCGGAGCCTGAACCCTGAGGACGCACAATGAGCGCCATCGGGTTTGATACCAGTAATTACACCACCTCCATCGCGTATTTCGATGGGGCGGAGGGTGTCAATGAATCCCGGCTGCTTCCGGTGAAGGAGGGCGAGCTGGGTCTGCGCCAGAGTGATGCGGTATTTGCCCATATCAAAAGCCTGCCGGAGCTTTCCGGCAGGCTGTTTTCCCATATTCAAAGACCCCAGATCACCGCTGTTGGCGTCAGTACCCGCCCGAGAGCTGTGGAAGGCAGCTATATGCCCTGCTTCATGGTCGGGTATACCCACGCAAAACTTCTGTCTGATGCCCTCGGAGTGCCTCTGGTGGAGGTTTCTCATCAGCAGGGGCACGTTGCGGCGTCCTTATGGAGCGCCGGTCGGTTGGATCTGATGGACAGAGCCCATTTGGCGTGGCATTTATCCGGTGGCACAACCGAGCTGCTGTTGGTCGAGCCTGAGGGAAGGAATGTGCGATGCACCCGCATCGGCGGCACCACCGACATCTCTGCCGGTCAGCTGATCGACCGCACCGGTCAGCTTCTGCAGCTGCCTTTCCCGTCCGGCAAGCATCTGGATGCATTGAGCCATACAGCAGTGGGTAGGGAAGTGTTCAAAGTGAAATGCCCCGGCATGGAGTTTTCGTTGTCCGGTGTACAGAATAAGGTTCAGCAGTTCCACAACAGAGAGGACAATGCGGCAGAAACCGCTGCCTATGCCCTGCGTTGCGTGGCCGCTGCGGTGTTTAAAGCTACAGAAAATGCGCTGAAGGAGTATCCGGGGCTGCCGGTAGTCTTTTCCGGCGGCGTAGCTTCCAATTCCATGCTCCGTCAGGTGCTGGCGCCATTGGAGCCGATTTTTGCTCAGCCGAAGTATTCCACCGACAATGCCATGGGCGTTGCAGTGCTGGCACATCGGGCGCAGGAGGGCTGATATGGAGCAGAAGGTTCTTTCCATCACCCAGATCAATGAATATATCCGAGCCCAGATGGATCGGGACGCGCTGCTGAATTCTGTAGCCGTTCGGGGCGAAATCAGTAACTACAAGATGTACCCATCCGGCCATCACTATTTCACACTGAAGGATGAGGGTGCTGCTCTGAAATGTGTCATGTTCAAGGGCAACGCTATGCGGCTGCGCTTTCGTCCGGATAACGGCATGAAGGTTATTGCCATGGGCAAGATCTCGGTGTATCCCCGTGATGGCGCGTACCAGCTTAATTGCACCGGTATGGCCATGGATGGCGTAGGTGATCTGTATGCCGCTTTTGAGCAGCTGAAGGCCAAGCTGGCCGCGCAGGGGTTGTTTGATCCGGCGCATAAGAAGCCGATTCCGAAATTTCCGGGTGTTATTGGCATCGTAACCAGTGAAGCCGGCGCGGCTCTGCACGATATGCTGCGCATTATGAAAAAGCGGTATCCACTTTCTCAGGTACGGCTACTGCCGACCCGTGTGCAGGGTGCGGAAGCCCCCGGTGAGATTGCCGCAGCTATTCAATACGCCAACCATTTTCGACTTGCGGATCTGCTGATTGTAGGCCGCGGCGGCGGATCTATTGAAGATTTATGGGCTTTCAATGACGAGCGGGTTGCCTACGCCATCTATCAATCGAAAATTCCGGTGATCTCTGCTGTGGGACACGAGCCGGATGTGACCATCAGCGACTATGTGGCTGATCTTCGGGCGGCAACACCCTCCAATGCAGCGGAACTTGCTGTTCCCGATCAGGATGCGCTGCGCCAGGCTCTGGATTCCATGTCTTGCGCCATGGTTGCTGCTTTGAACCGGCAGCTGATCGCCGCTCGCAGACACTTAAATGTGCTGTCAGCAAGTCCGGCTTTGCGCAGTCCTACGGGGTATCTGGAGCAAAAGCGGCAGAACCTGCAGCGGGTGCAAGAGCGCATGGTTTCTGCTCAGCTGCGTGGTCTTGACCGCAAAAAACAGATGTTTATCGGTCTTACCGCCAAGCTGGATGCCATGAGCCCCATGAAGGTGCTGACCCGTGGCTACGCTATGACGCAGACCGAAAGCGGCGAAGTGATCCGCTCTGTTGCGCAGGTCGCCACCGGAGAAAATATTCGCATTTCCCTCAGTGACGGCTGTCTGAACGCCACTGTCACCGACGTAAAGGAGAATGTACGATGAACAACGAAAATGCAACCTTTGAAGCAAAAATGCAGCGGCTGGAACAGATCGTCCGGGCAATGGAACGGGGCGATGTGGCGCTGGAGGAGTCTCTGAATCTGTTTCAGGAGGGCACAGAGCTGGTGAAAAACTGCTCGAAAATGCTGGATGAGGCAGAGCTTCAGGTGAAAAAGGTTATGACCGCTGCCGACGGCACCCCCGTTCTGGAGGATATGAGCAATGAATGACCGGACACGTGAATACAAAGCCTATATTGAGGATTATTTGAAGAACTGGTACGCCCGGTTCCATGAGGAGCCTCAGAGCAAGCTTTTTGAGGCCATGGAGTACAGCCTTCTGGCCGGAGGAAAACGGCTGCGTCCGGTGTTCGCCTTTGAATTTTGCCGGATGTGCGGCACGGATTGGAAGAATGCTGCGCCCTACGCAGCAGCCATTGAAATGATCCATACCTACAGCCTGATCCATGATGACCTGCCCAGCATGGACAATGATGATTTCCGTCGTGGCAGAGCCACCAATCACAAAGTATTCGGTGAAGCTATGGCGATCCTTGCCGGTGACGCGTTGCTGACCGATGCCTTCTGCGTTGCTTCCACCGGAGGAAATGTGGATGCCATTTCTGTTCTTGCGGAATGTGCCGGTTCTTTGGGCATGGTAGGCGGTCAGGTGCTGGATATTATGAGCGAAGAGCGGGTGCTTTCGGAGCAGGAGGTCATTGACATTCAGAGCCGTAAGACCGGCGCTCTGATCAATGCCGCCTGTGTTTGCGGCGTCATTGCCGGCGGCGGCACCGAGGAACAGATCGCCGCGGCGGCTAGGTTTGCCGGTGCTCTGGGCATGGCGTTCCAGATTCGTGACGATATGCTGGATGTGATTGGTACCCAGGAGGAAATGGGCAAGGGCGTTGGCACAGATGCGGACAAGAACACCTTCGTCCGGCTTTACGGCCTTGCCAAATGCGAGGAACTGGTAAACAAGTATACCGCTGTGGCTATCGAAGCGCTCTCGGAATTTTCTGATACGCAGTACATGATTGCTCTGGCCAAGAGTCTGACGGATAGAACGGTATAAATTCACCAACGTTTCGGTTTGTCTGATACTTCTTTTATTTGAAGTTTCTCGTTGTTGCGCAACAAAAGATAATACACGGCGCGGTTCGTTTGAACCGCGCCGTATCTATTTGTTTTATCTTACTTAATATCGCCTTCGTCGAATTTATCGCCGCACTCAGGGCAGAACTTGGGAGGGTTCTTGGGATCTTCGGGCTCCCAGCCGCACTTATCGCAGCGATACAGGGGAGCGTCTGCGGGCTTCTTTGCGCCGCACTCGGAGCAGAACTTACCCTTGTTGACGCTGCCGCAGGCGCAGGTCCAACCGGTGACCTGAGCAGTGCCGCATTCGGTGCAGAACTTGCCGGTGTTCTCAGCACCGCAGCTGCACTTCCAGCTGTTCTGAGCAGCAGGGGCGGGGGAGGGAGCTGCAGCGCGCTGCTGTTGACCCATTTGATAGAGCTGGTTGGCATTCATTCCGCCGGCCATCTGAGCCATATTCAGCCCCATAAAGCCAACCATTGCACCGCCCTGATTGCCTGCGGCGGTCTTCATGGCTTCGGCCTGAGCACCGGTGAGGGTAGCAGCGGCCATGCTGGGATCCCGCAGAACAGCGGTGTCCTGCAGCTCCTTGATTTTCTTAAGATCCTCGGGAGCGACGGAGGGGTTAACACTCACGGATACAACACTGATGCCTCTCAGACTGCCCCAGCGGTCAGAAAGGGTATCGTTCAAAGTATCCGCAATGTTCAGGGTATGATTCAGCAGCTCGTTAATAGCTATACCTGTGCTCGACAGAGTGGTAAATGCAGGAGTCAGTGCAGTAATGAACTCAGATTTCAGCTTAGAATCCAGATTTTCACGAGTGTAGGTATCGCTGACATTGCCAGAGACATTCTTGTAGAACAGCATCGGGTCGCTGATCTTGTAGGAGTATTCACCGTTGCAACGCAGGTCAATTAGACGATCCAGACCGATGTTCTTGTCAACGATGCGTACGGAAATGGGATTGGGAGTGCCGTACTTATTGCCCATGATCTCCTTCGTATTGAAGAAGTAGACGCGCTGATCCTTGCCGGTGTCACCGCCGAAGGTGAAGCGGCGTTTAAAGTTTTCCCAGCTGCCCTTCAGGCCGTTGCCGAAGCCGCCGTAGAAAATAGTGGATTCAGTGGAAGCATCCCAGGTATATTCGCCGGCCTCGGCGGCAAATTCAACGATCTGACCCTGATCGACGATCATCATACACTGACCTTCGTTGACCACGACAACGGAGCCGTTTGTGATGATATTATCAGAGCCCTTGGTGTTGCTGGATTTGCCGCTGACGCGCTTTTGACCCTTGCTTACCAATACGTTGGAGGGCATGGATTCACAGTAGAAATACTCTCTCCATTGATCGCCCAGAACGGTGGAAACAGAGCCCAGTGCTGCTTTAATAAGTCCCATAATTTATTTCTCCTTTTATGTTATGATTTAAAATCTTCCCCGGCTGCCACCATGGCTGCGACCGGAGCTGCTGCGATGGGTTGAAGTGCCGCCGGAGCTTGATTGCTTTCTCACTCGAGAAGTGCGGCTGTATAGATAAATGTCGCGCTGATCGCGCAGATAATAGGAGCCTTGCTTTACATAGTCTACGGCGGCGGACTGGCGGCGGACTGTCTTCATTTTGGATCGCATGACCAGAATGGTTATTCCGCCGGCGATCGCACCAATGACAAGCGATATAATTATGCGCTGGAAAATATTCAGCTCTTGGGTGGAAGCAGCTAATTCTTCATCCAGAAGATCCAAATATGTACTGAAGGCTTCATAATAGTCTTCGCTGCCAAGCATAGGAGTGACTTCATCCATGATCTGATCCTGGGCGTAGTCAGAAAGTGCGTCGATCGTTTCGCCGCAGGTGGAAATGGCCCACTCACGTTCTGCCATGGACAGCACAAGCAATACGCCGGAATAGTCAGAACCGATACCATAGCCGTAATAATCAAAATAATCGTCAGCGTAGGCGGTGATATCCTCTGCGTTGGTTGACTTAACGGTCAAGATCACTACGTCCATCTCATATTTTTCTACAAGCGCCTCAGCCTTTTCTTCCAGCGATGTTTCCTCGTAAGATGTAAGCAGGTTTGCGTTATCTACGATTTTGGGGCTGCCACCGGCTGCGGCGGCGGTTACCGCCAGAGACACAGTGAGCAGGCAGGAGACCAGTAATACAATCAATTTCTTCATATTACCCTCCTTACTGCCCCAGCAATTGGATCAACGTCACCGCTACCGTTACGGCTGCGGTCACGAGGGAGAACCAACCCCATTGCCTTTTCTTATCGATGGGCAGGGTGCCGGTCATTTTGCCGGTCTGACCGTTCATGGCAAAGACGTAGGTCTTATCCTGATATTTGGTATGGAGCATCCAAACGGGCAACAGCACATATTTTGCTTTGCTGTGCTTTACCTGTAGCTGCCGGGAAGTTGGAACAACAGATGAATAGCCGACGAAGCTACCGCTGAGCAGATCCGTAAACGTATTATCCACACGCTGCCGAATACGGTCTTCACCGGATTTTGCCTCAACATCGTATTTATCCGCAAGGAAACCGGACAGATAAGCCGTATCAAAATCCACAACCTGCGTCATATCGAAGGGCTCAATGGATTCCATGATGGTGTCGTCCATCTTGCTGGAGCCGTCCATGGGAATGCCGTCAAACTGGGCGCTGGCGCCGCGAGATAGCATATAATGGTCTGTTTTTGTGTAAATATAGTGTGCGTCGGACCAGTGATGGGTTCGTGTTGCTTTGTACTGACTATCTATACTACCGCTGCATTCATACAGCCAGAAGGGAACGTATATTCCGGTGATCTTTTCCAGCCGGTGCTTTGCGGTAAAGTCTTTCGGCAGCAGAGGTTTACCCTTGCACAGCTTCAGGAATGCCTGCTGCGCATCCTCTTTGCTGGTTTTGAATGGAATAACAGCATCGGGTCGCAGACCGCCGGAAACGTTGCCGGGAAGAACGGCAGGATTTTCGCAGTAGGGGCAGAAGGTGGCAGCGGTGGTGTCGTCAGTAATGATCTCGCCGCCGCAGGAGTTGCAGATGTAGGAGCGCATCTGGCTCTGCTCGTCATCGTTCCATTGCTCGGTTGGTGCATCCTCCCAGGAAACGCTTTGCTCATCGGTTCGACCAAGGGATGCATTGTATTCTTTGACTGTTTCTACTTCAAAGGTATTGCCGCAGTATTCGCAGGACAGCTTTTGTTCAGCACCGCTGAACTTTAGACCTGCGCCACAGCAGGGGCATTTGTATTCCAGTACATTTGGAATAGTTGACATTCGGATCCCTCCCTTTAATGTTATGATAACACATCGTAAATTTCAAATCAATATAAAAATATGTGTACAGCTACTGCGGACAAATGTTTTTCTTGATTTTTTCTGGAAATGCGCTACAATAGACCAAGACCCATAGCGAAAGGATGAAACCGTACCATGAATAAGATCTATATTCCCGAGGGCTATAAGCCCTTGCTGGATGCATACGATACCCAGCGAGCCATCGCCTACATCAAGCAGACCTTTCAGGATGAGTTTTCTGCTGCTCTGAACTTGAAGCGCGTATCTGCACCACTGTTTGTTACCGCCGACTCCGGCTTAAATGATAACCTGAACGGCTTTGAGCGTCCTGTGTCCTTCGATGTACCTGCGGTGGGTAATGACGCACAGGTCGTCCATTCTCTTGCAAAATGGAAGCGTCTGGCTTTAAAGCGTTACCATTTCGGCATCGGTAATGGCCTGTACACCGATATGAACGCCATTCGTCGTGATGAGGATCTGGACAATATCCATTCCATCTATGTTGACCAGTGGGACTGGGAGAAGGTCATTACCCGGGAAAATCGAAACCTTGAGTACCTAAAGCTTATTGTCCGTGCGATTGTCGGCGCAATCTGCAATACCAACGACAGACTCCACGTTCGGTACCCTCAGCTTCGTACGGAGCTGAGCAGGGAAGTGGCTTTTGTTACTACACAGGAGCTGGAGTATATGTATCCTGATCTTTCCGGCGACGATCGTGAAACTGCCTTTGTTAGGGAGAATCATACCGCCTGCATCATGCAGATCGGCGGAAAGCTTCGTTCCGGCAAGCCCCATAGCGGTCGCGCACCGGACTATGATGATTGGAATCTGAACTGTGATATCTTCTTCTGGGATGAGGTTCTCGGCAGAGCGCTGGAGATATCCTCTATGGGCATCCGTGTTGATGCGGAGGCACTGGATCGGCAGCTGACCGAGGCCGGCTGTGATGATCGACGTACCTTAGCTTTCCATCAGATGCTCCTCAATAATGAACTGCCTCTGACGATCGGCGGCGGTATCGGTCAATCCCGTTTGAGTATGCTGATGATGGGCTGCGCACATATCGGCGAGGTTCAATCCAGCATTTGGGATCAAAACACCATAAATGAATGCGAAAAGGCAGGTATTAGACTGCTGTAAATGGAAACAGGCTGCTTATCGCAGCCTGTTTATTTATGATATGAAAATTAGAGGCTGCCCGGATGGGCAGCCTCTTTGCGTTGGGTTAGGGTTTTTGCCGGAACTGAAATCTTTCCGTCGAATTCAGATCAGGCCTTCTGAGCGGACTCGCCGTACAGGAAGATGGCCTGCAGCAGCTCCTTCAGAGCCACATCGCTGGTATTCTGGTTCTGGTAGACGTAGGTGTAAACGCTGTACTGGATCGCACGGCTGATCTGGACACCGTCCTGCTCGATGGTAGCCATGACGGGCATACCGAACTGGGTG
>JAFTIZ010000010.1 GCA_017456645.1 Oscillospiraceae bacterium
CAGGTAAGCATTGATGGCATCGCCCATCTTCTGGGGGTTCAGGCCGGGGAAGGCGAAGCACAGCTTGCCGTCGGACTCGACGGTGTAGTCGGTGACGACCAGCTTCTCGCCGTTCAGCTCGAAGACCATGTAGGCATTCTCAAAGCCGGCGGGAACGGTGACGCGGTACTTCAGAACGATGTCATCAGACAGCACAGGAGCAGCGGAGTTGATCTTGAACTGCTTGCTGTCGCTGGCGGTCATGGTGGTGGCCTCACCGCACTTGGTGCAGGTCAGGGTGTGAACACCGTCGGCGTAGGCGTAGGTGTAGGCCTCGTGACCCAGAGCCTCGCCCTCGGTTGCGCCACAGATAGAGCAAGTCTTAGGAGCGGTGCAGGTGGCATCGGTCCAGCTATGGCCCAGAGCAGCGACCACATTGCCGGTGTAGCTGTCGCCGCAGACGGTGCAGGTATAAGTGGTGTAACCAGCAGTGGTGCAGGTGGGAGCGGTAACAACAGAGCTGTAGCTGTGGTTGCAGTCCGCCTTATTGATGTAAGCGCCATTCTCCAGATAAACGGTCTTGCCGAAGATCACAGGATAAGCGTCAGAACCGATGGCCTGACCCCAAACAGCCTCAGCCTGGCTGCCCTGCAGCTTGTAAGCCACCTCGCCGGAGGACATCTGCGCAGCGGACACTTCGGTAGCACCGGCAGTGGAGTAGAAGGTTCCGGATACATTATAATAATAGTTATTGCTGATGCTGGAGCCGTTGCCGCCCACGGGAGCAGAAAGGAACTCATGCCAAGGAGTGTAGGTCTCGCCTTCAGGAACAGTCATATCGCCGGTCTTGTCGATAATGGTGCAGTTCACGGCGTAGCAGTTATAGACATAGCCGCTTCCCTGGCCGGCCACGGCACCCACATAGACGCGGCGAGAATTCAAAGCAATGGCGTTAGTAGTGTAGCCGGTGATGGTGCAGTTGATAGCATAACAGTTGATAACAGTGGCGGTAGCGTTGTATCCGACGATTGCACCAGCATTGGCACCGGTGGCGGTGGCGTTGATGACACCCAGGTTCTTGATTGTACCGATTTCGGTATAGCCGAACAGACCCACGCTGTCGTCACCGGCTACGGTGAAGTTGGAAACGGTGTAGCCGTTGCCATCGAAAATACCCTTGTAATACAAGGAATCATCGGCATCGCCGCCGGTGCAGTAGTAGCCGATGGCGGTCCAGGTGGTGTTCTCCAGGTCGATGTCGGCAATCAACTTGCCGTTAATGGCGTTGTCACCGCCGTTGACCTGATCGGCAAACCACTTCAGCTGAGCGGCATTGGCGATCTCATAATAGCCGTTGACAAAGGCGGGGCCGCCGTAGCCGCAAGCGGAGCAGATGCCGTCCACCAGGGTGTGGTTGCAGGTGGTACCGCAAACGGTGCAGGTATTGCCGTTCCAGTTATGGCCGGTGTGGTAAACGATATCCCGGTTCTCGGTCTTGTCGCAGCGGGAGCAGCCGTAAACGGTGTAGCCGTCGACGGTACAGGTGGGAGCAACGGTTTCCCCTGCAACATAGTCGTGGCCCAGAGCGGGAATGGTCTTGCTGTAAACTGCGGAGCAGTTATAGCAGGGGCGCTTCATGCTGCCGGAGGTAGTGCAGGTGGGCTGCACGGTGATCTCACCATCGTACAAATCGTGACCGGGGTAAATGATCTGTTCCTCGGTAGCGCCGCACTTGGTACAGGTCACCAGCTTGGTGCCGGGCATCCAGCAAGTCTTTTCCTCAATGACCACGCCCTCGTCCCAGCTGTGGACATCGCAGGTTTCCACCATGCCGCAGACGGAGCAAACGCCGTCGACGTAGCTATGGCCCAGAGCAGCGATGGTCTCGGTCTTGGTTTCGTCACAGTTGGCGCAAGCGAAGGTCTTGACGCCATCGGTGGTGCAGGTGGCAACGGTGGTGACGGTGCCCTCGTCCCAGCTATGCTCGGTGCAGGGCTCCTTCTTGCCGCAGGTTTCACACACGCCATCCACATAGCTGTGACCCAGAGCGGCAATGGCTTCCGTATAGCTGTCGCCACATTCGCCGCAGGTGAAGGTCTTGACACCGGCGGTTTCACAGGTAGCGGCGGTGGTAATCTCCTCAATATAGGCGTGATCGCAGGTGACAATCAGATCCCAGCCGTTGGTGTAGTTGTAGCAGTTGTACTCGCTGCTCAGGGTCAGGTCGCTGGTCTGAGTGCCGTTGCCATCGTTGAAGATGATGTTGGCGGTATCAGCAGGAACGGTGATGGAGTAAAGGGTGGTTTCACCCTCCACCAGAGTCATGGCAGTACCGGGCCATTCACCCAACTGCTTGGTGCTGTCGGTCCAGGAATAAGCATAGACCGCGCTCCAGTTGTCGCTATTTACGAAGTAGATCACACGATCCTCGGTTTCAGCGACACCGCAGACGGAGCAAACACCATCGGCATAGCTGTGGCCGGTGGCAGAAATGGCCTCGGTCTTGGTTGCACCGCAGAGGGTGCAGGTGTAAGTCTTGACACCGGCAGTGGTGCAGGTAGCGGCAGTAGTGACCGAACCGGCATCATAGCTATGGTCACAGCCGTTGTCATCCACCTCGATGGTGCTCCAGGAGCCGCTGTCGTTATCCCAAGTGCCTTCCGTACAGGTAAAGCAGTTCTTGCCATCGGTGGGGATGGTCAGATCGGCAGTCTGGTTCCACTTGACGCCGTCGTTCCAGTTATTCTCGGTGGAGTCGGGATTCATCCGGCAGAAAATGACGCTTTCAAAATTGCCGGGGATGGTGCATTCAAAAACACCGTCACCGTCGCTGTCGGTCATATTGTTCCAGGCCTCGCCGTCCGTTCCGAAGAAGTAGGCAGCAAAGCGTGCGCTGTCATTGCACCAGTTGGAACTGGGCTGAAGATACAGCGTATCACCAGCAGCGGCAAAAACCGCAGCAGGGATCAGCCCCAGCACCATGATGCCAACCAGAATCGCGCACACAATTCTAACAAGGGTTTTCTTTTCCATGATTTGTCGCTCCGTTTCTTAGTATTGATCCTGATTTTCAACGGGAGTCGCCATCTCCGACTGCTCAGCTTCCACGCAGACCGGTGGCTGGGGCGGAATATACACCGCCGTACCGCAGCGGGTGCAGAAGTTTGCCTGTTCCGGCAGGCACAGGCCGCATTTTGTGCAGAACATAAAGGTGGCTCCTTCCCATCATATCATATTTATTATAACCCAAAGCCCGGGGTATGTCAAATCGTCCCTTTCCACAAAAAAGAAGCCCCCCGTTGGTGCAAACCAACGGGGGGGGACGGAAGGTTTATTCGTCGTAGGTTTTGGGCACGGGGGTAACCACAGGCGTGCCGTCCCGGTTCAGCATGACGGAAAGTCCCGCAGCCTGACCGGTGGCGCAGTACAGATAATTGACGCCGGTCTGGCGATCCACCCATACCTCCAGCAGGTTGTTCAAAAAGCCGCCCTGGGTATAGCTTTTGACGAAACGGTCATTGCTTGCCATTAGAATTCCTCCGTAAAATCCGATTTTTCATCGGTGTTAAGAAAGCGGTTGTAAAGATATACGCCCGGAGCGCCTACCAGCGCAAGGATCATGCAAATACTGAAGATCGAGCCCCAGAACACGGCGATGAGCACGATGCAGGTCAGAATTGTCAGCACCAGAACGACCTTTTTCAGGGTGCTCATGGCTTACTCCTTAACGCCCTCAACGATGCCGTTGGCCATACCCACCAGACCCTGCATCTCGGAAGGGATGATGATCTTGGTGGCCTGACCGTCGGCGACCTTCTGCATAGCCTCGATGGCCTTCAGCTTCAGCACCTGATCGTTGGGAGCCTTCTGGTTCAGCATTTCCAGAGAGTCGGCCATAGCCTTCTGCACGGCAAGAATGGCCTGAGCCTCACCGTCGGCCTTCAGGATTGCGGCCTGCTTCTCAGCTTCCGCCTTCAAAATGGCAGCTTCCTTCTCGGCACTGGCGCGCAGAATAGCGGACTCCTTCTCGCCTTCGGCGATCAGAATGGCGGACTTCTTCTGACCCTCGGCCTGCAGGATGGCCTGACGGCGGTCACGCTCAGCCTTCATCTGCTTCTCCATGGAAGACTGGATGTCGGCGGGAGGCAGAATATTCTTCAGCTCCACGCGGTTGACCTTGATGCCCCAGGGGTCGGTGGCCTCGTCGAGAATGGCGCGCATCTTGGTGTTGATGATGTCACGGCTGGTCAGGGTCTGATCCAGCTCCAGATCGCCAATGATATTACGCAGGGTGGTAGCGGTCAGGGTCTCCATAGCGGCCATGGGCTGCTCAACGCCGTAGGCGTACAGCTTGGGGTCGGTGATCTGGAAATACACAACGGTATCGATCTGCATGGTGACGTTATCCTTGGTGATAACGGGCTGAGGGGGATAGTCCAGCACCTGCTCCTTCAGGGAAACACGGCGGGCGATGCGGTCGATGAAGGGAATCTTGAAGTGAACGCCAACACCGTGGACGGCATGGAAGGCACCCAGACGCTCCAGAACATAGGCACGGGACTGCTGGACAACATAAATGTTGGAAATGGCAATAATCAGAACGATGATAATGACTGCGGCAATGAGTAACGGCATAAATTTTCCTCCTTAATGAACTTCTGCATTGATGTTTACTTCCGAAACGAAGGCCTTCACGCCCTCGATCCGATCTACTTTTACCAGCGTGCCGGCCTTGATCGGCTCGCCGCCGGAGCTGCGGGCAGCCCATTCCATGGCGCCCAGCTTAACCTGACCGGTAGCGGTCAGATTGTTGATATCCGCGGTGACGAAGCCCTGAGAGCCAACGATGGCATCCACATTGGTCTTGACCACCTGCGGCTTCAGGAATTTGCGGACAAAGGGCCACAGGGACAGCAGCAGCGCTCCGGAGACCACCAGAAACAGGGTGATCTGCAGCCAAAGAGCCGCACCCAACAGGCTGGCCACCGCCGCAACCAGAGAACCTACCGCAAACCAGATGGAGACCAGATGGATGGGGCAGGCCGCCTCCACCACAAGGAAGATCACCATCAATACAAACCACACGGTCGCAGCGAAATCCATTGAAATAACCTCCTTTTTGCTGTGCTCGGGTTGTGATACTATGATAGCATAAACACAGATGTCCGTCAATTGACGTATTCCTCAAAAAGCGGTTCAATTTCCCGATTTTGGATACCTTTCTGACTCTGGAAATGCACCAAAGGGCGAAAGCCCCTGTTTCCGGCTCTTTTTCTGGTTAAAAAAGTAAAAAAGCGGCATTTTGGTGGTTGTTTAATTCGTTTAGGCGGTTATGTGACCATCTGGTAGCCGCTTTCCGTTTCAATAATTTATTCCGTGAAATACGGAGTATATTGAATATTCATCAGGATGATACCACGGTATTTGTGCAAAATTTCATGAAGTTTCCCAATTTTTCAAAAATTTATCCGTATATGAAAACGCCTTGACGTTTTCCCCTTCAAATGATATGGTATGCCCGAAGGGCAGGTGTTAGAATGAAGATCCGCAATATGACCCGGTGCGCGGTGCTGGCGGCGTTGATGGCCGTGTGCGCGTGGATCAGTGTACCTCTGGGCAATCAAGCCGTGAGTCTGCAGACCTTCGCTGTATTTCTGACCCTCGGGCTGCTGGGCGGAAAGGGCGGCACCGCCACTGTGCTGGTATATCTGCTGCTGGGCGCGGCAGGTCTGCCGGTGTTTACAGGCTTTCGGGGCGGCATTGGCGCGCTGCTTGGCCCCACCGGCGGCTACTTGTGGGGCTTTCTTGCAAGCTGTCTGCTGTACTGGGTGCTGGAGAATCGGCTGCCACATTGGATCGTCATGGTTTTGAGCCTGCTGCTGTGCTATGCCTGCGGCACGGCATGGTACTTCTTCCTGTACGCCAGCGGCGCATCGGTCTGGGCGATCCTCGGCACCTGCGTAGTGCCCTACCTGGTGCCCGACGGCATCAAACTCTTCCTCGCCCTGACCTTGACGAAACGTCTGAAAGCGCTGATGGTCTAAATATAGCCCTTTACAATCCCATGTTTAAGTTGTAAAATGGAAGAAAAAAGGGGTTTTCTTATGAATACTCAGAAGCAAGAACTGCTGATCAAGTGGCTGCAGCTGCTCTTTTACGCCCGGGTGGCAAGTCTGTGCCTGTCGGTGCTGGAGTATGTTCCTGCCCTCAGCCGTATCGCGGATGGCGTGGGAAGAGTGATCTCCATCGGTATCATTTGGTGTCTGTTCCAGCTTGGGCCGGCCATCGGAACTTACGCCAAGTCCGGCTTTGCCAGAGCCGTGGCCTTCTGCCTCGGCGCGCTGGTGACGGTGATTAACATGGCTTACCTGCTGATGATGGGTCAGGCGCTGGAGACGGGCATCTGGGCTCAGATCTATCTGCTGGTGTATTTCGCCCTATCCGTAGTGGCGATCTGGTTTGAGTACAGCGGCCACCGCCTTGTGGCCGGAGAAACCAGCCGGCTGGGCAACGCATGGCGCATCCTGTTCGTATGCAACCTGATTTTCTCCTTGCTGGGCACCGGTGTGTCCTTTGTACTGGCACTGCCGGAGGTGGCGCGGAATGTGGATACCGAGATCGTAACCATCGTGGGAACCTTGACACAGCTGGGTAATAAGGTATTCTCCGCCCTGTGTCTGTGGTTTTTGTACCAGACCCTCCGCACAGTTAAGACCGAAAACCCGTAATGCATTTCATAACAAAAAGCAGTCGCACCGCGGCTGCTTTTTTGCATAGTTTAAAGGATTTTCGTGCGATAAATGATTGTTTAGCGGATTAAATATGTACCGCACCAAAGCCTCCCTTGCCTAAAGGGAGGTGGCCGAGCGTAAGCGAGGTCGGAGGGATTTGTCGCCCATACTGGGCGACAGTGCCGCTATGCGGCACAATATCCCC
>JAFTIZ010000011.1 GCA_017456645.1 Oscillospiraceae bacterium
ATACATAGATTACTACAATAATAGGCGCATCAAGGCAAGATTAAAGGGCTTGCCGCCTGCATTACACAGACAGCAAGCCCTTTCAACAGCTTAAACAATTTGAGTTAGAAATATTTGTCTAACTTTTTGGGGTCACTTCATCCCCGATGGAATGGCCGTTTTTTCATGTTGACACATTTCTCAATTCCAATATAATAATTGTATAGAATAGATTGCGAGGTATATATATGAACCGTGAAAATAAGCGCAAGCAATTCGAAAAGGGCTACTACAAAACACACGCCTGCGATGAGAGCTTCACCTGCAAAAACTGCGGCCGGCTGGTAGTTCCCGCAGGCGCAGGCAGCGACCACCGGAATCACTGCCCAAACTGTCTATCCAGCCTCCACGTGGACATTGAGCCCGGTGATCGGGAGTCTGATTGCGGCGGCGTGATGGAGCCTATTGCTGTGTGGGTGCGCAGCAAGGGCGAATGGGCCATCATCCATCGCTGCAAGCGCTGCGGTGAGCTTAACTCCAACCGCGTGCTGGCCGATGACAATCCCATGAAGCTCATGTCCATTGCCATGAAGCCTCTGTCCAATCCTCCCTTCCCTCTGGAGCGTATTGAGGAAATGACGGCACTGATGGGTGGTCAGGGCGAATTGCCTTACGCCTATAAGAACAAGACCGAATGAGGTGAGTAATACGGAACTCAAGGATTTTTTCCCGATCTGGAATAAACTGACCGAAGCCCAGCAGCAGCGGCTGCTCACCGCAGCAGAGCTACGCAGTGCCAAAGGCGGCACCATTCTGCACAACGGCAGTATGGATTGTCTGGGACTTCTTCTCATCCGTTCCGGACAGCTTCGGGTCTATACCCTCTCCAGCGAGGGTCGTGAGATCACACTCTACCGGCTGTTTGAGCTGGACACCTGCCTGTTTTCCGCCTCCTGCGTCATGCCCGACATTCAATTTGACGTGGTCGTAGAAGCAGAAAAGGACAGCGATTTTTACATTCTCCCCTCCTGTCTGTTCAAAGATCTGATGGAAGAATCCGCCGCCATCGCCAATTACGCCAATCAGCTCATTAGCAGCCGGTTCAGCGAAGTGATGTGGCTCATGGATCAGATCATGTGGAAAAGCTTTGACAAACGTCTGGCAAAATTTCTGCTGGAGGAAAGCGCGTTGGAGGGCAGCCCTTCCCTGAAGCTGACCCATGAGCGCATCGCCAACCACATGGGCACCGCCCGCGAAGTCGTCACGCGGATGCTTCGCTATTTCCAGAGCGAGGGCATGGTGACATTGACGCGGGGTGCGGTAGAACTGACCGATCCGGCGCGATTGGAACAGCTTGCTGAATAAAAATGAATGCCCCACCGCTTTCAGCAGTGGGGCAGATCATCGAATTAGAGCATCTCAAGGATCTGCGCCTTAGGCTTCGCGCCAACGGCTCGATTGACGATCTTTCCATCGACCATGACCATCAGCGAAGGTATGCTCATGATCTGAAATTCGTTGGCCAGCTCCGGCTCCTCATCCACGTTGATCTTGCAAACCTTGATGTCCTCCCGTTCCTCGGCGATCTCATCGAGGATGGGGCCAACCATCCGGCAGGGGCCGCACCAGCTTGCCCAGAAATCCAGCAGCACAGGCTTATCGCTGTGCAGCACTTCTTCATTGAAATTATTTTGACTAATCTTAATAGCAGACATATTCAAATCCTCCTTGCGTTTTTTGTAACCTTATTATATCCTGCGCCCGTCTCCCATTCCGTGATTTTGTCACAGTAAGTCCTTAGAAAATATAGTAAAATCCACCCAACATATAAAAAAGGAGAAATCAGCATGACCATCACCAACGATATTAAGTACATCGGTGTCAATGACCACAAGATCGACCTGTTTGAGGGTCAGTACATCGTCCCCAACGGCATGGCCTATAATTCCTATGTCATCATGGACGAAAAAATCGCCGTCATGGACACCGTAGATAAGAATTTCACCGCCGAATGGCTGGGAAATCTTGCCCGCGAGCTGGATGGCCGCAAGCCTGATTACCTGATCGTGCAGCACATGGAGCCTGACCACTCTGCCAGCATCGACATTTTCCTGAACGCCTACCCCGAAGCCACCGTGGTGGCCTCGGCTAAGGCCTTCGCCATGATGAAGAACTTCTTCGGCACGGATTATGCCGACCGCCGCATCGTAGTGGGCGAAGGCGACACTCTGAACCTCGGCAAACACGTGCTGACCTTCGTCACCGCCCCCATGGTTCACTGGCCCGAAGTCATCGTAACTTACGATGCATACGACAAGGTGCTGTTCTCCGCTGACGGCTTTGGCAAGTTCGGCGCGCTGGATATTCAGGAGGATTGGGCATGCGAGGCACGCCGCTACTATATCGGCATCGTAGGTAAGTACGGTTCTCAGGTTCAGGCTCTGCTGAAGAAGGCCGCTGGGCTGGATATCTCCACGATCTGCCCCCTCCATGGCCCTGTGCTTACGGAAAATCTGGGCTATTACATCAATTTGTACGATATCTGGTCGTCTTACAAGGTCGAAAGCGAGGGCATCGTCATCGCCTACACCTCCGTCTACGGCAATACCAAGGCTGCCGTGGAGTTGCTGGCTGAAATGCTGGAGAAGAAGGGCTGCCCCAAGGTCGTGGTCAACGATCTGGCTCGCTGCGATATGGCCGAGGCCGTAGAGGATGCCTTCCGTTACGGCAAGCTGGTACTGGCCACCACCACCTACAACGGCGACATCTTCCCCTTCATGAAGGAGTTCATCAACCACCTGACGGAGCGAAATTACCAGAACCGCACCATCGGCATGATCGAAAATGGCTCTTGGGCTCCCACCGCCGCCAAGGTCATGAACAAAATGCTTGAGGGCAGCAAAAACCTGACCTTCACCGAAAATAACGTCAAGATTCTCTCCGCTCTGAACGATGCCAGCCGCGCCCAAATTGAGGCTCTGGCTAACGAACTGCTGCGCTAAATCCAAACCCGGCTCTTTCGAGCCGGGTTTTTTATGTATCGCAACATAATGTATGTAAATTCTTTACAGTTTATACTTACTTTTTCCCGAAGACTGTGTTATGCTTATTTTAAGCAATTGACCGAAAGGAGTCGAACATTATGAATGGAAAAAGCAAATGCAAGATCCTGAAAGACATCCGCCGGCAGATCGCCGCGGAAAATGACATCGAGTACGTCACAACTGAATGCAAGTATCAGGGCGAATGCACCGGCACCTGCCCCAAATGCGAGGCCGAAGTGCGCTATCTGGAGCAGGAGCTTGAAAACCGGCAGAAAACCGGTAAGGCCATTGCCGTAGCCGGCATTGCCGCCGCTCTGGTCATCGGTGCAGCCGGATGCGGCTCCAATATGGCAGAGCCATCTGACGCCAGATTCATGGGTGATCTTGTACCTCCTGCCAGTACCAGCCAAACAGACCCTACAATCGCCCCCACCCATGCTGACGATTATATGGGTGATATGCCCATTTACGATCCCACCCTGCCCGAAGAAACCGAGCCCAGCTTCACAATTCCCGATGATATCCCGACTGCAGGCGTCCCTGCGCCCGAGGATTATCTCCTGCCCGGTGCGGTTATGGCTCCATGAGTACGCCGATCAAAGCTCCGATCGTCGCCTGCTCTCGCCTGCGGATGCTGACGGATGGCCAAGGCATTACCACCCTCGTCTGCTTTCATGGATGTCCCCTGCGGTGCAAATGGTGCATCAATCCCTTTTCCTTTTCACCGGATACAAAGTATCTGACCCTGACCCCCGAGGAGCTATATGCCATGGTTAGGATCGATGCCCTATATTATCTTGCCACCGGCGGGGGTGTGACCTTCGGCGGCGGCGAACCGCTGCTGTATCCTGAGTTTTTGCAGGAGTTTCGCAAAATCTGCGGCAGTGCTTGGCATTTGTGCGCCGAAACCTCTCTGAATGTGCCATGGGATCATGTACAGACCGCCGCTGCGTATATCGACAAGTTCTACATCGATTGCAAGGATACCAATCCGGTCATATACAAATCATACACCGGCAAAGATAATGCCCAAATGCTAGACAATCTGCGCCGTCTTCTTGCTTTGATCGGCCCGGAACGCATTGTGATTCGGCTGCCCTTGATCCCCGATTTCAACACCGATGACGATCGGCAGGCCAGCAAAACCCTGCTTGCCGAAATGGGCATAGAGCACTTTGACCTGTTCACCTATCGCACAAACTCCAATTAATAATAATCGCCCGGCTCGTAGGAGTCGGGCGATTTTTCATGTTAGGGTCAACTTGCGGCAGGCTGCCGCCAGTTCATTGAGCGTGCTGCACGGCACCATGGTACACAGATTGGAGAACGTCTGGACACTTCTCAAGTGCTGCCAATGTCCCTGCGGAATGGGATTGAGCCACAGCACCCGACCGGACAGCCGTTTTGCCTCCAGCAAGGCATTCACCGCTCTGGGCTGATCGACGGTTTTGGTGTCAGACAGGATCAAAAGTGTGGTAGAAGCATTCAAAGCAGCGGGGGCGATCCGACACAGCTTATCCAACGCAGTTCCAAGATCCGTTCCTTTACCATAAATGCCGCATTTGCGAACATAATCCCGAAACAGATCCATATTTTGCAGACTAAATGCATCCGCCTCGAACATTTCCTCTGAAAACAGGAACACCCTCGAGCTTTCCGACACCTGATTTAAGGATTGAATAAACCGCAGCGCAAACTCAGAAAACTGAACCATCGAACCGGAAACATCGCACAGCAGCACCAGATGCCGCCGGCGATTGCGCTTCTTCTTATACTTCAGCCGATACAAACTACCGCCGGTTTCCAACCCCTTGCGAATGGTTCGCCGAAAATCCAACTTACCGCTATGACCGCCCCGCTTGCGTTTGGCGGTCAGCTCGCCGTTGATCTGCCGGGAAATGGTCTGAATGATGGAGATTGCCTTGGGAAGCTCCGTGTCCTTAAACTCAGAAATGTCCCGAAATAATAACCCCAACTCCGGATCTGCCGCCTCGGCTCCAACTGCCGCATCCTCCATGAGCATCTGCTGCTCAAGGATCGTCTTGGTGAAAACTGAGTGAATGAAATTGTTATACAATTCCGGATTGCGCTCTGCGGAATCCCGATACCGGTCCAAAAATCGCCGCAGCTTCTGCCGTGCTTCATCGGGCATGGCTGCATAGGTATCCAGCTGTTCTTCAGTCAGGTTCACCGTTTCCAGCTCCTGCTCCGCCTGACGGCGAGCCGCTTCCAACTCTTTCTCCCGTTCCATCCGCTTCTGAGCCTGAACCCGCATGGCATCCTCGGAAATGAAGAAGCCGTCAAACACACGGTCAAAGGTTAGCTGCTCCTCACGGGACTTGGCAAATACCGTCCGTAATGCTGTTTTTACCTGTTGGCGATCTTCAAAGCCCAGAGCCGACAGAATCCGCGCCGCGTCCGCCGTTTCCTTTGGGCTGACGCTGAGTCCTTCCAGCCGCAGCATTCTGGAAAAGTACGACAGCTTCTCCAGATATACAGCCGGATCATTCATGGTGATGCCCTCCGCAGTGACCGCCGCAGCCGCAAGTGTGATCGTGGGGCTCCATGGTTTCCAGAACCGCGATGTCCTCATTGTTTTTCAGCACGAAGCCCGCTGTCTGGCGCAGTGCGTCCGGGGTCAGCTCCCGAACACCCAATGCATCCAACGCCGCCGCCCAATCCAAGGTTTCCGCGATAGAGGGCTTCTTCAGGATCGCCTCACTGGCTCTCAGCTTCTGCACCGCCAGCGCCACCTGAGCGCACAGCCGGTCATCCACATGAGGCAGCTTTGCCCGCAGAATCGCCAGCTCCTTCTCCATATCCGGATACTGAATGTACAGGTACGCACACCGCCGCCGCAGAGCCTCGGAGAGAGGCCGCGCCCGATTGGAAGTCAGAACTACGAAAGGCACGGACTTTGCCTTCACGGTGCCCACCTCAGGGATGGACACCTGCAGATCACTGAGCAGCTCCAGCAGAAATGCCTCAAATTCCTCGTCAGCCTTATCGATTTCGTCGATCAGGAGCACCACCGGCTTTTCCGAGCGGATGGACTTAAGCAGCGGTCGCTCCAGCAGATATTCGTCGCTAAACAGGCTGCGGGTCAGCTCATCGCCGTCCTGAACGCCCATATTCACCTGAATGGAAAGCAGCTGCTTCTGATAGTTCCATTCATACAGAGCCTTGCTTTCATCCAGCCCTTCGTAGCATTGCAGCCGCACAAGATCTCGATCCAGCGCCGAGGCCATAACCTTGGCAATCTCGGTCTTGCCGACACCGGCAGCGCCCTCGATCAGCAGCGGACGACCAAGCTGCAGCGACACCGCCAGCACAGTGGCCAGCGTGTCGTCATAAATATAGTTTGCCTCATCCATTTTCTTTTTTAGCGTTTGTAAATCCATTTGAAACACCTCTTGTGCCAATTATAGCAGATTTATGCCGCATTTTCAATGGCCGGCCAGATACCTTTCCACGGCATAAGCCGCCGATGCGCCGTCCGCCGTAGCCGTAACGATCTGGCGCACAGCCTTGGTGCGCACGTCACCGGCAGCGAACACGCCGCTCAGATTGGTTTTCGTATCCTCCCCGGCCACGATATATCCGGCATCATCCAGCGTCAACTGCCCCTTTACAAGGCTCGTGGCCGGAACACGCCCAATGCTGATGAACACGCCATCGCAATGGATCTCGCTCTGATCGCCGGAAGTAACATCCTGTAACCGAACACCACGTATTTTCCCGTCATGCAGCAATTCAATCACCTGACTGTTCCAGCGGATCTCTATATTTTCCGCCCTTTCAACAGCCTGAGAAGCCGCCTTTTCCGCGCGCAAGCTATCTCTGCGGTGAATCAATATGACCTTCTTCGCCACTCTGGACAGCACCAGCGCTTCCGCCGCGGCGCTGTTTCCACCGCCCACAAGTACGACGGTCTTGCCTCGATAGAACATTCCGTCGCAGGCCGCACAGTAATGAACGCCCTGCCCCGTTAATGCATCCTCATTGGGAAGTCCCAGCTTTCTGGGCTCCGCGCCGGTGGCGATAACCACGGCTCTTCCGTAGAATACTCCACTGTCCGTATGCACAGCCTTAACCTTGGCATCCAGCTGAGCGGACAAAACCTGCACCATCTTGGTAGCCGCCCCGAAACGAGCCGCCCCCTGCCGCATTTTCTGCCCCAGATCGAAGCCATCAATACCCTCATCGTAACCGGGATAATTGTCAATCATATGCGTCAGCGCCATCTGACCACCTACGGACAGTTTCTCAAGCACCACAACATCCAGACCGGCTCTCGCTCCGTACAGCGCTGTTGTATAGCCTGCCGGGCCGCCGCCGACAACGATCAAATCGTACACCTTATCCATATTCTCTCCTCCGTTTTTTCTTTATTCTATCCATTTCAGAGGAAATCTTCCGTGACAATATCACCTAATAAGAAATCCCTTGCATTCAGCACGATTTATGCTAAAATAAGAGCGTATATTACTACATAGGAGTGAGCTTATGTATAAAATTCTGGAATTAAATCCCGTACTTCAGTGGCATGCAGGCGATATCGATCTGCGTATGCACTTGTACCACAATACCAAAAACCGTCTGCTTCCCGCCGGCGGCACTCTGAATGAATTTGCCAACGGACATGAGTATTACGGCATCCACCGTGTGGACGGTGGATGGGTCTACCGGGAGTGGGCACCCAGCGCCTATCAGCTGTACCTGACCGGCGACTTCAACGGCTGGAACTGGACCAGTCACCCCCTGAAGAATCTGGGTAACGGCAGTTGGGAGCTGTACCTCGAGGGTGAAAATACCCTGTGGGAAGGCTGTAAGGTCAAGACCATTGTCGATGCCAATCTGAGCCGCACCGAGCATATCCCCCTCTACGCCCGCCGCGTGGTGCAGGATCCCGGCACCATCACCTGGTGCGCCGAGGTTGTGGACGACCGCAAGCAGTTCCCCTGGACGGATCAGAACTTCAAGGGCGAAAATCATCTGTACATCTACGAAGCCCACGTAGGTATGGCGCAGGAAGAGGGCAAAGTCGGCTCCTACTACGATTTTGCCGAGTACGTCCTGCCCCGTGTCAAAAAGGCTGGCTATAACACCATCCAGCTCATGGCCATCATGGAGCACCCCTACTACGGCTCCTTCGGCTATCAGGTATCCAGCTTCTTTGCAGCATCCAGCTGGTTCGGCAAGCGGGAGGATCTGAAGCATCTGGTCAACAAAGCCCACGAAATGGGCATCCGGGTTCTGCTGGACGTTGTCCATTCCCACGCCGTCAGCAACTACACCGAAGGCATCAACATGTTCGACGGTACCACTTGGCAGTTCTTCCACGACGGCGGCAAGGGCGACCATCCCGCATGGGGCACCAAGTGCTTCAACTACGGCAAGGACGAGGTCATCCACTTCCTGCTGAGCAACCTGAAATTCTGGATGACGGAGTACCACTTCGACGGCTTCCGCTTCGACGGTGTTACCTCCATGCTGTACCATGACCACGGTCTGGGCACCAATTTCGACCACAACGAGAAGTATTTCTCCGTCAATACCCACGTAGAGGCCATCACCTACCTCCAGTTAGCCAACGAGCTGATTCGTCAGGTCAACCCCAACGCCGTGACCATCGCCGAGGATATGTCCGGTATGCCCGGCATGTGCCTGCCCATTGAGGACGGCGGCATCGGCTTTGACTACCGGCTGGGCATGGGTCTGCCGGATATGTGGGTCAAGACCGTCAAGGAAGTCTCTGACGAATGGTGGAATATCCGCCAGATGTGGAACGATATGTGCCTGCGCCGCCCCGGTGAAAAGACCATCGCTTATGTAGAAAGCCACGATCAGGCATTGGTGGGCGATCAGACTATGATCTTCCGGCTTGCCGGTGCCAGCATGTACTCTGATATGCATCAGGAGTGCCACAACGCCCATATTGACCGCGCCATTGCGCTGCACAAGATGATCCGGCTGTTCACTCTGGCCGGCGGCGGCGAGGGTTATCTGAACTTCATGGGTAACGAATTCGGCCACCCCGAGTGGATTGACTTCCCCCGCGAGGGCAACGGCTGGAGCTTCCATTACTGCCGCCGTCAGTGGAGTCTGCAGGACAATCCGAGCCTGAAATACCGCTTCCTGGGCGAATTTGACCGGGATATGGTGGCACTGACTAAGAGTGTGGATATGTTCAGCCAGCACTTCGGCAACCAGCACATGATGGACGATACCAAAAAGTGCATCGCCTTCTCCAGAAAGGGGCTGCTGTTCGCCTTTAATTTCCATCCCAGCTGGTCTCAGGGCAATCTGCGGATTCCTGTCCAGAAGGGCACCTATTTCGATGTGGCATTTACCAGCGACGATTGGAAATACGGTGGCTGGGGTCAGATTCCGCATATGACCTACCATGCTCAGGAAGACCCCAACAATCCCGGCGAATACTTCATCGAGATGCACCTGCCCTGCCGCACCTGCGCGGTACTGCGTGAGCATTTCCTGCCTAACACTGAAGAATAATCCATATGATATGTGCCGCGGTTCTGCTGAACCGCGGCACATTTTCTATCGATAAAGAAATCCCCTCAGGTCATAAGACCTGAGGGGATCAAATGTAAGAACTTAGGCAGCCTTCTTCTTGCCCTTCAGGACGAAGAAGATGACAGCAGCGATGACGATCACGACAGCAGCGCCGATAACGCTGAAGAGCACGGTGTTGTCGGAGCCTGCATCAGCCGAATTATCCTCGGGAGGATACACTGCGGGGGGCTTGGTGGGGCCAACAGGGGGCTCGGTCTCAGCGGGCTTCTCGATCTCGGTGATCTTCTCGTGAGAGAATGTGGGCTGACCGGCGTTGGTGTAGGCATTGATCCACACGTCCTTGCCGCCGCAACCGGTGATGTCAGGAGTCTGAACACTACCGCCGTTGGCGTTGATCAGCAGGTTGTTGTAACCAACGGGAATCTCGACGGAGTACCAGCCGTCAGCGCCCTTGGTCATAACGTAGCTGCCGGGCCAATCGCCCTGGCTGGGAGGATTGGAAGCGCTGTCGTTCCAGCACCAGATGGTGGGAGCCTTCCAGTCATCGGGAACCTGAGCGTAAACGGTGTAGGTCTCACCCTCCTCAGCGGGAGGAGTAATGGGATCGCTGACAGGGGGCTCCTCGTCGGTCTTCTCGACCAGCAGAGTGGGTACATCACCGGTCAGATCCACGGTGAACTTCAGGTAGCCATGATCAGCAGCAGTCAGAGTGATGTCCTTGCTGCCGCCGCCGTTGTTCAGATCGATCTTGGTGCCCAGAACAACATTGACGCCATCTTCCATGCCACCGAAGTTGTAAGCATCGTTCCACTCGTCGTTACCGGCGATCTTGAACTTCATGGTGGTGCCACCGGTAACAGCCAGGATCTTGGTGTAAACGCCGTTGGCTTCCTTGACCATATCGCCGGCAGCGTCGCCGGGGTTCCACTCGCCGACACCGGGGATACCGCTACCGACCAGAGCCAGGCTATTCAGGCCGGACAGGTCAACGCCAGCACCGGGGTTAGCAGGAGTGCTGGGAATGTCGCTGGGGGTGCCGTTGGCATCCTTAGCTACATCACCATTGAAGTGCTTGCCGTCGCCAGTATCAGTGGTAACGGTGATCCAAGCATCAGTATTGCCTTCCATCTTCAGGTCGACAGTCTGGGGCTTCTCGTTGCCGTTGTTGGCAATGACATTGGTGTACCCAGCGGGAATCTGGATAGTCCACCAACCATCAGCCCCCTTGGTCATAGCCTTACCAGGCCAGCCTTCGTAGGCACTGTCATTGTTGTCCCAAACATACAGGAACACTTCAGTCCACTCAGCGGGAGCCTTGACGGAAACGGTGATGGTACCGGCAGCCATAGCGGGCACGCACAGACCGCACAGGCAAGCGATAACGCAGAGAATTGCTAAAATACGTTTCATGTTTGTTCTCCTCCAATTTATTGTTGTCGTAAATTGACGTACTAATTATAACACGCAAATCGCCTCAGGGCTAGTTGCCATTCCGCACTAATATTACGGCCAAGAATTGTACAATTTAACGATTCCTTCCAAATCAACTCAGCAAGCTTTCCATCAGCAGCAGGAAAACCACTAGACAACCGCTTTTTCTTCTGATATGATAAACTAGTAAATTACATAAACAGGAGGCATTTCCATGAACAAAATCATTCTCAGATCCCTGTGTCTGATGCTGGCTCTGGTGCTGGTGGCGGCCATCGGCCTTGTCCCCTCTCCCGCCCAAGCTGCCGAGCCGACTGCATCCGACATCGCCATTCAGGACGGCGTAACTCTGCACTGCTGGAACTGGTCCTTCAGCCAGATCGAAGCCAATATGGAAAAGATCGCTGCCATGGGCTACACTTCCATCCAGACCTCTCCCATTCAGACCGCTAAGCAGGCAACTGCCGGCTACCCCAGCAATGACTGGTGGGTCTACTACCAGCCCGCTGCCTTCCGCATCGACAACACCGGCGAAAGTGCTCTGGGCACCAAGGCTGATTTTGAAAAAATGTGCCAGACCGCCCATCAGTACGGCATCAAGGTCATCGTGGATGTGGTTGCCAATCACATGGGCAACATGACCGCCAACGATCTGGCCATCACCATCCTGCCCGACCTGCGGCTGGATAACGATTGCTGGCACGACATCACCAAGAACACCAGCAATTACTCCAACCGCTTCGACGTGACCCAGTACTGCATGGCCGGCCTGCCCGACCTGAACACCGCCAACAAGAAGGTTCAGAACTACGTTCTGGACTTCCTGAAGGAGTGCATCGATGCCGGTGCCGACGGCTTCCGCTTTGACGGTGCCAAGCACATCGAGACCCCCGACGACGGCAACTGTGCCAGCGATTTCTGGCCCACCGTGGTCAACGGCGCCACCTCCTATGCCAAGTCCAGCCGCAATATCGATCTGTACTGCTACGGTGAGGTGCTGGATGCCCCCGGCGGCAGCCTGTCCATCAACAGCTACACCAAGTACATGAGTGTCACCGATAACACCTGGGGCACTACTGTTCTGAGCAACGTCGTGAGCGCCAAGAACGAATCCGCTTACTTCGCCTCTTACCACAAGAATACCGAGGCCTCCAAGCTGGTTCTGTGGGCTGAATCCCACGATACCTTCGCTGATAAGAGCACCAGCAGCGCCTCCGATGAGAGCATCAACAAGACCTGGGCTCTGGTCGCCTCCCGTGCCGATGCTATGGGTCTGTATCTGGCCCGTCCCGCCAATATGTCCCAGACTCTGGGCGTTGGCTCCATCACCGGCTGGTCCTATGCTGAGGTCGCCGCTGTGAACGCCTTCCACAATGCCTTCATCGGCCAGAGCGAGTACCTGGCCAACGAAAACGGCATTGCTTACGTTGAGCGCGGTAACGCCGGCGTGGTTCTGGTCAACTGCAAGGGCAACGATGCTTCCGTCAGCGTCACCGCTCACGCCATGGCCGACGGCACCTATACCGATGCCATTACCGGCAACAGCTTCACCGTTTCCGGCGGTAAGATCTCCGGTCAGATCGGCAGCACCGGCATCGCCGTTGTGTACAACACCGATTCCTGCGCCCACACCGCCCACGACACCGACGGCTTCTGCACCGCCTGTCTGGTTCAGGTCGGCCACGATTTCAGCAACAACGGCAAGTGCGCTTGCGGCAAGACCGAAATCCCCGATCGCACCATTTATTTCACCAACTCCGGCAATTGGAGCACTGTCAACTTCTACTCCTGGTACACCCCTGAGAACATCGTTTCCGATGCCTGGCCCGGCACTGCCATGACCAAGGTCGAGGGCAATATCTATTCCTGCACCGTGCCCGCCGACGCTCCCAACATCATCTTCAATGACGGCTCCATCCAGACTGAGGATCTGAGCATCCCTGCCCTGTCCGGCGGCAAGAATATGTATGACTTCGTCACCAAGGAGTGGACGGTCTACGGTGCCGAGGAGCCTCCCGCTGAGACCACACCCACCGAGCCCTCTGAGAGCCAGAGCGCTACTGAGCCTACTGACTCCACCTGCGAGGAGCCCGCCCCCGCCGGTATCAACCCCATCGTCTTCGTCATCGTCGGCGGTGTGGCTGTGGTAGCTGCCGTGGTCGTGATCCTGCTGCTGAAGAAGAAGTCCTAATCTTTCATACCAAAAACAGCCTGCACGTGCAGGCTGTTTTTTTACAGAAATGTCTTGCGTTCCATCATATCTCTTGCCGGGCGGCAGATCGCAAGGAAGATCAGCAGACCTCCCAGCACACCGAACACCACCAGCGGATACAGCGACCATCCGACAAAAGGGATACCCTCAAAGGTGATCACCAGCAGGTATTCCATCAGCAGCATGAACGCCCCGAAAGCCATCAGCGCGCCGCCGTAGATATACAGCAGCCCCTTGCGGACATACTTGTGGAGTGTAACCACCGCGGTCACGATCAGGCCGATACCGCCGATCACAGGAAGCGCAAAGCTCAAAAACCAGCTTCCCCCGGTCATCTGCTCGATATACAGCACATACAGCCCCACCGCAGCGAAGCCGCAGGGTGTAAAGATTACCGGGTTCGGATTCCGGAACCATGCGGGCAGCCCGGAAATCACATAGGTGACCAGCAGCGCGCCCACAACATAGCCCGACCACGCAACATCACGGCTCAGCTGCCAGTTACAGATCAGCACGATCAGCATAGGCAGCAGAAACGCCGCCGCAATCACCACATGGGGCCAAAGCCGCCGTTTATTGGCCTGAGGTTTTTTGTTTTTAGGATACAGGGGCGTATCCCGGATCAGATCCTCCGGCAGCACCATTTTAGTCGCGCACAGGGGGCATTGAGTCTGCCCGTCAACCAGCTGTACGCCGCATCGAATACAATACATACATTCTCCTTTTATCCCGGGCAATTGCCCTCGACCTGATAATCCACGCCCAAGTCCTTCAGCACCCGACCCACAGCCGTTTCCAACTCGGGCTCGCGAATGCTGCGGATGAAATTCATATACATGGTATCCCCGTAGGACACGATGCCGCAGTTGTACGGCGCCGTGGCCTGCACACCCAGAATGAAATCCATCCGCCGGACGTAGCTTTGCATTTCTTTCGGCAGCTTCACCGCGCCGAGGTTGGAAATACTCAGGAAAGAGTACCTTTCACCCACCGTGTCAAAAATCGCTTTCATAACGATGTTTTTCATAAACAGCGGCATGATCTTCACCGCCATCATCCGCTCGGAGCTGACATTGGCCTCGATTCTTCTGCTCATTTGCTTCGGCGTATTGTCCAGCGCCAGCCAGTGATGAACGATGCTGCAGATCTCCTCGAAGCTGTACTCACCCAGCTCGGTCAGCAACTCCGGCGTGGTGTACATGGCAAAATTCCGCAGCGTCCGGCTGGGAAACAGCTTGCGTAGATTCACAGGAATCAGCACCTTGATGGGCTTTCGCCGCCGGACATCGGGCACCTTTTGCGCCTGAATTTGCTGCAGCGCCTGCATGACCACCGCGCTCATAAATACCGTCAGTGTCACGCCGTATTCATGGGCTTTAGCCAGAGCCTGCGCCACGGGAATGTGAAAGCAGGTCAGATTCATCCACCCGTCCTTTTCCGGGGTACCCCAGAACCGCCAAGCGGATTTCTCCTTGCGACTTGCGGCGCTGGCACCGGCATATTTCTGGAAACTGTCCTCCAGTTCCTCCTCCGAAGGCTCCTCCAGTCGCCCCAGCACCCCCTGCTCCGCAGGGATATACACGCCGTATTTCTGCTGTAAATACTCAGCAACCAAGGTTTTCAGGAATACCAGCGCGCCATTTCCATCCGTCAGGGAGTGGAACAATTCGATGGCGATGCGATTGTCATAGGCAATAACCCGCAGGGCGCATCGCCGCATCTCCTCCTTGGACATACGCCTCAGCGGATAGCTGCACTCCTCCACCACCGGCGGTGCGTGCTCCAGCTGCTGCAAATAGTACCAGAACACGCCCTTGCGAAGTCTGGCAGCCATGGACGGAAACCGCCGGGCGGTCACATCCAGCGCCGATTGCAGTACCTGCACATCCACCTTTTCCGTCAGGGTGGCGGAAAGGCGGAACACGTTGCTCCAGTTCTGACGGCGAGCGGCGGGATAGATCTTGGCGGCATTGTCCAGCCGCAGCCAGCGCAACTTCCGTTCCTTACACATATACTCGTTCAGGAACCGGTTCATCCGGGTCAGATCCGCCTCGTCCTCGACGATGCCGTAAAGCAGATAGCCATGCCACCGATCCGGAGCCACAACCAGCCGGCTCTCCCGGCCGGCGGCGCAGAGCTTTTCGTGTAAAGCATCCGCATCACTGCGCATGATCTCATCGCCACCCACAAAGATCAACGAGGGCGGCATATCGCTTAAGTCCGCAAACAGCGGGGAAACCAGCGGATCGGTACGGTCATCCGTGTAGCAATCCGCATAGAAATTCAGCATTTTCGCCGTCATAGAGGGATCCACATCCCGATTTTCCTCATAGGAAGCACCGGATGCGGTCAGATCCGTCCAAGGCGAAATAGCAATGATACAGGCAGGCATGGCAAGCCCCTCCTGCCGCAGCAGCTGGCAAAGGCTGTAGCACAAGCCGCCGCCGGCGCTCTCGCCGCACAGGGTGATCCGCTCAGGGGCGTAGCCCTTGCTCAGTAGATATTTGTAGCTTTCCAGCGCATCCTCCACCGCCGCAGGAAACCGATGCTCCGGTGCCAACCGGTACGCAGGACAAAACACACGGTTTCCGCTATAGGCCGCCAGCAGCGCGCCTACGCCCTGCGCGTACTCCAGTTCACCGCAGGTATAGCCGCCGCCGTGAAGATACAGAATCACGCCCTGCCGGCGTTCATCCTTCGGCACCACCCAAGCCGCTTCAAACTTCTCAAAATGATGCGGCTTGACGACTACCTGACCGCGTTCCTTCATGCCCATCAGGTCACCGATCATATTCTGCCCTTTGCGGAGCATTTCCAGAGAACAACCCTCCAGCAGCGGACGCATCACCGCAAGCTGGGTGCGTATAGTCTTGGCAGATAACGGCATAACACAGTTTCCTTTTCAAAAGTCTAGTTATAGGATACGGCAATTTCGCCCCAAAGTCAATGACAATCCCTCCCACCTCCATGCACAAAAAGTGGCGTGCCCGAAGGCACGCCACCGCTTTACGCTTTCTTTTCGCCGCAGCCGCAGGAGCAGCCGCCGCAGTTTCCGGAGCAAGCACCGCTGTCAGGACAGCCGATGCACTTTTTTCCGCTTTTCTTCGCCTTGCGAATGTAGAAGATCGCAAGGCCGAGGATCACTGCGATCACCGCAATGATCACATAATCAACAACGTTCATAGCTTACTTCTTTCCGCTGAGGGCGTACTCCGCCTTCAGCTTTTTGTCAGAATTGAGGCAAAGGAAGGTCAGCACCGCCGCAAAGATCAGCACGAAGATACCGCCGCCGATGGCCGCAGCCACATCCAGTGTAGCGGGCGCTGTGATCAGCGTTCCCACGGTATAGACCAGATAGCCCACGGAGTAGCCGGTGGCCAACTGCAGAGCAATGCCGCCCCAGAACCACTTCTTATCCTTAATCTCAGCGTTCATCGCGCCAAGAGCCGCAAAGCAAGGGGGTGTAAACAGGTTGAACATCAGGTACGCCAGAGCCGCAACCTTGGTAATACCGAACACCGCAGCGACCTCCGTACCGGAGCCTTCCACAATCGCCAGCTCCTCAGTATCGATCAAATTGGAGATGCCATAGCAAACAGCTAGCGTGCCGACCACATTCTCCTTGGCGATGAAACCGGTAACAGCGGCAGCAGCCATCTGCCATGCAGCAACACCAATCACAGGCACCAGCACCAGAGCGATAGGATTTGCGATGGAAGCCAGGATCGAGGTGTGCTCCATCCCCTCCTCCACAAGCTGGAAGCTCCAGTTGAAGGACTGCATGATGTAAACAATGGCATTGCACAGCAGGATAATAGTACCCGCCTTAACGATGTAAGACCAGCCACGGCTCAGCATAGACAGACAAGCCCGCTTAATGGAGGGTGCCTTATACTCAGGCAGCTCCATAATGAAAAAGGACTTGCGGTTCTTGTGGCCTGCAATCTTGTTGACCAGCAGCGCACCCAGCAGGATGAACAGAATACCAACGAAATACATCAGCGTGCCCACCCAGGATGCATCGCCGAAGAACGCGCCGGCGAACAGAGCGATGACCGGCAGCTTGGCGCCGCAAGGCATAAAGGGAGTCAGCATAGCTGTGGCGTTGCGCTCCCGCTCGTTACGGATGGTACGGGCAGCCATAACGCCGGGAATGGCGCAACCGGTGCCAATGACGAAGGGAATGACGGACTTACCAGAAAGGCCTACCTTCTTGAAAATGGGATCCAGCACCACGGTGGCACGAGCCATATAGCCGCAATCCTCCAGCAGCGCGATCAGGAAGTACATAACCATGACCAGAGGCAGGAAACCAACAACAGCGCTGACACCGCCGATGATGCCTTCGGTCAGCAGCGCGGTCAGGAACGCATTGGCGTTAGCGCCCTCCAGCAGGCCGATGACCCACTCCTTGAACATATCGATCAGCGTCACGAGGCCGGGGATCACAAAGCCGTTTTCAAATTCATAGCCTTCGGCGATCCAAGGGCCGACCCAGGCCTGAGAGATCTGGAACACCAGGAACATGACCACCGCGAAAATGGGCAGGCCAGCCAGCGGATGGGTCAGAACTGCGTCGATCTTATCCTGATAATTCTTATCACGGGTGCGCACAGTACGGCTTTCGACCTTTTTCACGATGCCGTTAACGAACTCAAAACGCTTGCGGTCAGCTTCCACCACCGCCTTTTTGCTGGACAGATCGATATCTCCCTGCACATAGGGAGCCTTCTGCCCCTTGCCCAACTGCTCCTTGGCAGCCTTCATCAGTTCCTCAAGGCCTTCCGAGGAAGTGGAAACGGTCTCCACCACCGGACAGCCCAGCAGCTGGGACAACAGCTTTTCATCGATCTGGGTCTTCTTCTTTTCGTTGATGTCCGCCTTATTCAAGGCCACGATCACGGGAATACCCAGTTCCAGCAGCTGCGTAGTGAAAAACAAGCTGCGGCTGAGGTTGGTCGCGTCCACGATGTTGATGATGGCATCGGGATGCTCGTTTTTGACATAAGCGCTGGTGATGCTCTCCTCCGACGTAAACGGAGACATGGAATACGCACCGGGCAGGTCAACTGCTACCAGCTCCTCACCGCCTGCATAAACCTTTTTGATGGGAGCTTCTTTTCTGTCAACGGTAACACCGGCCCAGTTGCCGACCTTTTCATTGCGGCCGGTCAGGGCATTGTACATGGTAGTCTTACCGGAGTTGGGATTGCCCGCAAAAGCAATTCTCATAATAATGGATCCTCCTTTTTTCATATCGAACAATGAACCAAACGTCAGTTAGTCTTAGCTAACCTTCGGACAAAAGGCAATCAGCGGATCACCTTCGCCATGATCAGACGATAATGGCCTCAGCCAGCTGATTGTCGATGTTGTATCTTCCGTCCTTGATAGACACCGTGCAGCCACCCCGACGGCGAGAAACCACCGTGATGGGCTCGCCGCTATAGCAACCCAGTGAGAACAGGAAAGCGTCCAACTCTTCGTCATCTGTCTCGATCCGCTGAATGATATATTCCTTGCCTTCGATCGCAGTCAAAAGATTCATATCTATCACCCAGTTCAAAATTCGTATATAACATTTTCTCATCCCTGTGATTAGTCTATGCTAACCACCAGTCCGAAATTACGATTAGCCTCTGCTAACCATGTGATATCATATCCTCCAATTCCTTATTTGTCAATACCTTTTTTGCAAAATTTTGAAAATTCCTTGTAAATGTTTGCCACTGCTCCCCCTTCCCGCTTGAACTGTTTTTCATTTCGCGGTATAATACACCTCGACAAAATCCGCAACAGGAGGTTATTATGACACTCCGCAAAAAACTGACGCTTCCCACCATGCTGTTCCTGCTCATCGAGTTGGTGCTTTACGGCCTGATTCTGACTACCAGTGGACAGCTTCTGGTCTACAGTTCCTTCATCTCCATCGCAATCTGCTTCGCCCACGTACTTTTCCATTACAAAAACTGCGACAAGTTCATCCTCACAGGTCTGTTCTTTACCGTCTGCGCAGATTTCTGTCTGGTGATCTGCTCCCCCATCCAACAGCTGTGGGGTATGTGCTTTTTTCTGATCACTCAGACGCTCTACGCCGTCAAGCTCCATCGGGAGCAGAAAAGCAAGCCCCTTCTGTACGCAAGAATTTCCCTGATACTACTGGCCGTGGCGGTCACCGTTCTTGTTCTGGGCGAAAAGACCGACGCGCTGGCGCTGGTTTCCCTGTGCTACTATGCCAACCTGATCATGAATATCATTGTTGCCTTCACCAAATTCCGTCAGGCAAAGCTGTTTCCCATTGCCTTGGCGCTGTTTTTGCTGTGCGATACGGTCATCGGTCTGCAGGTAGCCTGCGGTGCCTACCTGCCCATTGCTGAAGGCTCACTTCTGCACAATATCATCTTCATGGATTTCAATCTATCCTGGTTTTTCTATCTTCCCTCTCAGGTGCTGATTTCCCTGAGCGGCAAAGCAAAAAGACCCGCCACACCCGGTTCCGACGAACCGGGTGCTTCCTATTTTTCAAGTCTCCAACCCATGGCTTTCTTTCAGATTTAAGGATAAATTCACCAAAAACTGCCCATGTTTTTTGTATCCAATGCTCCGTGCGAAAGGTTGTAATAACCCCGTCGGTGTGGTATGATTAATTCAACCAACCCTTCATAAACTTAAGGAGATGACAGATATGAAGTACGCATGGAAACGCATCCTCTCAGCTGTTCTGATTGTGACAATGCTCTGCGCCCTGATGCCTACGGGCCTTGCAGGAGCTACTGAAGTCGATTCGGTCGCCGCCCCCGTTGTGCTGACCGAGGAAGACTATGCCGGTGTAGATGCTGTGTTCGCCAAGATCGCTGACATGGAAAGTGCCCCCGCAACGAAGAGCAGCACCGATACCCAGCTGGCGGATGCGGCGCAGGCCATCGTCACCGCGTCTGAAAACTTTGTAGAAGGCTCCCTTGTCCGCAACGGCAACTCCTTCTGCTGGATGACGGAGGAAGGCATCCGCTGCCGCTACAGCCCCCGTATGCAGAAAATCCAGCAGGATATGACCGCTCCTGCCGAACCCATTGCCGACGGCGCATATAACGAGCCCGTTGCCACTAAGGGCGGCTGGCCCTCCGGCAATCAGGTCTACCTGATCGGCCCCTTCTACGGTTACGATACCGACTTCACGGATCAGTATCAAAACGAAGCCAGCGCCATTGCCGAAGCCATCGGCGATACCGATGGCTATACCCTCTATTCCGGCACCGCCGCAACCATCGACAAGGTAGCGACCGCCGTCAGTAACGGCGCTGTGGTCATTTTCGATTCCCACGGCGACACGGACTACGCAAATGGCTATGACTATGTCACCGGCGCTACCTCCTCCTACCTGTGCCTTAAGACCTCCACCGGTCTGACCACCCAGGACTATACCGACGGTGCTGAATACACCGGCGGTATCGCCTATGTCAACGGCACCGTCATCGCCAACCATATGACCTCCAACAGCCCCGGCGGCCTGCTGTGGATGGCTATCTGCCTCGGCATGGCCACCGATACCATGTGCCAGCCCATGCGCAATAAAGGCGTTGAAGTGGTCTACGGCTATTCCCAATCCGTCACCTTCGGCGGTGATTACCTCTATGAAGAGACCTTCTGGGACTATATGTGCGCCGGCACCACCGTTGCTACCGCCGTTGCCAATATGAAATCCGCATGGGGTAACTGGGACTGGTCTACCAAGATCGCCAACTACTACGGCTACACCGACGGCTACTCCACCATCAGCGCCGCCCGCGCCGATTACAGCGCATTCCCCGTCGTAGTATCCGACGAAGATAGCCACCCCGGTCAGCGCTCCGGCAGCTCCTTCTACGGCGCCGACTCTCTGCAGACCGTCAATTCTACATATACCCTGTTCCCCCAGTATAACGTAACCGTTCAGGTCAATGACAGCGCCTACGGCTCTGCCACCATCAGCGGCAATACCATTACCGCCGTCCCCGCTGAGGGTTACTTTACTCAGGGATATACTGTGGTCAGCGGCAGCGCCACGGTCACACAGAACGGCAATACTTTCTCCGTTCTTGCCAGCTCCGATTGCATCATCCAGATCAATTTCTCCCCGAAAACTGCCGTCACTGTCAGCTTCTCCGGTGCTTCTGTCAGCAGCCAGACCGGCTACGCCGGCGATGCCATGACCCTGCCCACCGCCTCTGCCCCCGAGGGCTTTACCTTCGTCGGCTGGACGGACAGCCCGTTGAGCGCAGACACATCGGATAAGCCTGAATACTACACAACCAGCTATACCCCCAGCGGCAATGCGACGCTTTACGCCCTGTATAGCTACGTAGAGGAAGGCTCCGGCACCGGCACCGGTGACTATGTTAAGGTCACCTCCACTCCCGCCGATTGGTCCGGTGAATACGTGATCGTCTACGAAGACAGCAACCTGATCATGGACGGCAGCCTGTCCACCTTCGACGGTTCCGGCAATTATCAGCAGGTTACCATTTCCAACGGTACGATCTCCGCTGAGGAGGGCGACCCCTATCAGTTCATCATTGAACCCTACGGCAGCGGCTACTCCATTGTAGGCACCAGCGGTTCTTATATGGGCTGCTCCTCCAATGCCAACACCATCACCACCGGCAGCACCGCCCTTGAGAACACCATTTCTCTTGACGCCTCCGGCAATGCCAATATCATCGGCAGCGGCGGTGCCTACCTGCGGTACAACGCATCCGCTACCCGCTTCCGCTACTATAAAACCAGCAGCTATGCCAGCCAGAATCCCGTTGCCCTATACCTAAAGGACGGCTCCGCAGGTACAACCCTTTACACTTCCAACCCCACGGTCTGCCAGCACAGCAATACCCAGACCGTCGCCGGCACAGCAGCAACCTGTACCGAAAGCGGCTTCACCGAGGGCGTTTACTGCACCGATTGCGCCAGCTACATCAGCGGCCATGCCGTCATTGACGCGCTGGGGCACAGCTACCAGACTCAGGTCATCGCGCCCACAGCCACCGAGCAGGGCTATACCATCTACACCTGCTCCGCCTGCGGCGACACCTACAATGCCGACTTCACCGAGGCGCTGGGTGAAACCTACACCGTATCCTTCGTAGTTCCCGGTGGCGTTACGCCTATCGAGGATATGAGTTCTAACAAAAGTGGCATCACCCTGCCCACACCGGAAAACCCCGAAGGCGAATATGCCTATACTTTTGCCGGCTGGGCAACCATTCAGGTGGACAACTCCACCGAGATCCCCACCCTTTACACCGGCAGCTTCGTCGCCGCACAGGACACCACGTTGTACGCAGTCTATACCTACAACGTCGGTGGCTCCGGCAGCACTGCCTATATCCTGACGGATCTTTCCGATATCAAACCCACCGACACCGTGGTCATCACCGTCGATTATCAGGGCACGGTCTACGCCATGACCAGTGCCAATGGCACCTCCGAAGCTCCCACCGGTGTCATCATCGAGGTGACCACATCCAACGATGTAACGATGCTCGCATCTGATCCTGCCGATGATCTGAAGTGGAATATCGGCGGCACCGAAGGAGCATACATCCTCTACCCTGCGGGGCAAACCAGCACTTGGGTATACTGCTCCAACGCCAACAACGGTGTCCGTGTGGGTACCGGCACTGCCAATACCTTCAGTATCAACTCCGACTATCTGTATAATAACGGTCAGAGTCGATACATCGGTGTGTATCGTACCAATCCCGATTGGCGGTGCTATACCAGCATCAATGCCAACATCACCGACCAGGTTCTGGGCTTCTACGTCATGGGAGAACCAGGTACCACCTACTACACCACCGTTATTGAAACGACTTGCGGCCACAAGTATGAGGCTGTCGTGACCGCTCCCACCTGCACCGAGGCTGGCTACACCACCTACACCTGCTCCGCCTGTGGCGACAGCTACACCGAGGCCGGTGAGGCTGCGCTGGGTCACGAGGCCTACACCTACGCCTACGCC
>JAFTIZ010000038.1 GCA_017456645.1 Oscillospiraceae bacterium
CATTCTGCGTGGCACCGGGCTTATCGCCTTCGCTGCCGGAAGGGGGTTCGTCGTTACCGCAAGCGGCGAGGGCAAATACCATGATCATAGCCAGTAAAAGTGCAAATATTTTTTTCATTGTGTTTTCCTCACTTTCTTGCTTTCTGAATAGCGCACACGGGCGGTCGGCGATATTGCCAACCGCCCGTGGTGGTTTGGGGTGCAATATTATCTTTGGATGGTCAACTCAATGTTGCTGCTGTTAGGTCAATTATCCCAATCTTCCTTGCCCCAGTTGTCGGTAGGATCGGTAACGATCACAGCATTGCTGGTGGCAATCACATCTTCGGCTTCAAAAGCCACGATTTCCATTTTTGCTTCTTCGTAACGCATCAATATACCTCCTCTCAGCCCAGAGCAGCCTTGGCGGCCCGCTCGTAGTAGTAAAGCCGCATGACCAGCTCGCCCATATCGGCATCCTCGGCCATATTATTGATGTACTGCTCGATGGTGTAGCTCATCATGCCGGAGTAGCTGACGGAGCCGTCGGCGTGAACCACATAACCCAGGATATAATACTGGGTATCGGCCATATCCTTGGCGGCGATCTCAGGTGCATTGGAAACCCACTGGCCAGCCTTGCCCCGGTACTGGGTCAAACCGGTCTTGATGCCGTTGCCGAAATTCTCCACACTGGGCATGCCCTCCAGAGCCGCAAACTGCTCAGCAGTCCAGAAGATGGTGCCACACTCGGTGGCGTTTGCCACGATGGCATCGTCGATCTTGTAGATGGCACCCAGAGAGATCATTTCCTCGAACAGCAGGTTCTTGCCGGTGGCGGTGAACACATCGCTGTCGCGCTCAATCATAACTTCCTCGGGAACCACAGGAGCCAGGTTCAGCGCCACATTGGTCCAATCCAGCTCCCGCTCGTCATCGGTCAGGCCGCTATTGACCAGATCGTCCTTGTCGGTACCGGGGTGGAAATACTCCTGTGCGGCGGCATTGAAGTTCAGCAGAGCCACACACAACTCCCGGGTTTCGGTGTCAGTATCCTCCTTGCCCAGCATATTCTCGGCATAGATGGCGGGATTATAGAGCTTGGCCTCGCTGAATGCATAGCTGCCGTCGGAGAGCTTCAGGTAGCCAACATAGTAGTTCTCCACATGGAGATCACGGGTGTAAATGCCGTCGGACATGGCGTAGTAGTAGCCGGTGTCCTTGTAGGGCTTCAGGCCCACAACGGCGTGGTCAGCATCAAATACGATGCCATCCATGGCCTCAAACTCGTCCTTGGTCCAAATCAGCATACCGGCATCGGCGGTCAGGTCAATGCCATCGGCGTTCTGAACATCAAAGATGTCGATGACATAGATCAGATCCTCGTAGCTCAGGTTGGCACCCATCTGAGAAATGGTGGGATCCACCTTGGTGCCCTCGGCCTGCAGATAGGGCACAAGAGCATCGGAGCTGTCCTTCAGGGTCACATAGCCGCTGTTATAGCTGGAGCCTTCTCTCTCAACATAGCCAACATTCACATCCGCAGGGGAGGTGATGTCCATATTGAGGAAGCTGATGGCGCCCAGATAGGGCTCGCCCCAGTTCCGGTCACCGGCCTCGGGGTCATCCAAATAGTAGCTGTAGTAGCGGGCGGCAATCAGCAGGGGCTCACCCTCTCTGCCGGTGAGGCTCAGATCGCAGTTATCAAAGACAATAACGCCGTAGGAAGCATCCACAGCAGTTCCGCTGCAGCTGATGGTGATATCGCTGTTTTCGAAACGGATATCCGCGGAGGAGCAGCTAATGGCGGAATAGCCTGCTGCCATGGTCAGGGTGGAATTCTTTACGGTGATGTTGCCGTCGTTGGTATAGATGGGGCCAACGGTGTCGATAACAGCGTTCTCGATCAGCAGATCACCCACGGGAACCTCGCTATAGCTGGGATCATAGCCGGTGGTCATGGTGATCTCACCGCAGACCAGATCCTCGCCCTCGTCGATACAGACAGTGCGGAAGGTGGCGTTGCGGATGGTCACATCGCCGCCCTGGCTGTAAATGGAGGTGTAGTATTCCGGCATGGCGGCAACCACCGTGCCGCCGGAGATCAGCAGATCGCACCGGTCCGTGCGGATGGCCTCGCTGTCGGCGGTGACCGTCAGGGTATGGCTGCCGGTGTTGATCTCCAGATCACAGGAGGTATTGACGGCACCGTAGTTATTGTAATTTGCGTCGTAGCCCATGCCGGTGGCATCCAGGGTCACATCCCCGGCCAGCACCAGCTTGGCATCCCCGAGGATGCCCTTGAAGCTGACGGCCTTGACCTCGGTGTCGGCATAGAGGGTCAGCACCTTGTTCTCCCAGGTCCATCCCTGGCCGGAGGCGGTGCCGGCGCTGCCCAGGAGCAGCATGCCGTTGTCCTGCAGCAGGGCATCAAAGGTTTCCACCTTCATCCGCCAGGCATCGTTGTTGTTCCAGTTGTAGCCGAACTCGTTTTCAATGGTGCCTTCCACATCCCGGTAGGCGGTGACAAAGCAATGGTCGCCCAAGGTGGGGGAACAGGCAAAGGCCATGACATTCCAAGGAGCTTCCACGCCGGAGATGCCGCCGTATATCTCCATCCAGCCACCGTCGGTCAGGCCGGTGAGGTCCGCACTGCCGGGGGCCCAGCAGCCGATGGCGGAGCTGAACTCCAGGTATTCGTTCCAATCTCCTACCAGACTATAGTTTTCCGCGTCCCAGGCATCGGCAGTGATGGCGATGCCTGTGGTCAGGTTGCCGCTGCCGGTGAAGGACAGTCTGCTGGGGTAATCCCAGGTTTCACCGCTGACATCAGCCGGGTAAATTGTGGCACAGATGGCAAAATACTGGGTATAATCCGTGGGGGCCTCCTCAATGACCCGCTCCACGGAGTTGGTGCCGATGAGCTCGATGGTCAGGTCGCCCTCCACATAGATCATGGCATCCTCCAGCTCCGTATAGTCACCAAAGTCCACCTCATGGAGCATGCTCTCCGTCAGAGTGCAGTTGTTCAGGGTCAGGGTGTCTGTTTCAGCATCAAAGCTCCAGCCGTCACCCTGGGGGGTCTCCAGTGCGTTGACAGTACCCACATACAGCTTGGTAACGGGCAGGGAAACATCCTCATCGTCAGCCATGACCGTCATGGGCAGCAGCGACAGCAGCAACGCCACAGCCACCACTGCGGCAATCAGTTTTTTCATGTTTCATTTCCTTCTTTCTTGCGTTTTATATTCACCGCTATGACCAAAAAGATCAAGCGATTATCGCCAGAGGACTTAGCAGCCAAATAAGGATTTACGATTAAATTTCTTTGTATTTGATCAGCAATTGCCTTCTGCTGTTGATTTCCAGCTTTCTGTATATGTTTTTGCAATGAAAGTGAACGGCAGAATGGGTAATAAACAGCTCCTTCGCAATTTGCGCCTGGGTTTTGTCGGTAAGAA
>JAFTIZ010000012.1 GCA_017456645.1 Oscillospiraceae bacterium
AGAGTTCGATTATTGAGCCGTATGATATTTGCTGTAATCGTAAGGTTTTTGAAGGGATTTTACTGCTCGATCGGCCAAAGTGGTCGGCGGGGTCATGACCCCGCCCTACGAAAAAGTTGTGTTGTAAACAATCATTTATCTGACCTATTTACGTCTGGCATACGACAGAATCTCGGTTTACATAAACATAAAATTATGGTGCAATCCACAGCTTTCTTCACAGGAGTTATCCACATTCTCCACAGGTTTCTCCACAGGCGAAACCTGCAAAAACCCATAAAAAACGCGGATTTTTCCGCACTTGGCGAAAAAACATCCACAACCTGACAGCAGGCTGTGGAATGTTTTTTAGTTTACAGAACACCATTTTCAAATTCAATTTTTGCCGCGAAGATCCGGTCAAAATCAGAAGGATTTTCATCCTTTTCTCTGTGAATATCCACGCTCAGAGCGCCCTCGGCATCCATATCCCAAGTCACGTCCAGCGCCTGACCCTCACGAGCCTCGTTCATGTAGCACAGGGTGAAATCCTTCACCGGATGATCCTTATGGAAGGAGCTGGGCAGCAGATCCATGATCCACTCCAGATAGCGGGTGTTGTTCATATGGCCGTTGACGTCCAGATCCGTGAAGCTAACTGTACGTCTGCGGCTGTTGGTTAGGGGTCGGGGAGCGAGGGATCGGGGGGAGGCCAGCTCCGTGCCCCGCAGAGTGCCCTCCAGCTCCACGCCGCTCTTGCCCGGCAGGATCATTGCACGGGTGTTCAGATCCATCAGCACCCACAGGCTGACAGAACGGAACAGCTCATTGCCTTCGGCATCGTAAGCCACCGTGGAACGGGGATAGGCGGTGCGGGTGGTGGGCATGGGCCATGTTTCGATGGTGATGGTCTCATGCTCCCGGGGCAGACGGGTGATCTGCACCCGATTTCGGATCACCGCCCAGAAAAGACCCCGGGCGGCCAGCCCCTCATAGGTAAAGCTCAGCTGATCGCTGTGATGGCCGGCCACTTCCTGGGCGAAAAGCAGCAGCATGGAGGGCTTCAGCCGACCGAAGCGATCCACAGCCACGGGATCAATGTGAAATTGTTGACGGTAAATGGGTTCCATGTAGTTCCTCTTTTCTTGTTGGCAAGGCAAAGGATCATCCCTTTGCTTCTTCCACGGTCAGCTTGACGGTGTATTTTTTCTGGTTGCGGTAGATGACGGCCTCAACGGTGTCGCCCACCTTGCAGCCGTACAGGAATGTACTCAGTTCCTCGTCGCTGGTGATGCTTACGCCGTTCAGGCTGACCAGAATATCTCCGGCCTGAAGACCCTGGGCGGCGGCGTTGCTGCCGTCGGTGATCTCTTTGATGAACAGACCGGAAGGTAGACGGTAGTAATACTGATACAGAGCCGAAAGGGGCTCGCCGGAAATGCCAATGCTGGGGCGTCCGGACACATAGCCCTGCTCAATGAGCTGGCCGACCACATCCACCACCGTAGTGCTGGGAATAGCAAAGCCCAGACCCTCTACGCCGGCAGCGCTCATATTATCGCCGATCTTCATAGTATTGATGCCGATGACATGGCCGTATCGATTGATTAGAGGGCCGCCGGAATTGCCGGAATTCAGGGCAGCGTTGGTCTGGATCAGGGTCATGGTTCTGCCCTGAGTGGTGATATCCCGATTGATGGCGGACACGATGCCGTTGGTCATAGTGCCCCGAAGTTCCGCGCCCAGAGGATCGCCGATGGCGCAGACCTCGTCGCCCACCAGCAGGTCGTCGGAATTTCCGAACTGGGCGGGGGTCAGATCTTCAGCATCCACATAGATCACCGCCAGATCCGTGGTGGCATCGGTGCCTACAACGGACGCGCGAAAAGTGCAGTCATCGCTGAGCAGAACAGTAATGGAGCGGGCATTTTCGACCACATGGCAATTGGTGACGATATATCCGTTGCTGGCGATCACTACGCCGGTTCCGCTGGAGCTTCCGGCAGCGCCGGTGCAGGAAATGGACACCACGGAGTCGATATTTTTTGTATAGATCTCATTCAGAGAAAGACCATCCGACACATTGGTGTCCTCGCCGGCCTGAGGATACTGGATCATTTCGATGGTCACGCTGTCCCCGGGGACGGTTGGCGCAGGGTCGGAGGCGGTGCTGGGAGCCGTTTGCTCACTGTCCTGATACAGGGAGAGGGGATCATCGCCGGGGGATTGGGCATTCAGGGCGGAGAACAGCTTAACATTGAGGATGCCCAGAATGCTGGCGATGCCCGCCAGAAAGATCACGGTAATCAGCAGTACAGCAATAAGCCCCTTGTGGCTCTTCGGCGGTTCGGTGGAGCCGGTCTGGTAGGTGTCGGAATCCCAGGGATCCCGGAAGTTTTGGTTTTCGTTTTTCATAAATAACCTCGCTGGGAGATGTATTTGCTTAATTTACGATGGGCATGGTGAAGGTAAACTCGGTGCGGCCGTTGCGGCTGGATACGGAGATATTTTCGCCATGGCTGCATACGATGGTCTTGACGATGTACAGACCAAGACCCCAGCCGTCCCGGTTTTCCGAGCGGCTTTTGTCCAGCTTGTGGAACCGGTCAAATACCAGAGGCAGCTCCTCCGGGGGGATGGTCTGACCGTCGTTGTACACGGAAATGTAGGCTTTCGAGCCGCCCTCCCGGATTTTGACACCCAAAGTGCCGCCGGCGGGGCAGAATTTCACCGCATTGTCCAGCAGATTGTAGATCACCTGGGTCACATAGTCCTGGTTGGCCATGGTGAACACCGGATGCTCCGGCATTTCCACTTCAACCTCCACGCCCTTGGCGTTGATCTTCTGCTCAAAGGTGATCAGCACCTGACCCACGGTTTCCTCCAGATCGAAGCGGAGCTTCTTCTCCTCAGGAATGCCGGACTCGGATTGCAGCTGGGAGATATCCAGCATGCTGCGCACCAGCCGGCTTAGCCGTTTGGTCTCATCGGACACAATCTGCATATAATGCCGGGATTTTTCCGGCGGGATGGTGCCGTCCAGAATGCCGTCGATATAGCCGCCGATGGTGGTCATAGGGGTCTTCAGCTCGTGGGAAACATTAGCCACAAATTCCTGCCGCTGGTATTCGCTCTTTTGCAAAGAGGAGGCCATGTTGTTGAAGGCCAAAGCCAGCTCCTCCACCTCCATGGTGTAGTGATCGTTCACTTCCACCCGTGCGTCCAGATCGCCGTGGCCGAAGGCGCGGGCGGTCTGCGCCATTTTTTTCAGAGGCTTGCTCTGCTGGTGGACAAACAGGCCGATGAGCATAACGGCCACGATGGTCACCAGCGACGACACCGCAATGTAAAGATCCGTCATCTTGTGCAGCACCGCCTTGGAGGCGGCCACGCTCTGAGAAACGATGACGATGCCCAGCACCGTCCCGTCGGAAGACCGGATGGGTGTGGCGTAAACATAGCGGCTGTCCTCGTACAGGCCCTGAATAACGCCGATGTCACGGGCGCTTCCCTCGGATATGACCTTGTTCAGGTAATCCTTACCCACGGTCAGACCCTGATGCGCGCAGCCCAGAGGATCATCGGCACAGAGGATAATGGTTCCGTCCGGATCGCAGATGACGGTATCGGCATCGGAGATCTGGTCGGCAATGTCCAGGTTCATGAGGTATTCCATACTGTTCAGGGAATCCTCAGAGGAATAGGCCGCTGTCAGGGTGGAGATCACCCGGGCATCCTTTTGCAGACGGGCATAAGCGCTGTCCGTCAGGTAATCATCCAGCAGCGCCCGCAGAAAAATGCCAACAGCCAACAGCGCCAACAGCAATACCACCATACTGGTCAGGAAGGTACGGCTGTACGTTGTTTTCACGGCTGAGTCACCTCAAATTTATAACCCACACCCCAGACGGTTTTCAGACTCCAGCTTTCGGAAACGCCCTCCAGCTTTTCGCGCAGGCGCTTGACGTGGACGTCTACGGTGCGGCTGTCGCCGAAGTAATCGAAGCCCCAGACCTCGTCAAGGAGCTGGTTGCGGGTGTAGACCCGGTTGGGAGAGGAGGCCAGATAGAACAGCAGCTCCATTTCCTTGGGCGGCGTATCCACCTTTTTGCCATCCACAGTCAGCTCGAAGGCGTCCATGTCAATGGTGAGCTTATCGAAGGTCAGGCGGCGAGCCTTTTTCTCCGTGGTAATGCCGGCGGAGCGGCGCAGCACGGCCTCGATCCGAGCCAGAACCTCCTTCATTTCGAAGGGTTTGGTGATGTAATCGTCGGCACCGGACTTAAGACCCGTGACCTTATCATCGGTCTCGCCCTTGGCGGTGAGCATGATCACAGGAGTCTGGCTTTCGGCGCGGATGGATTTGCACACGGCCCAGCCGTCCATCACAGGCATCATCACGTCCAGCAGCACCAGATCGGGCTTGATGGAGCGGAATTTGCTCAGACCCTGACCGCCGTCAGCAGCGATGGTTACGGCGTAGCCCTCCTTCTCCAGATACATCTGAAGCAGCTCAGCAATATTGCGGTCGTCTTCCACGACCAGAACAGAGATAGCCATATAGAAACCTCCTTAAAATGGGTATGGTTTTCTTTTTACTACATTATACCCCAAAATCCCGCTTTCTGGTGAACAATTTGTAAAGAGTTGCACCCCAATTTGTGAACGAGCCAAATTCCCCTTGCAAATTGCGCCATTTCGGGGTATAGTAATGGCGATGTTAGAATGCATTTCATCTCTGAAAGGAGTTACATATGTTTATAATAGAAATCCTGAAAGCGATCCTGTTCGGCATTGTGGAGGGCATCACGGAATGGCTCCCCATTTCCTCCACGGGTCACCTGATCCTGCTGGACGAGTTCGTGAAACTGGACGTTTCTCCGGAATTTTACGAAATGTTTCAGGTGGTCATCCAGCTGGGTGCGATTTTGGCCGTTCTGGTGCTGTTTTTTAACAAGCTCAATCCCTTCTGCCCGAAAAAGGGCGAGATCGAGAAGAAGCAGACCTGGGAGCTGTGGCTGAAGGTCGTGGTGGCGGTGCTGCCCTCGGCGGTGCTTGGTCTGCTGCTGGATGATTGGATGGATGCGCACCTGTACAATTATATTGTGGTAGCGCTGACGCTGATCCTCTACGGCGTGGCATTCATCATCGTGGAGCGGCAGAACAAGGATCTGGAGCCCCGGGTCTCCAAGGTTCACGATATCGATTATCGCACTGCCCTGCTCATCGGCGCGTTTCAGTGCTTGAGCCTGATCCCCGGCACCTCCCGTTCCGGCTCCACCATCCTCGGCGGCATTCTGCTGGGTGTTTCCCGTCCTGCGGCGGCGGAGTTCAGCTTCTTCCTGGCCATTCCCACCATGCTGGGTGCCAGCGCTCTGAAGCTGGTGAAGTATCTGTTCGAGGGTCTGGTGCCCACCATGACGGAGATCACGGTGCTGATCGTAGGCTGCGTGGTGTCGTTCCTGGTCAGTATGCTGGTGATCAAGGCGCTGATGGAGTACGTCCGCAAGCGCTCCTTCTCCGCTTTCGGTGTGTACCGTATCGTGCTGGGCGTTCTGGTCATCGGCTATTACCTTATGACCACGTTTATGATGTAAAAAATTGCAGGGCTGCAACCGCGGCCCTGCAATTTTTTGATGGAATGATAAATGAATGTTTAGGAAAACGATGTACTTTTCTTGTTTCGGCAAGAAAAGTACGAAAAGAAGCCGACTTAAGAGGCGCTGAGTGTCGCGCTCCCGCGCGCCAAAGACGCCCTCTTAAGGATCTCCCGTCGCGCACTC
>JAFTIZ010000039.1 GCA_017456645.1 Oscillospiraceae bacterium
ATCGAAACTGACACGGCTTACACCGGTGTGGAAAAGAAAAAGATGAAGATGGGCGTCGATGTTCGTCCTCGCTTTATCCGGGATACCACGGATCGCAACCGCACGTCCCCCTGTGCCTGTACCGGAAATAAGTTTGAGTTCCGTATGCTGGGTTCCAGCAACTCCATCGCCTGCGCCAACATCATGCTCAACGCCGCCGTTGCGCAGTCTCTGAAGCTCTATGCGGAGGAGCTGGAAAAAGCAGATGATTTCAACACCGCACTGCATGAACTCATTAAAAACACCATCAAGGCACACAAGCGTATCATCTTCAACGGCAATGGCTATGACGATGCCTGGATCACAGAAGCTGCCGAAAAACGGGGGCTGCTCAATTTGCGCACCACTCCGGATGCCATTCCCGAGATCCTGAAGAAGAAAAACGTCGATATGCTGACCTCTCACAAGGTCTTTTCCGAGGCAGAGCTGCACTCCCGTTATGAGATCATGCTGGAAAACTACTGCAAGACCGTCTGCATTGAGGCCCAGACCATGAGCGATATGGCCAGAAAGCAGATCCTGCCCGCAGTTGAACACTATGCCGCGGATGTGGCCGATGCTGCGGCCAGCAAAAAGACGCTGGATGCCGAGATCAGCTGCTGTTATGAAAAGAAACTGGTCAAGAAACTGGCCGCGCTGATCGACAGTATCGATAGCAGGACGGACGCGCTGGATGGCGTGATCGCAAAGCTCAAAACGCTCAGCGACGTGACTGAGGAAGCCAACTACATCCGCGATGAAATGATCTCCAGAATGACAGAGCTGCGTGCCGCAGCGGATGAGGCAGAGGTCATGACCGCCGAGAGCTACTGGCCGTTCCCCACCTACGGCGATCTGCTGTTTGGTGTTAAGTAATACGTTCCCGCCCTTTGGGGCAAATAGAAAGAAGGAATTTCCCATGACATTCAGTTCTGTGAACACGATTTGGGTGCTGCTCGGTGCCGCCCTGGTGTTCTTTATGCAGGCAGGTTTTTCCATGTGTGAGGCCGGATTTACCAGAGCCAAGAACACCGGCAATATTCTGATGAAAAACCTGATGGACTTCTGCATCGGTACGCCCTGTTTCTGGCTTGTTGGTTTCGGCATTATGTTCGGAGCGGGAACAAAGCTGTTCGGCTGGATCGACCCTATGATTATGAAGGATTACAGCCATGTTCTTCCCAGCGGCGTTCCGCTGTGGGCCTTTGCAATTTTCCAGACCGTGTTCTGCGCCACCTCTGCCACCATTGTTTCCGGCGCTATGGCAGAGCGTACCAAGTTCAGCGCCTATTGCATTTATTCCGCCGCTATCTCCTTGATCATTTATCCCGTTTCCGGTCATTGGATCTGGGGCGGCGGTTGGTTGAGCGAGCTCGGCTTCCATGACTTCGCCGGTTCCACTGCGGTACATATGGTCGGAGGTGTCTGCGCCTTGATCGGTGCAAAAATGCTTGGCCCACGTATCGGCAAGTACGACAAGAAAGGCAAGCCCCGCGCTATTTTAGGCCATAACCTGACATTTGCAGCGTTGGGTGTGTTCATCCTATGGTTCTGCTGGTTCGGTTTCAACGGTGCATCCACCGTTGCTATGGATTCCGATGCCGCTGTCCAGAGCGCAGGTCTAATATTCTTCAACACCAACCTCTGCGCTGCTGTTGCCTGCTGTGTGACATTGATTTTCACTTGGCTCCGCTATGGTAAGCCGGATGTATCCATGACTTATAACGCTGCCCTTGCCGGTCTCGTTGGCATTACCGCCGGCTGTGATGCGGTTTCTCCTTTGGGCGCGGCCATCATGGGTATTGTATTTGGGATTGTGATCGTTTTGGCTGTTGAATTCTTTGATAAGGTCGCCAAAATTGATGATCCGGTCGGTGCGATCTCTGTCCATGGTATCTGCGGCGCGTTGGGTACCGTTTTCACCGGCCTCTTCGCCACAGGCATTTCTACCGAAAAGGGTCTTTTCTACGGCGGCGGCTTTCATTTCCTCGGCGTCCAGGCATTAGGTGTGGTCAGCGTGATCATCTATGTTGCGGTAGTTATGACCATCGTCTTTTTTGTTATCAAGAAGACCATCGGCCTGCGTGTTGATGCCGAAGATGAAATCGCTGGACTGGATGTTTCCGAGCATGGTTTGTTGACCGCATATTCCGGTTTTGCCATGCTGCCCGAATCTGTTCCCAGCGGAAACGGTGAGCCTATTGTTGTAAGTGGGGATGTGCCTGAAGCGGAGGCTGTTCCTGTTAGAAAAATGCCCAGCTTTGAAGAAGGCACTCCTAAATTTACCAAGGTCGAGATCATCTGCAAGGAGGCTCGCCTCGAAGATCTGAAAAACGCAATGCTCAGTATCGGCATTACAGGCATGACCGTATCTCATGTGATGGGCTGCGGCATCCAGAAGGGCAAGCCCGAGTATTACCGCGGCATCCAGGTGGAGACAACGCTGCTTCCGAAAGTGCAGGTAGATATCGTGGTCAGTAAGGTTCCCGTGCGTACTGTGATCGAAACTGCCAAAAAGGTCCTTTACACCGGTCACATCGGTGACGGCAAGATCTTTGTCTATGATGTGGAAAATGTGGTGAAAGTGCGTACCGGTGAAGAAGGTTATGATGCTCTGCAGGATGTGGAGTGATCCGGCAGTCCATACCAAAGTGAGGTGCCATTGAAAATGAAATGTGCAATCGAACTAAATTCCGTACATGAAGTTGAGAAATTCACAGCTATCGTTAGTAAGGTCGATGATGATGTTTGGCTCGTAGGATATGACGAAAACGGCCACTCCTGGGCCATGTCCGCCAAGTCGCTGCTCGGTTCCTTACTGCTGTCGGCAAAAGCGCAAAAGAAACGAAAATGCACAGCACACAATGTTGACTGGAATACTCTTTATTGCGAGTGCGATAAAGACATCTATTGCCTGATCAGTGATTTCGTCAAGGAGTAGCGATCTGAAAATAAGCAACAAAAGCGTTTGAGAAAAGAGAAGTAATGCAAGTGCTCACCCACAGAGAGTGCGGGAGGCTGAGAGCCGCATGGCAGAGCTTGCACGAATAACACTTTTCGA
>JAFTIZ010000013.1 GCA_017456645.1 Oscillospiraceae bacterium
CGAAAGAGTTCGATTATTGAGCCGTATGATATTTGCTGTAATCGTAAGGTTTTTGAAGGGATTTTACTGCTCGATCGGCCAAAGTGGTCGGCGGGGTCATGACCCCGCCCTACGAAAAAGTTGTGTTGTAAACAATCATTTACATCATCAAACCGGCAGTTCTTGCAACCCCATAATGATCGTGCTATAATTGTTTTAAGCACTTTTTGGAGGTTTTCTACATGAAAACGTTACTACACATCTGCTGCGCGCCCTGCGCCAATCAGCCCATCGAGGTGCTGCGCGGTGACGGCATCGAGGTCACCGGCTTCTGGTACAATCCCAATATCCACCCCTTCACCGAGTACCGTGCCCGCCGCAACTGCCTCCGGGCCTACGCGCAAGTCATCGAGCTGCCCCTCATCGAGCGCAACGATTACGGCCTGCGGCCCTTTGTTCGTGCTGTGGCGGAGGATATCGAACATCGCTGCGTAAAATGCTACGAAATGCGGCTCTTTGAGACCGCACGGCAAGCCGCCGAGGGCGGCTTTGACAGCTTCACCTCCAGCCTGTTCATCAGCCCCTATCAGCAGCACGAGCTGATGCGGGAGGTTGCGGAGCGTGCCGCGGCGGAATACGGCGTAGAATTTCTGTATCGGGATTTCCGCCCCTACTTCCGTGACGGACAGAATTTCGCCCGGGAGCATGATTTTTATATGCAGAAATACTGCGGCTGCGTCTTTTCCGAAGAAGAGCGGTATTTAAAAAGAAGTAAGATTATTCCTTAACGGAGGAACTATGAACAATTTTGAATTTGCAGTGCCCTGTCTGTTCGGTCTGGAGGGCATCGCCGGCGACGAGCTGCGCCGGCTGAACATGGAAAACGTTCGCGTTGAGAACGGCCGTGTGCTGTTTTCCGGCAGCGAAAGCGCGCTGGCGCGAGCCAACATCGGTCTTCGCACCGGCGAGCGGGTGCTGATGGTGCTGGCGGATTTTGAGGCCAAGACCTTCGAGCAGCTGTTTCAGGGCGTGTATCAGGCGGAGCTGGAGAACATCATCCCCAAAGACGGCGCATTCCCCGTCAAGGGCCATTGCCTGAATAGCCAGCTGATGAGCGTTCCGGATTGTCAGGCCATCGTGAAAAAGGCCGCGTCCAAGCGGCTGGGCGAAAAATACGGCGTCAGCTGGCTGCCGGAGACCGGAGCGAAATATCAGCTTCAGTTCTCAATGATGAACGACCGCTGTGTGCTGTATCTGGACACCACGGGCCCGGGTCTGCACAAACGGGGCTACCGGGCCATCGGCAACGATGCCCCCCTGCGGGAAACCCTGGCCGCCGCCATGGTCATGCTGACCAAATACCGCGGTCGGGATTTTGTCTGGGATCCCTTCTGCGGCAGCGGCACCATCCCCATCGAGGCCACCATGATCGCCAAGAATCGGGCTCCCGGTCTGCGGCGGCGGTTCGCGGCGGAAGCCTTCGACTGGATCTCCACCGACATCTGGCAAAACGCCCGGGGTGAGGCCATGGACAAGGAATTCAAGGGCAATTACCGCATCCTCGGCTCTGACAATGACCCCAAGTGCGTATCGCTGGCCATGGCCAACGCCCGCAAAGCAGGCGTAGCGGATTGCATCGAGTTCAAGGACGGCGACGCCACCAAGATGAGCCTGCCCACGGATAGCGGCATCCTCATCTGCAATCCTCCCTACGGCCAGCGGATGATGGAGCAGCAGAGTGCCCAGCGGCTCTACGCCGCTCTGGGTCGACACCTGAAATTCGCCAACGGCTGGAAGAAATACATCATCACCTCCGAGCCGGAGTTTGAGCATTATTTCGGCCGCCGTGCCGACAAAAAGCGCAAGCTCTATAACGGCATGATCAAATGCGACTACTATATGTTTACGGATAACACCAGAAAGAAAAAGTGAAGATACGAGATACAAGATACGAGATACGAGATATTCTTGAACCAAGAATATCTTATAACTTATATCTCATATCTTATATCTTCCTCCTATGGAGGAATTTATGAGGCATTTATTTATCATCAATCCGGCAGCGGGAAGCAAAAACCGCACCGATGCCTACAGCGAGGAAATCCACCGGATCTGCCGCAAAAAGCATCTGAACTACGACATCCGTGTATCCACCGCCCCCGGCGAATGCACCCGCTTCGCCCGTGAGGCCGCCGAGACCGGCGAAGAGCATCGCCTCTACGCCTGCGGCGGCGACGGCACCCTCAACGAGGTAGTACAAGGCGCAGCCGGCCACCCCAACGTAGCCGTCACCGTATTCTCCGGCGGCAGCGGCAATGATTTCGTCAAGCTCTTTAACGATCCGTCGGCGTTTTTTGTTCTGGAGCGGCTGCTGGATGCGGAGGAAGCCACCTTCGACCTGATTCGTTGCAACGATGATATCGCCATGAACATCTGCTCCGTGGGTCTGGATGCCCGAATCGGCACCGATGTATCCCGCTATAAGCGGCTGCCGCTGCTCCACGGCTTCCGTGCCTACGCCGCCAGCACCGTGATCAACGTGATCAAAGGCGTTTCGGAGCATTATGTGGTGGAGATCAACGGCAAACGCATCGACGGCAAGCAGACCATGATCTGCGTCTGCAACGGCCGCTACTACGGCGGCGGCTTCCAGCCAGTGCCCGAAGCCGACCCTGCTGACGGTCTGCTGGATGTGCTGCTGGTCAAGAAGGTTTCCCGGCTGCAGGTAGCCGGCGTTGTAGGCAAGTATAAGGACGGCCGATACAAGGAGCTGTCTGAGCTGGTGCGTCATTTCCGCACAAAAAGTGTAAAGATCCTCTGCGACAAGCCCACGCCCATCAATCTGGACGGCGAGCTGCGCGTTGCCCAAGAGGTTACCATGTCCGTGGCTGAGGAAAAGCTGCGGTTCTTCTACCCCAAGGGTCTGAGCTGGGCAGTAAAGGAAGCTGCCCCGGTTTGATACATAAGGCGGTGAATCTGTGGAAACCTGCATCATTTTCTGCGCCGGCGGCTTTGACGCGCCGGCAGAGCCCGTTAACGACGGCGATCTGATCATCGCCGCCGACGGCGGAGTGCGGCATCTTGAAACGCTGGGTCTGACTCCGGACATCATTCTGGGAGATTTCGACTCTCTGGGCTACGTTCCGGAGGGCGCTAAGGTCTTTCCGGTGGAGAAGGATGACACGGATTCCATGCTGGCCGTTCGCCACGGGCTGGCGCTGGGCTGCCGCCGGTTCTTGCTGTACGGCGCTTTGGACGGCCCGAGGCTTGACCACACCGTGGCCAATTTTCAGACTCTGCAATTCCTCGCCGACCGGGACGCCACCGGCTATCTGGTGGGTCTTAACAGCATCGCCACCGTGGTCAAGAACGCCACCCTCTCCTTCCCGGCGGAGGCCGAAGGCGTGGTCAGCGTTTTCTGCATGGGTGCCGATGCTGAGGGTGTAACCATCCGAGGGCTGAAATACAGCCTTGAAGATGGCACGTTGACCGCCGGTTTCCCTCTTGGCGTGAGCAACCATTTCATTGGAGAAAAATCGGAAATATCCGTTAATAGTGGAAGTCTGCTGGTGATATACGACCGGAAAGTTGGTTTTCCCGAGGTGTCGCCATGCTGACCTATGACCTGAAAAAATCCCCCGGTGTCCCTCTTTACGAGGCGCTGTACCGCTGCATTCGTTCGGACATTCTGTCCGGCAAGCTGACTCCGGGGCAGAAGCTGCCCTCCAAGCGGGCTCTGGCCGCCAATCTGGAGGTCAGCAAGATCACCGTGGAGGCGGCTTACAACCAGCTGATCAGCGAGGGCTACATCTGCGCAAAGGAGAAGGTGGGCTATTTTGTGGAGCAGATCGAGGGCTTTCCCAAGGCTCCCGCTCCCCGATCCGCCCCCGTTGAGCCCTCCCAGACCGAGAATACCGTGGATCTGACCGCCGGCGGTTCTGTGCAGTTTCCTTTTTCCGTGTGGAGCCGGCTTCAGCGCGGCGTCATGCTGGATCTGGGTGAAAGCCTCCTGCGGCCGCTGCCCAATCAGGGTCACCCCGGCCTGCGCCGCGCCATTGCGGAGCATTTGCGCGCCTTTCGGGGCATGGACGTGTCGCCGGAGAATATCCTCATCGGTGCGGGAACGGACTTCCTATACAATCTGCTGATCCAGCTGCTGGGACGGGAGCTTGTCTACGCCGTGGAGGAGCCGGGCTACGGCAAGATTCGTCAGATCTACGCCGCCGGCGGTGCCCGCTGCGTGGACGCACCCATGGATGAGCTGGGCGTTATGCCCCATAAGCTGGGGCAGGCGCAAGTGCTGCACATCTCCCCCAGCCACCACTTCCCCACAGGTCTGGTCACACCCCCTGCACGGCGGCTGGAGCTGCTGAACTGGGCAGCCAGCGGCAACCGCTGGATCATCGAGGATGACTACGATTCGGAATTTCGCTTCACCTCACACCCTGTTAGCACCATGCAATCCATGGATCGCCGGGGGCGGGTGATCTATATGAACACCTTTTCCAAGACCCTCGCGCCCTCCATCCGCATCAGCTACATGGTGCTGCCGCCGGCGCTGATGGCGCAATTTCGGGAAAAGCTGGGCTTTTACAGCTGTACCGTGCCCTCCTTCGAGCAGCACACGCTGGAGCGGTTTCTGACCGAGGGGCATTTTGAAAAGCACATCAACCGTATGCGCAAAGCATACAAAAATAAACGTAACCGCTTGGTAGAACTGCTGAAAAACAGTCCCATTGCGGATCGAATCACCATTCTGGAGCAGGATGCGGGGCTGCATTTCCTGCTGCGCATCCGGACGGAACTGGATGACGGGGCGCTGACCGCCCGCTGGGCACAGGCCGGCATCCGCATCCGTGCCCTAAGCGAATATTACCACGGCACCACGCCGCCCCAGGACGAGCGGTGTCTGGTAATGGACTACTCCGGCCTGACGGAGGAGGATTTCTCCCGTCTGGAAACCGCGCTGAAAGAATTGTAATGTATGTAAGGAAAATGATTGTTTGCCGGCAGTGCCGGCAAATAATCATTTATCTTCCAATTGGAGGTGAAACTATGGACAGCAAAACCGCGCCGGTGGGGCGGTTCGCGCCCACGCCCTCAGGGCGGATGCATCTGGGCAACGTGTTTGCCGCGCTGATCGCGTGGCTGTCCGTACGTTCCCGAAATGGTTCTCTGGTGCTGCGGATGGAGGATCTGGATACCCAGCGCACCAGCGACGAGTTTGCCGAGCTTTTACGGCAGGATCTTCGCTGGCTGGGGCTGGATTGGGACGAGGAAACCGCCCCCCAAAGCCAGCGCAGCCCGGTTTATGACCGCTATTTCGAGCAGCTGCGCCAGCTGGGGCTGCTGTACCCCTGCTACTGCACCCGCAGCCAGCTGCACAACGTCAACGCCCCTCACCTGTCCGACGGCACTTACGTCTACGCCGGCACCTGCCGAAACCTGACCGAGCCACCCGCAAACCGGCTGCCCGCATGGCGGGTCATAGTTCCCGAGCGGGAATTTGTGGTGAACGACCTGTGTCAAGGTACATTCCGGCAAAATCTGTCCACAGATTGCGGAGATTTCGTGGTTCGTCGGGCAGACGGATGTTATGTCTACCAATTGGCGGTCACGGTAGACGACGGCGAAGCCGGCGTCACCGAGGTGGTTCGGGGCATGGATCTGCTAGGCTCTGCCCCACGGCAGATGTATTTGCAGGAGCTGTTCGGCTTCGCCCACCCCGACTACGGCCATGTGCCCATGCTGCTAGCCCCCGACGGCCGGCGGCTGAGCAAGCGGGATCGGGATCTGGATCTGGGGCAGCTGCGGCTGCGGCTGAAGCCTGAGGAACTGATCGGCAAGCTGGCCGCTGCGGCGGGGCTGCTGGATTGCTGCGAAGCCATCAGCGCCAAAGAGCTGGCCTCCGTCTTTACCTGGGACAAGCTCAAGGGCGAGGCCATCTATCTGGAGCAGCTTTGATGTGATTAATAGCTTGATTTTTTCCAAAAAACCCCGTATAATACAGAAAATAACTTTCAGGAGGTTGCTTATATGACAAGCAAACCTGTTCTTGTGGTCATGGCTGCCGGCATGGGCAGCCGCTACGGCGGACTCAAGCAGATTGATCCCGTGGGCAGCCACGGCGAGGCCATTCTGGACTATTCCCTGTTCGATGCCCACGAAGCCGGCTTTGAGACCGCGGTGATCATCATCAAGGAGGCCATCCGTCAGGATTTCATGGACACCGTAGGCAAGCGGCTGGAGCACTGCCCCATGAAGATCCGCTACGCCTATCAGGAGATCGACAAGGTTCCCGAGGGCTGCGCCGTTCCCGAATGCCGCAAAAAGCCCTGGGGCACCGGCCATGCGGTTCTGTGCGCCGCGGAGGTCATCGGCGATGCGCCCTTTGCGGTGATCAATTCCGACGATTACTACGGAAAATCCGCCTTTAAGAGCATTTATCAGGCTCTTTGTCATGCAAAAGATGGCGAAAAGTACGACTACTGCATGGTTGGCTATGAGCTGGGCAAGACCGTCACCGACAACGGCAGCGTTGCCCGGGGCGTTTGCACCACCGATGCGCAGGGCTACCTGACGGATATCCACGAGCGCACCCGCATCGAGGTGCAGGGCGATGCCATCCGCTTCACAGAGGACGGCGAGAACTGGACGGAGCTTGCTCCCAACACCATCGTTTCCATGAACACTTGGGGCTTCACCCCCGGTTTCCTGAAGGAGCTGAAGACCAAGTTTGCTACCTTCATGGTGGAGAAGATGCCCAAAAATCCCGAAAAGGCGGAATTTTTTCTGCCCTTCGTGGTGGCTGAGCTGCTGGCCGAGGGTAAGGCGCAGGCCAAGGTGCTGCGCTCCGCGGACAAGTGGTACGGCATTACCTACGCAGCTGACAAGCCCACGGTGGTGGCGGCTTTGAAGGCCATGGCCGACGACGGCCTTTACCCCGACGGATTGTGGAAGTAAATAGAACGGCGCTGATGCTAAGGCATCAGCGCCGTTTTTATTGCTTTATTGCTCGATGACCACCAGATCCTCGTAGTAATTCAGCCGCTTTTCCTTCAGCAGCTCGAAGCTGACGTAAGCGCCGGAATTCATGGACAGTTCATCCTCCCAGCCCGGCTCCAGCGTACCGTCGATCAGCAGGATCAGATCCTCGATGCTCAGGTAGAAGTAGGCGGTGCCGTTGGCCGCTTCCGTGGGGTGACCCAGCAGATCCACGCTGAATACAAAGCCCAGCGTGTGATAGGTGCTGCTCCAGCTGCTGCCGGAATAGGTGTAGACATGGGTCAGCTGCACATTCTCGAAGCTCTCATACTCATCCAGCGCATAGGTGGTGGAGAAGATGGAATTACTGGTGTATAGGCTGCCGGCAACGTATTCCGCATTGAGGGCTTCCTCCAGCTTTTCCTGCGCCTTCTGGGTCAGCTGGGTGCGAGCCTCCTCGCCCAGCACGGTGTAATCCGTCACGAAGGTGCCCAGCTGGGGCACGGTGAAGGTCTTTTCCGTAGTCAGCACCTTGTAGCCGTATTCCTCAGGAGTCTTCCAGTAGCTTGCGGTGCAGGTAACCACATCGCCGCTGGTCAAATTATAGGTCTTATCGAAGGAGAAGGAAACGTTGGACAGGAAGTCATCCTCCCCCGGATTCTTCTCGAAGGACAATCTACCTTCGCCATCCACGCCGCTGTAGGTCACGGTGAGGATATCAAACACGTCGATCTCCTCCGGCTGGGGCACATCCGTCAGGGTGTAGGTCATAGAGAACCGGGTGAAGTGATAGCCATCCTCGGCAGAGTCCTCGTAAATGCCGCCGGCATAGATAACAAGCTCATCGCCGTTGCTGCAGTCATAGGTACGATCATCACAGTAGAAATACAGCCGGCTCTGCAGATACTCGTCCGTAGCGGTGTTTTCGAAATCCACACTTGCGTAGGGCTCGTAGCCGCTGACCGTCACCTTCAGGTAATCAAAGGGATCTACGGTGGTGATGGGTTTCAGCCCCTCCACGGTATAAGCGGTCTTTTTCAGCTTGATCTTCAGACCAAACTCCTCGAAGGCCGCATTGTCCACGGTAAGGTTCACCGTAACCGTATCGCCGTTGCGCAGGCCGGACTCCTTTTCCAGCTCCACATCCAGCTTGCCCTGGCGCAGCAGCTTGTACAGATCCGTAACGCCGGACTCATCCAGACCGTCGGTCAGATCGTTCACCAGTTTTTCTCCATCCACGGTCAGGGTCGCTCTGCCCACGGTGTCAAAACCCTCGAAGGAAACACTGATGTAGTTGTCCATTTCCAGTGTCTTGGGCTGGTTGACGATGATCAGCACCACCGTCAGAGCAATGATGGCTGCCGCCACAGCGGCGCAGATGATGATCAGCGTACGGCGGCTCAGGGGCTTTCGGGGTTTGATGGGTGCGTCGGCGCTGATATTGGCGCCGCAATTTTCGCAGAACGCGCTGTTGTCGGCGTTTTTCGCGCCGCAATGGCTACAGAACATAGCATTTACCTCTCAATCTCTTTTTCCTTTATCTTACAAAATACGTAAACTTTTGTCAATGGAACGCTTTACAAATGTTTGATGTATTTTACCTCGCAGGCGAAGTGGTTGGTCTGCACGGGGGCAACGTTCGTGCGAACAAAGCCGTATTTTTCGTAGAATTTCTGTGCGGCGACCATATTATCCAGCGTTTCCAGATAGCATTGCGCGTAGTAGTCCCGGGCGTAGCGCAGCGCAAGTGCCATCAACTCATGGGCAACTCCGGTGCCCCGCGCCTGCGGCAGACAGTACATTTTCTGCAATTCGCAGACCGTATCCGTGAGCCTGCCGATGCCGGTTCCACCAACGATGTGTCCGGTTTCATCCTCCGCCACCCAGTAGCGGTTGCCGGGAGTGCTGTAAATTTCAGAAAACCGCCCCAGATCCGGATCCGCCCATGCCGTGCCTTCGTGGTTGGCACCAAATTCGATGAGGCAGGTGCGGATCACGCCCTCCACAGCAGCATTGTCTTTTTTCTCAATGGGTCGAATGGTGTGGGTCATGGTTTGTTGCTTCCTTCTAAGGTGTAGCGAATGTACAGATTGTCCACGATCACTTCGCTCCAGCGGTCATACTCGCCGTCGCAATGGGGATAGTGGTCGATCCACTTGATGATGGGGAATCGGACGGTGATGATGTCATTGGTAACATCGCAAAGGACTTTGTCGAACCGTCGGGGCTCGCACTCCACCTTGCTCCGGTACTTTTCCTGACCGCTTAGGTCGCAGAAAACGGCATTGCCCTGCGCATCCACCCGCAGCAGAATCTGCTCCTTCTCAAACAGAATAGTCACAAAGCCCTCATGGGGTATTTTGTATTCGGCTTCGCAGCGCAAAGCGCCGCTGTCAAAAATGTGCTCATAGGTCATATCCGTTCCTCCTAACTTTAGCAAAGCTCAATGCCGACAACACCGTACATTTTCTGCTCCTCGGCAGAATAATACTGTTCCATATCAGACGGACTTGCCGTGTCAATATCTTCGGCGGTGTAACCGCATTGCAGCAGGGGCAGAACCTGATACAGCGCCTCAAAGCTGTCGAACCGGTGCAGCTTCGCCACGGTTTTTGTCAGCGTTTCTCCGGTGGCGTTGTTTGTAAATACAATTTGGTCGCCCGGATGGATCTTCTGCCGCTTTTCGTCAAAGAGGCGAAGCTCGATGGTTTTCTCGCCGCTCTTGATCTTCTGAAAAGGCGCATCGTGCAATTTCATGCTGTGGATAACCTGTTCCCGCACCATACACACGACACTCTCCACATGTGTGCACCGTGGGAACAAGTCTGCTGCCATAGCATTTTTCAGCACATAGCCCCGCTCCTTCAGCAGCGCCACATCACGCGCCAACGTTGCCGGGTCGCAGGAAACGTAGACGATTCGCCGGGGCGCAAAGCGGCTGAGCGCCTCGATGGTATCAGCGTTCAGACCCTTACGGGGCGGATCTACCACAACCACATCGGCCTTGACACCCTGCTTTTCCAGCTCCAGCGCTGCCGCGCCGGCATCGCCGCAGAAAAATTCGGCGTTGTCAATGCCGTTGCGTTTGGCGTTTTCTTTCGCATCCTCCACGGCCTGTTCGATGACCTCCACGCCGATGACCTTCCCCGCCGCGCCGGCCATAGCCAAGGTAATGGTGCCCACGCCGCAGTATAGGTCGAGAACGGTGTCCGCCTTGGTGATGCCAGCCTGCTCAATGGCCGCCTGATACAGCCGCTGGGCCTGATGGTGATTGACCTGATAGAAGGATCTGGGCGACAGCCGGAAAACAAGCCCACAGAGGGTATCTTCAATGGTTCCCGGGCCGTAGAGGGTGATAAATTCGTCACCGAGGATCGTATTGCCCTTTTTTGTATTCACACTGAGGACTAAGGTGGTAAAGCCCGGCACTTTTTTCAGGCTCTCGATCAGCTCCGGAGCATGGGGCAGCTTGCGGCCGTTGACCGCCAGACACACCAGCACCTGCTTCGACACCGCGCCCCGACGGACATAAATATGCCGCACCAGCCCCGTGTGGGCGGTTTCGTCATAGGCCGGAATGCGGAAGCGGTTCATGTGGGCAATGACGATATCCTTCACCTGATCCATTTCCTCCGGCAGGATCCGGCAGCTATCATTTTCCACCACACTATGGGTGCCGGCCTTGAAAAAGCCGGCGAAGGCACGTCCCTTGTGGCTGGACACCGGATACTGCGCCTTGTTTCGATAGCCGTAGCAGGTGGGTGCCGACAGAATCGGCACATTCTCCAGCTTTTCGCCGCCGATCCGGTTCAGGCAGGAGCGAACCCGTTCGGCCTTCAGGCGGGTTTCTTCCTCGTAATCCATGTGCCAGAAGTCACAGCCGCCGCAAAGCTTTGCCACGGGGCACTCCCGATTGACCCGATGAGGGGATTTTTCCAATATTTCCACGATCTTGCCCGATGCCCATGTCTTCTGGGCTTTTTCGATGCGCACGCGCACCCGCTCGCCCCGGACGGCGTTGGGAATAAAGACCGCGCAGCCCTCGACCTTCGCAATGCCCTGCCCTTCGGCAGTATAATCGCAGATCTCGGCTTCGTAAACTTGATTTTTGATCAGCATTGCGTATCCTCCAAGGGCATTTCCATCATGATGCTTCGGGGGCGAAGGCCGGCTTTTTCGTAAAAGCTCATGGCATTATCATTGCCGCACCAGACATTCAGGGTGATGAATTGGCAGCCCAGCTGCCGGGCATAGGCTGTAACATGGCGGTACAGCGCACCGGCAACACCCTGTCCACGGCGGTTTTCATCCACACACAAATCGTCGATATACAGCTCCTTGCGGCAGGTGGATACGCCGCTGCCGGCGTGATCTTTCAGGACGCAAAAGCAGTAGCCCGCCACGCGCTCCCCTTCCATCGCCACAAAAACCGGCCGGTTTTCGTCTTTTAGCAGCTCCGCAAGGGCATTTTCGTCATATTTCAAGGTGTTTTCCGGAAAGATATCCGGCCGGATCTCATGATGCACCTGCCCCACCTGCCGCAGCAGACAAAGTACATCGGGGATATCCCGAAGCGCAGCAAGACGAATATTCATGTGACGTCCTCCAATTCGATTGATGAGATAAATGATTGTTTAGCGGATTATCACACATGCCATTCGTAGGGCGGGGCCATGGCCCCGCCGCTGGGGTTCGATTATTGAGCCGTATGATATTTGCTGTAATCGTAAGGTTTTTGAAGGGATTTTACTGCTCGATCGGCCAAAGTGGTCGGCGGGGTCATGACCCCGCCCTACGAAAAAGTTGTGTTGTAAACAATCATTTACCTTACGTTTTCATCATTATACTCCCAAATCGGCTTCAATGCAAGTGGGCATACCGCCCCGGCGCCGCGCATAGGTTGTACCATCAGAAACAGGAGGGATCACGATGAAACGATTAGGGATCATTTTGGTGGCGCTGTGTATGCTCATCAGCTGTCTGCCGCTGTCCGTCAGTGCCGCCCCGGCGGAGGTTCCCGCCAAAAGCGCCGTGCTCATGGACGCCGCCACCGGCACCATTCTCTACGAGCAGAACGCCCACGAAAAACTGGCTCCCGCCAGCGTGACCAAGGTCATGACCATGCTGCTGATCATGGAGGCCATCGAGCAGGGGCGCATCGGCTGGGACGATATGGTCACCGCCTCGGAGGCCGCCGCGGCCAAGGGTGGCAGCCAGATCTATTTGAAAGTCGGCGAAACCATGTCCGTGACAGACATGGTCAAATCCATTGCCGTCAGCTCCGCCAACGATTGCGCCTGCGCCATGGCAGAGCATATCGCCGGCAGCGAGGCCGCTTTTGTGACCCAGATGAACGCACGAGCGGCTGAGCTGGGGATGAATGACACCCACTTTGTCAACTGCACGGGTCTTGACGATGAGCCCAACGCGGCAGAGCATTTGACCTCGGCACATGACATTGCCATTATGTCACGGCAGCTGCTGGCAAACCATCCGGATATCAAAAAATTCACTACCATCTGGATGGACACCGTGCGAAACGGCACCTTCGGCCTGAGCAACACCAATAAGCTGGTGCGGTTTTACTCCGGAGCCACGGGGCTGAAGACCGGCTTTACGGCCAAGGCAGGCTATTGTCTGTCGGCCTCTGCTCAGCGTGACGGCATGGAGCTGATCGCCGTGGTCATGGGGTCGGAAACTTCCAAGGATCGCTTCGCCGCCTGCAAACAGCTGCTGGACTACGGCTTTGCGAACTACGCCCTGATCTGTCCCGATGTGCAGCAGGAGTCCGTTCCGGTGCAGCTGGGCACCGACGGCTCTGTCAAGGCCGTACCCACCAAAGATCCCATGCTGCTCATTGACAAAGCGCAGGCAAACACCGTCAATATCCGCACCGAGCTGGAGGATACTGTCACCGCTCCCGTCAGCAAGGGGCAGCGGCTGGGCACTCTGACCATCCGGGCAGGAGATCAGGTTCTGGCGCAAATTCCCATGGTGGCGCAGGAGGCCGTGCCGAAGCTGACCATGGGACAGATGTTTGTGAAGATCCTGAAGCAGATCACCATGGCGAAGTGACCGGTTCTGCGAAGCTACAGCGGTAAATGATTGTTTACAATACAACTTTTTCGTAGGGCGGGGTCATGACCCCGCCGACCACTTTGGTCGATCGAGCAGTAAAATCACTTCAAAAACCTTACGATTACAGCAAATATCATACGGCTCAGTAATCGAACCCTAGCGGCGGGGCCATGGCCCCGCCCTACGAATGGCATGTGTGATAATCCGCTAAACAATCATTTATCTTTCCAATCTTCTCTTTCGTTTTTTGTCGGATTATGGTATACTGGACAAAAACAGAAAGGGGGGGCGACCTTTGGCGCGCAAAAAGAAAAAATCCGATGCCAAGTTATTTTGGCGTTGGGTTCTGGCTCTGTCTGCCATCGCACTGATCATGACCGGCTTCGCCATCTTCCTGAAGCACTGCGTCATGCCCCCCGAACCTCCGGCCTACACCCGCCCGCCGGAGCCGACGTTGACCCCGAACCCCTACGGGGTGGAGGATTTTACCTACGACAAAAACGGCTATTTATCCTGCCTTGCCGGCCAGAGCATCCCCGGTATCGACGTTTCCTCCCATCAGGAAGTCATCGATTGGGCGGCAGTAAAAGCCTCTGGCATTGAATTTGCCATCATTCGGCTGGGCTATCGGGGCTACGAGACCGGCACCCTCCACGTCGACGAGCGCGCCGCGGAGAATCTTGCCGGTGCCCGCTCAGCGGGTCTGCAGATCGGCGCCTACTTCTTCTCTCAGGCCATCAGTACGGATGAGGCCTTGGAGGAAGCCGAGTTTGCCCTGCAGGTTCTCAGCGGCACACAGCTGGATCTACCCCTGGTCTACGACTGGGAATACGTCAGCGAAAGCGCCCGCACAGGCCAGCTGGACACCCCAACTCTGATGGCTTGCGTCGAGGCCTTCTGCGATCGGGTGGGTCAGGCCGGCTACGAGCCTATGATCTACTTCAATCAGGATCTGGCGAAGAATTATCTGGAGCTGGAGCAGCTGGCCTACTATCCTTTCTGGCTGGCCATGTACACAGACCGGATGACCTTCCCCCACCAGATCCGCTTCTGGCAGTATTCCGATCAGGGAACCGTCCCCGGCATTGAGGGTGACGTGGATCTGGATCTGTATTTTCCCTAAAACATAAGAAAAGACCGCCCTGAGGGCGGTCTTTTCTTTATGGATCAAAAATTAAGCGCTGACGACGGAGGGTCTGCACAGTCTGACGAGGACGATGATCCAGCCAACCAGAGGCAGCAGCATCCACAGCAGGCTCTTCCAGCTGTAGCCGGCATCGTTCAGACGTCTGACAGCGATGGACAGACCGGGGATCAGAACAGCCAGAGAGTACACAGCGGACAGGATGGTGATGCCCAGCAGGCCGTCAACAAAGCCCAGAACAAAGGAAGCCAGGAAGTTGAACAGCCAAGCCATCCAATAGCCACGGACATTGGTCTTGCCGCCAAAGTTCGCAAACTGCGTCCACATTGCAATATATTCTTGCATGATACGTTCCTCCTTTCATAAGGATACATATATCATATAACAAAAAGTCCCTTTTGTACAGCTTTTTTCTTAACTTTTTCCGTTAGTCGTCCTCGGACAGCCATGCATCCGCGATCCAATCGGCGTAGTTCCACTGCCGGAAATCCTGCACCGTCGGCTCACGATTCTCCAAAACCCGTTGGGCAGCCTCGGCTACGGCAGAGTTGTCATCCTCCGCCAGTCGGGCAATATAGGGCACCGCCCCGTCGCCCAAACGGCTCAGGTAGGAAACGTCTACCTTCTGAAGCGCACCGCTTTGGTAGGCGCTCACATTGTAGGCCGCCACCACCGTATCCACATCCGCCCATAGAGTGATAGCGCCCATAGACAGCGCAAGGAGCAATACCACTTTCATGTAGGGCAGCTTGGGCGCAAACAGCCACAGGCTCACCACCGCCGTGGCGATGCCTAGGAACACCATGATCACCTCCGTCAGCACACGCAGACGGGTCAGACCGTAGCAGGAGATGTACAGCCCCATCTTGGCGCTGGCGGTGACCACCAGAAATACGGTCACCAGACCGATGAACAGGCACAGCAGACGGGTGACCAGAGGGGCTTTGCCCTCCTGCTTTGTCACCATCGCCACCGCCAGAGCCATGACGCTCAGGTCGATGACACACAGCCACGCCATCTCGAAAAAGCCCCGACGGGCGTATTCCGCGGCGGTGAACCCATCAGGCAGGATGCCGGAGAAGCCGCCCACAAAATAAGCCAGCTGGCTAAATAGATACACCAGATACACAAGGCACACGGCGCCCAGCACCGTATTGATGGTCAGGTGGCTGACGGTTTTGCTTTCGGCAGCCTTATTTTCGGCCTTGGGCGTATGCTCCAGAGCCGCGCCACGGGTATACAGGAAGCAGGTCAGCATCGCGCCGAAGATCGCTGTGATCACCAGTTCGCTGAGTTCGAAATCCGGCAGCAAATTCAGCAGGCCGTCAAAAGCCGCGTCAGCGGACATGAGCAGAGGGATCAAAATGCCCATCAGAGGCAACGCCACCAGCAGGCCCACCAGCACAGCGCCACCCTTTTTCACCGTGGGGCCGCCCTCACGGAAGGTGCGACCCAGACCGCGGAACGCCGGCGACAGCTTACCGACGCCCAGCCCCACCGCCCGGAACGGATCCAGCAGTGAGGAAATGCCGGCGCTGGGGCGCAGGTTCTGACCGGCCATCCGGCACAGCGCCAGATTGAACGCCAGCAGCACAAAGCAGGTCAGCACGAACTTCACGAACCCATCATCGGAACGGGCGAAACCGGCGCAGATGATGGCACTCAGCGCCAAAAGGGCGATGCCGTAGCCATCCAGCCGGCGACCGGCGGCTCGCAGATATCCCACGGAGCAGGCCATGCAGGCCATGGCGCTGAGGGCAAAGCCCAGATTGAAGCCGCCGAACAGGGTAAAATTACACAGCAGCAGGCTGCAGACCATGATCAGCAGGCCGAAGATCAGCTCCCGCTTGCCCGTAGTGAAGGGCGGCTCCTGCACCACCGGCGGTGCGGGATAGTAATAGGGCTGCTGAGGCGGCACCGGCTGCGCCGGCGGCACACTCTGCACCGGCGGCACACTCTGCGCCGGCGGTTGAACGTTTTGGTTGTTCTGTTCCATGTTTCGTTCCTCCTTAATTCAGGTCGTAAGTAACGATGCCGCGCCATGTATCCGGATCATCCTTATTTTCAGCGGGAACGCTTCGGTAATAATAAAGCGTCACCTGATCGCTTTCCCATTCCACATAATAGGCTCCGTCGGCAAAGGGCTTGTAGTAGTTGTCGCCGCTGGCATTGCCGATGTGCTTGGCTTTCCAGCTGTTGTACCATTGATCCTGCCCGGGTTCCCGGATGTAAATTTCCGCGCCGCTTCCGCCAAGGCAGGAAAATTCACGCGCCACCAGCTCGTACTGATCACCCGGGGATGTGGCTATGACAATCTCCGGATCATAATCCCTGCTAAACAGCCCCGAAAGCGCAAACCAAAAATAGACTCCCACTAACAGGGCAACCGCCACCACTGCGATGGCGATGATACCGATGATCCGTTTTGTCGATCTTCCCTTTTCCATTTTTCCTCCTTGTCTTGTAAATGATTGTTTAGCGGGCATGGCCCGCGGCAAACGCGTTACGAACAACGGAGTAATCGTTAACACCGCTGGGGGTCACTCGGTAACCAAAAGCTCAGTTTTCGGAAATAGAAAGATACCGAGCGGTACCCAATGGCGTAACGAATAGTGACCAGCCGAACACGAATTGTCAGCCGGCACTGCCGGCAAACAATCATTTATCGCTTCCAGGGGTCGTCGTCTTCCACGTATTCGAAGAGATCGCCGGGTTGGCACTGCAGCTCCCGACAGATCAGATCGATCGTGGTCATGCGCACGGCCTTGGCCTTGCCGGTCTTCAGAATCGACAAATTAGCCTGAGTCATGCCGATCCGCTGGGCAAGCTCCAGAGAAGTCATCTTCCGCTTGGCCAGCATCATATCCAGATTCACAATGATCGCCATAGCCTCACCTCAGATCGTCAGATCGTTTTCTTCCCGAATGGTCACCGCCGCGTCCATAACGCTGGCCACCACACTGACCATCAGGCACAAGAAGGCCATGATGACCACCAGAAAGATCAGAGGCATATACGCCACGGTGGCAGGGATACAGATCAACGCCACCACGCCGCAGCTAAGCTGAATGCGCTGGATGCGCTTCACATTCTTGCGGATGAACACCTGACCGGCCAAAATATCAGTCAGCATCCGATCCACATTCCAAAGCGCCACCGCGATGGCCGCCGCGCAGCAGTAAAAGCATATGCTCAGCACCAGCTGCTCCGTTTCGCTGAGCCAGCGAAATTCCTGATACCATTCCAAAACATAAGGCAGCAAAAAGAGCATCGCGCCCACCGCCAGCGCCACGGCTCTGTTGACCCACAGGGTGATGACAGCGGTCAGGTTTTTTGAAGATTTCATTGGATTACACCTCCTGTTGAGGAAACCATATCACAGAAATTATCGAATGTCAATAATTTCTTTTCGATTTCTTTAAGCAGGCCACACCGGACGGACAATCTTCCGCCCCTGAACTTCACGAAATCTTAACAAAATGTTACTTTCTTTGTTCACAATTATGGATTATGATAATAGCACATGATGCGTTTCTATCTTTTTCATTTTTCCTCTCCTCTTTCTTCGTGCAAGATCCGCAGGTCGCCCCTGCGGATCTTGCACTGCCCAAACAAAAAACGCGCTGCAATTTCTTACAGCGCGTTCTGTTTATTTTAGAAACGGTAGCCGGCGTTCAGCAGGCGGATGAGAGCGGTGTTCGCCTCCTCATCGGTAAACAGCGCCGTGAACCGCTTATCCACCACCAGCGCCTCCAGCGTCAGCTCCAGATGGCGCTTGTCCGCCAGAATGCCGAAGCCGTCGCTTTCCCGATGGCCGGACAGCCAGCGCTTCGCCGTTTTCATGGCATCCTCCGCCGCCAAAGGCCGCAGCCGGACACCCATTCGGGCGGCAGTTTCCCGGTTTGCCAGCCACGCGGCAATGAATTTCTGCTCCATATTACTTCTCCAGAATCACGGGGCCGTCATTGGCGGCCAGCGTGGCCTTGATATGCGCCGCGGCCTCGGCGGGAGTGACGGTGATCTGCTCACCGGTGACCATGTTCTTCACGGAGCACTTGCCGGCAGCAATCTCATCCTCGCCCAGCAGCACCGCAAAGGGCACGCCCAGCCGATCGGCATACGCCATCTTCTGCTTGAATTTCTTCTGCTCGCCGTACAGCTGCACCCGCAGACCCTCACCGCGCAGCGCCTCCGCCAGCGCAATGGCTGGGCCGGGCTCGCCGCCCATGGGCAACACCAGCGCATCGGCAGGAGCGGTGGGCAGGTCGCTATTCAGCAAGCCCTGCTCGTCCAGCACGTAGAACAGACGGGTCAGGCCGATGGAAATACCCACGCCGGGCAGCTTCTTCTCGGTATAGTAGCCTGCCAGATCATCATAGCGGCCGCCGGAGCAGACGGAGCCGATCTCGGGGTGATCCAGCAGCGTAGTTTCGTAAACGGTGCCGGTGTAGTAATCCAGACCACGGGCAATGGTCAGATCCACGGCAAACTTGCTCTCGGGCACGCCGAAGGCGGCCAGATTGGCGGTAACGGCCTTCAGCTCGGCAAGGCCGGCATCGAAGATCTCGTTGCGGCCGGCGTAGCTCTCCAGCGCGGAGAGCACCTCGGCGTTGGTGCCACGGATGGCGATGAACTTCAAGATCTCATCGGCCTGCACATCGGTCAGACCGCAGGTGTCGATAAGGATGGCACGAACCTTGTCCGCGCCGATCTTATCCAGCTTGTCCACGGTGCGCATGATCTCGCCGGATTTCTCAGCCAGCTCATTCATGGCGTAGAAGCCATTGAGGATCTTGCGGTTGTTGACACGGATCTGGAACCGGCTCAGGCCGAAGCCCTTGAACACCTTATAAATGATGGCAGGAATCTCCGCCTCGTTAAGGATGTCCAGCTTGCCATCGCCGATGATGTCGATATCCGCCTGATAGAACTCACGGAAGCGACCCCGCTGGGCTCGCTCGCCGCGGTAGACCTTGCTGATCTGGAAGCGGCGGAAGGGGAAGGCCAGCTCATTGGTATGCAGAGCAACGTACTTCGCCAGTGGCACCGTCAAATCGAAGCGCAGCGCCAGATCGCTGTCGCCCTTGGTGAAGCGGTAGATCTGCTTTTCGGTCTCGCCGCCGCCCTTGGCCAAAAGGATCTGGGCATCCTCGATGATGGGGGTGTCCAGCGGAGCGAAGCCGTAGGAGGCGTAGGTGGTGCGCAGGATGTTCGCCATGCGCTCGAACTGGATCTGCTTGCCGGGCAGCAGCTCCATAAAACCGGACAGTGTCCGGGGCTTAATAATGTCCATAAGAATTCCTCTCTAAACGCAAGATATGAGATACGAGATACAAGATACGAGATAGAACCGATCTATCTCATATCTCATATCTCATATCTCGTATCTGAAAAAATTATTAGTTTTTAGAACCGGGGCTTATTGTGCAGCATCTCGCGCCAATCCAGATCGCCGCGCTGCAGACCCATGATGAGCATTTCCGCGGAGCCCAGATTGGTGGCAATGGGCACATTATGCTTGTCGCAATGGCGAATGGTCTCCACCATCTGGCTGTCGTCCCAGGCATCGGTGGTGTTGGGATCGGTGAACAGCAGAACCAGATCGATCTCGTTGTAAGAGATACGGGCGTTGATCTGCTGATGGCCGCCCTGCTTATGGCTCAGCAGCAGCGTAATGGGCAGACCGGTATTGTCCGCAATGAGGCGGCCGGTGGTGGCGGTGGCGAACAGATCGTGCTTCATCAGCACACTCTTATACGCGGTACAGAACTGCACCATCAGCTCTTTCTTCTTGTCATGGGCCAGAAACGCAATGTTCATATCGTCCACTCCTTTAAGAAGTTATTTCAAATCGATCTTCACCGGCATACCCTGAAGCCGGGAGGCAATGCGGCGGCAAGCCGCGGCAGCGCCTTTTTTCGTATAAGTCAGCAACGGTTTGCCGAAGGCAGCCGAGAGGGTCACATTGGGATCATCCGGGACGATGCCCAGCAGAGGCAGCCCCGCATTGTCCATCACATCATCCACCGTCAGCGCCATATTGGACACCAGCTTGGGATTGATGCGGTTGACGATGAGCCGGACATTTTCCTTGCCCATCAGCTCCAGCACCTGACCGGTACGACCCGCGTCACGGACGGCGGCAGGATCGGACAGGGTCACCAGCAGCACCCGGTCAGCCCGGTTTGCCGCCAGACGGAAGCCGGCGTCCACACCGGCAGGCGCATCCAGAAACACAAAATCAAACTGATCCCGGGCGAGGCGCACCATGTTGCCGAAGGCTTCCGCGTCGATTTCCTCGGCGGAGCGGTTCATGGGGGCGGTGAGGAAAAATAAGGTAGGAAACTGAGGGTGCGGCGTCAGCTGCTCCAAGGTGTAGCCGCCCTGACAGACGTCCAGAAAGGACAGCGCCGCGGCATCAGAAAGACCCAGCGGAATATCCAGGTTCCGCAGGCCCACATCGCAGTCAACACAAAGCACCCGCTTGCCTTCCTTAGCCAGCGCCGTGGAAAGGCCTGCGGTTATGGATGTTTTACCCGTTCCGCCCTTGCCGGACAGAACCGCGATGATTTCTCCCACGAAAGGCATCCTCCTGCGATAATTTGGGTCTATTATAAAGGAAAATCGCACAAAAATCAAGAGGAAATCTACATTCTTTTGAAGTGTTTTTATCAGTTTTAACAAATTGTCTGCCTATTCTTAAGGTAATATCAAGCATTGCGATTTCGCCGCGGATGCGGTATACTATAAATAATCACGAAAGGAGGCCATGATCATGACCTACGAATGGATCAAGCAGCACCCCGAAGTCCGCGCACTGCTGGAGCGGGGCAACTATAATCTGGGCGTTCTGGGCTTTACCGACCACTCCGAGGCGCACTGCGCCCTGGTGGCCGAGCGAGCCGGTTACATCCTGCGGCGGCTGAGCTACTCCGAGCAGGAGGTGGAGCTGGCGAAGATTGCCGGCTTCATGCACGACATCGGCAACGCCATCAACCGCACCCATCATGCCGAATTTGGCGCCATTCTGGCCAACGATATTCTCAAGACCACGGATATGTCCATGGAGGATCGGATCACCGTCATCGCCGCCATCGGCCATCACGATGAATCCACCGGCGGTGCCAAGGATCCGGTGTCCGCCGCGCTGGTTCTGGCGGACAAGACCGACGTGCGCCGCAACCGTGTCCGCACCCAGGACGCGGAAAAATTCGACATCCACGACCGTGTCAATTACGCCGTCACCGGCTCCAGCTTGAAGGTAGAGCCGGAGGAGCGCAAGATTGCCCTGAACCTGCAGGTAGACGAAAGCATCTGCACCATGTACGAATATTTCGACATTTTCCTCGGCCGCATGATGATGTGCCGGGGCGCGGCGGAGATGCTGGGCTGTAAATTCCGGCTCACCGTCAACGGCGGCAAGGTGCTGTGAGTTTCTGGTTAAGGGGATGATTATATGCACCATTCAGGGAATACAAGCCTATATCATCCCGAAAATAAATGTCCGCTGAGGGAAAACAATTAAAAATATCTTGTTTTTCAGCGAAAAAACATGGCTTTTCCCTTGACAAAATCGCCCCTTTGTTTTATGATAAACAAGACCTCACATGACTGACGGTTATCGCGGAAGTACCGCGGGGGAGTGTGAGTGTTTTTGAGCCGACCGTCTGGGCAATTCGATTCCGCAAAGGAGTTGGATTGCCTTTTTTGTATATTTTTAGGGATTTTTAGGAGATATCTATGAGTTTTACTTATAAGGGTCTGTCCGCTCAGCTGGACAAGCACACCGTCACCGACGCGGAGATCGACCATCAGATGCAGCGCCTGCTGCAGCAGACTCCCCGGATCACCGAGGTTGGCGGCCGTCCCACCCAAACAGGCGACGAGATCGTGCTGGATTACGCAGGCTTCTGCGGCGACGAGCAGTTTGCCGGCGGCACCGCCGAAAACCAGACGCTGGTGCTGGGCAGTGGCATGTTCATCCCCGGCTTCGAGGAGCAGCTGGTGGGCAAGGACGTGGGCGACGAGGTCACCGTTAAGGTCACCTTCCCTGAAGCATACCATTCCGAAGCGCTGGCCGGCAAGGAAGCCCGTTTCGAATGCAAGATCCACCAGATCCGCACCAAAGGCACCTACGAGCTGGACGATACCTTTGCCAAGGAGGTTGGCGGCTGCGAGACCTACGAGGAAATGCACCGCAAGCTGGGCGAAAGCCTGCAGGCTTACTCTGACGAGCGTGGTGAGATGGATCTGCAGGATCGGCTGCTGCGTCAGGCTGCCGACACGCTGGAGCTAACCATCACCGATGAGCAGATGGAGGCCGCCGTGGAGGATCAGATGAACAATCTGAAATCCCAGCTGGCACAGCAGGGGCTGAACCTTGAAATGTACTGCAGCTTTATGAGCACCACCGTAGAGGAGCTTCGTGCCGAAGCCCGTCCCGCCGCCGAAAGCGCCATCCGTTCTCAGGCCGCCATTGACCGGATCGTGGAGCTGGAGAACCTCACCGCCGACGAAAATGAGATCAACGACGCTCTGGCCATCATTGCCCGGCAGAACAATATGACGTCCGAGCAGCTGAAGCCTTGCATCGATGAAGAATTCGAGAAGGCCGTTACCAACAGTGTACTGACCGGCAAGGTCATGGCTCTCATTCGGGAGCATGCCCATGTTACGGTTGTATAAATTTATTTAATATTGTGCCAAAGGCACCAAATTCAAGGAGGATACATACCATGGCAATCGTTTTTGACGAAAACGGCAAGTACGTAGACGAGAAGGGCTTTGTTAAGCTCGACCCCACCAAGTTTGCTGACTGGCAGATCGCCGAGGAAGCAGAGAAGACTCTGCCCTCTGTCGACTTCTTCCGCCAGAAGCTGGGTCTGCTGGAGGATGAGATCATCCCCTACGGCAAGACTCCCAAGATCGACTTCATCAAGGTCATGAACCGTCTGAAGGACAAGCCCGATGGCAAGTTCATCGAGGTCACCGCTGTTACCCCCACCCCCTTCGGCGAGGGTAAGTCCACCGTTTCTCTGGGCCTGATCGAGGGTCTGGGCTACATCGGCAAGAACGCCGGCGGCGCTCTGCGTCAGCCCTCCGGCGGCCCCACCATGAACGTTAAGGGCACTGCTGCCGGCGGCGGCA
>JAFTIZ010000014.1 GCA_017456645.1 Oscillospiraceae bacterium
GGGGATATTGTGCCGCATAGCGGCACTGTCGCCCAGTATGGGCGACAAATCCCTCCGACCTCGCTTACGCTCGGCCACCTCCCTTTAGGCAAGGGAGGCTTTGGTGCGGTACATATTTAATCCGCTAAACAATCATTTATCTTACAAGTCACCATGGGAAAGGGAGCAGCCGCTTGCGCAGCTGCTCCCCAGATAAACTTGATTACACAGTGGGCTGGTTAGCTGCCTCGATGATCTTAACGAACTTCTCGGGAACCAGGGAAGCGCCGCCGATCAGGCCGCCGTCGATGTCGGGCTGAGCCAGCAGCTCGTAGGCGTTCTTCTCGTTCATGGAGCCGCCGTACAGGATGGAGATGGCACGGGCATTCTTGGAGCTGTACAGCTTGCGAACGACGGTACGGATCATCTCACAGACCTCCTCAGCCTGCTCGGGGGTGGCGGTCAGGCCGGTGCCGATGGCCCAGATGGGCTCGTAGGCGATGATGACCTTGCGGATCTTCTCCTCGGGCACGCCCTGCAGACCCAGCTTGATCTGCATGGTGATCCACTCAGCGGTAACACCGCTCTGGCGCTGCTCAAGGCTCTCGCCGCAGCACATGATGGGGGTCAGGCCGGCTTCCAGAGCGGCCAGAACCTTGGCATTGACATCAGCATCGGTCTCGCCCATAGCGCGGCGCTCGGAGTGGCCGATGATGACGTACTTGCAGCCGGCGTCAACCAGCATATTGGTAGCGATCTCGCCGGTGTAGGCGCCGGAGGCGTTGGCGTTGCAGTTCTCAGCGCCGATGCCCACGCGGGTCTCACGCATAGCGCGGACGGCAGCGGGGATGCAGACGGCAGGGACGCACAGAGCCACGTCGCACCAGCGGCCCTTGGGCATGATGGACTTGAAGGCGGTCATGAATTCCTTGGTCTCGCTGGGGGTCTTGTTCATCTTCCAGTTGCCAGCGATAACAGTCTTGCGGTACTTTCTGTTCATTTTCAGATTCTCCTTAATATATGACATCATTGATGATGTGATTTGACGAAGTTATGTCATTGTGAGGGCGGTTAGTCCGCCCCTCACAGTGACGGATGATTTGGGTTAATTACTTATCCTGCAGGCAGGCGATACCGGGCAGCTCCAGACCCTCCAGGAACTCCAGGGAAGCGCCGCCGCCGGTGGAGATGTGGGTGATCTCGTTAGCGAAGCCCAGCTGCTCGCAGGCAGCAGCGCTGTCGCCGCCGCCGACGATGGTGATGGCCTCACTGTCAGCCAGAGCCTGAGCCACAGCGATGGTGCCCTTAGCCAGAGTGGGGTTCTCGAACACGCCCATGGGGCCGTTCCAGACAACAGTCTTGGCGTTCTTGGCGGCATCGGCGAACAGCTCACGGGTCTTCTCGCCGATATCCAGACCCATCTTGTCAGCGGGGATCGCGGAGGAATCAACGGTCTCAACGGCGATTTCGCCGTCGATGGGGTTGGGGAACTCAGCAGCCACAACGGTGTCGATGGGCAGCAGCAGAGAAACGCCCTTAGCCTCGGCCTTAGCCATCATTTCCTTGCAGTAGTCGATCTTCTCGGCATCCAGCAGGGAAGTGCCCACGCCGTAGCCCTTGGCAGCCAGGAAGGTGTAAGCCATACCGCCGCCGATGATCAGGGTGTCGACCTTCTCCAGCAGGTTGTTGATAACGTTCAGCTTGTCGGAGACCTTGGCGCCGCCCAGGATGGCGACGAAGGGACGCTCGGGGTTGGCCAGAGCCTTACCCATGATGGAAACTTCCTTTTCCACCAGATAGCCGCAGACGGCAGGCAGGTAATCAGCCACGCCGGCGGTGGAGGAGTGAGCGCGGTGAGCGGTGCCGAAAGCATCGTTGACGAACACGTCAGCCAGCTCGGCCAGAGCCTTGCTCAGCTCGGGATCGTTCTTGGTCTCGCCCTTGATGTAACGGGTGTTCTCCAGCAGCATGACATCGCCGTTCTGCAGAGCGGCGGCCTTGGCCTTGGAGTCCTCGCCGGCGACGTCGGAGGCCATGATGACTTCCTTGCCCAGCAGCTCGCTCAGGCGGTCGGCGACGATCTTCAGGCTCAGCTCGGGCTTCCACTCGCCCTTGGGCTTGCCCATGTGGGAGCACAGGATGACCTTGGCACCCTTGTTGATCAGGTACTGGATGGTGGGCAGAGCAGCCACGATCCGCTTATCGGACGTGATGACGCCGCCCTTGGTGGGGACGTTGAAATCGCAGCGGCACAGCACGCGCTTGCCGGCTACTTCGATATCCTCAATGGATTTCTTGTTGTAGTTCATTTGTCATTCCTCCAAATTACCGGGTTCAAACCCGCATTTTTCCAGTATTTTGCAAATTGGGAAATTCCAGCTGCCGCAGCGCCTCGAAAGCGGTAATGGCCACGGCATTGCTTAGGTTCAGGCTACGCGCCTCGGCACGCATGGGGATGCGGACACACTCGTCATAATGTGCGTTCAGCAGATCCTCAGGCAGTCCCCTGGTTTCCTTTCCGAAGAGCAGGTAACAGCCGTCCTGATAAGTTGCCTCCGTGTAACAGCGGGGGGCTTTGGTAGACAGGCACCACATCTGTTTGATCTCGTTTTTGGCGAAAAAATCAGCCAGATCTTCATAGACTCTCACATCCACCAGATGCCAGTAGTCCAGACCGGCCCGTTTTACGGCCTTTTCGGAGATGTCGAAGCCCAGGGGCTTCACCAGATGCAGAACACTTCCGGTGGCGGCGCAGGTGCGGGCGATATTGCCGCAGTTCTGTGGGATCTCAGGCTCCACCAATACGATATTGAGCATTTCGATCACCTCATAACTTTCTGTCTGCACTCCGTAGAGATTATATGCCAAACTTTTCGTAAAATCAATCCAAAAATCATAAATTTTGCAACTTTTCAATATATTCACTAAAAATAATGGCCTGGCCTGTGAATTTTGTGAAAAATGCGCTCTTGATTTTTGAAAAACAACTATGTTCCGGGGTAAATGCTGGCTCTTTCAAGGTCGGAAATTGATAAATTCCCCGCCATGGTATCCATGGCGGGGAAGCTGCTTACTTTTCATCGATGAATACGATTTCACACAATCCGTCATCCATAACCCATCCCGAAACACGGCAGCAGAAATCGGTGGTCGTTTCGTTGATGGTCAGTTTGCCCTTCACATATATGAGTGCCTGATCACCGTTGGCAAAATCCGGCAGGCTGAAATTGCAGGTAGTGGGCAAAGAAATGAACAGATCATATTCGTTCCTTTGACAGTTGGTTAAGGTTAACCGATCCGTGACGGTCTCGTTGCGATACAGCACCAGCTCCAGACCGGACCAATCCACCGTTGCGTTCCGGGGCAGATACTCGGGGCTGAATACGCAAATATCGTCTTTCGTTCCTTCAAATTGCAGCTGTAAGGTTTGATCTTTAGCAGAGTACTCGTACACTGAGGCGTAGCCGAAGGCGTGGGGACGCAGGGCGTAATCGAGATGTTCCAGCTCTTCATGGACCAACCGCTGCTGCTCGGAATTGCCGCCGGAATGGGTCACTGTAAAATAGCAGCTATAGCCATCGGCAACAGGAACCTGCGTAGTTGCGCAGTAGCTGGAGCTGTCCCGGGTGCATGGGACGGTGATGGTCTGCTGCCCATCCCGGCGGATGCTGATGTATGCCTGATCGTCAGGCTGGGTGCTGATGGGGGTTCCGGTGAAGGTGATGTAAGCGCCGGAAAGATCGGATTTGGCTTCAATGCCGATCTGCCAATCCATCAACAGCTCTGCGCCGGTGGATTCGGGCTTTTCCCACAATTGGTCGATCTGGCTTTGGAGATTGTTGATCGTGTTGTGCAAGCTGTTGATGCGGCTGTTGTGGTAGTTCATAACGTCGTCCATTTCGCTCAGGGCGAAAAAGGATAGCATCATACTCAAGGCTGTTCCGATGGCGCATATCACGACAGGCCATTTTGGGGCAGGCTGCGAGGCCGGTTCAATTCGGTACTGCCGCGCGATCTGCTCAATGGCCTTGATCTGCTCATCGGTAAAACTCTCGGAACCCGAACCGGGGGCTGCCTCCGTACCCAGCAGCCAGCCAATACTGACATCGAAGAGCTTGCTCATGCTGATCAGTTTTTCGATTTCCGGGATGGCGGAATCGGCTTCCCATTTTGAAATGGCTTGACGGGAAACGGCCATCTTTTCGCCGAAGGCTTCCTGCGAAAGCCCCAGTATTTTTCGCCGTTCTGCGATTCGCTGACCTAAAGTCCTGTTCATATGTTTTTCCTCCGTGTTGGTGTGATGGCAGAATTATACCTCCATGGCCCATACAACACAACCATCCGGCGGCTTGAATTTTGTCAACCGCTGGTTGCGGGGGCGTAATTTGGATGGTTTCGGAAAATAACGGAGCCGCAACGCAGCTCCGTTGAAATCATTTTTTATGTTGCCAGAATTTTAGTCGGGGAACCAGTGCCATGAGAAAATGCCGCACCGGAATGATATTCAGCCAGATGTAGCGGTAAAACCACCAGCGAGGCTGGCCGGGGGTCATCAGCTTTCCCTTGTGCCGGGCGGAGGTGACCCGCGCGCGAATTAACTCCCCACGGGGCAGCAGCTCCAGATCCTGCTGGGCATCGCCCACGATAATAAAACTTCCGTCAGAGTTGACTTTTTTGATGCGGTGGAGGATATATCGCCCGTTTTCGCGGGTGTAAAGTACGATATCTCCCTTTTTTACGGGGGAGTCCGGCAGATCCAGATAGACCGTGTCGCCGTTGTGCAGGAAGGGGATCATGCTGCCGCCGGCCACGGGAACAGCCACATGGCATTGCCCCTGCTGCAGCAGTTCGCAGACTGTGTCCAGATAGGCTTGTGTATCCAGAGTGCGAGGCATAAGATCCCTCCTTAGTCGATGATGTCGTATTGGCGCAGCAGTTCAATGCGCTGGGAGCCGGTGCGGATGACGTCCGCTGCGGCACTTTCCGGCTCGGTGATGGTCTCCTTGGCATAGCTGAAGATTCGGCAGGTCCATGCAACGGGCAGCAGAAAGGGCGCTCGCTTCAGGTAAGGGAAGCGATATTCCAGCTTTTTTGCCGGGGGGAAGACGGTTTTGAACAAATTTCCCTTGGATTTTTTGCCCTTTTTATCGGCAGAAACCGCATTGAGGGTCATGTTACTGCTGTGAACACGGCTGCGATCCGACGAGCCGTAAATGCCACCGTAGAGCAGGTCTGCCAGCAACGCATAGCCGTCCGCTTCCAAGTGGCTCCAGCTGTAGGGGTAGCAGGCTTTTTCCGGGTCGAAGCCCAGATATTTTTCGCCAATGTCGAACAGCGCTGCCGCGAATTTATCCGCCCGAAGGCCACGGCATTTCAGCTGCACATAGTCCCAATCAATCTGAGAGCCGAAGGCGTTGGCGTAAAGCACCATGTCGCAGACCTGACGGACGCCGAAGCCGGCGTGGAGGAAATGCTTGAAGGCGTGCAGAATCAGGTACAGCATATGATCTGTGTGGTTCAGAGTCGCCACGGGGTCGCCCTGCACATCCACCTCAATGAGCCGATCAAAACAACCGTCAAAGAAGCGGTTGCAATCACTGAAAATGTCGGAGGATGTGGTGAATAAGGTCTTGTGCAGCTCAATGAACAGGGCGCTGTCATCCTTGTGGTAGGGAACCTCATAGCTGTCGAGGGTGGAGGCGGAGGCCTCCATACCAAAATCGATCATAGCCTTGTGGCAGGCCTTAAACTGATGCTCACCGCACAGCACGTCCTCGTCGCCGGAGGTGCGGTAATCGGGGCGAGGGTACAAGCTGCGGCAGATCAGACCCTTGACCACCACGGGGGTCACGCCGTGGGCGCGCAAGTGGCGGTTCAGCTCCAGAAACTCCTCGGTCTTCATGGCCTGCACCATGACGCTCTGGACGGTGCTGCGCTTGCACTGCATGAACAGCACACCGTCCATGTTGGTGGCGGCGGGGCAGTTATAAATGGCTTCAAACACCAAAGGCAGGACATGGTGCTGCTCTGCCAGTGCGGTGATCTGATACATTTGCTCAGGGGTCACACCGGCACCCCAGGTTACCTGCCGGTTTTCCAGCGCCGCGTGGACGGCTTCCAGAAAAAGTTCGTAGATCGGCTCCATGTCCTCACCTCCTTAACTAATCATTGAATGTTCATTATATCACGGATTTTACAATTTAACAAGGGGGTGTTGCGCTGGTGTTTTGTTGCGATAAATGATTGTTTACAACACAACTTTTTCGTAGGGCGGGGTCATGACCCCGCCGACCACTTTGGCCGATCGAGCAGTAAAATCCCTTCAAAAACCTTACGATTACAGCAAATATCATACGGCTCAGTAATCGAACCCTAGCGGCGGGGCCATGGCCCCGCCCTACGAATGGCATGTGTGATAATCCGCTAAATAATCATTTACCTAATTAAATCAGCAAAAAGCACGCTGACGGATCAGCGTGCTTTATTTGCGTTTACAGACCGTTGCGCACGGCCATGAACAGCTCCTCCATGAGCCGGGTGGTTTCCACCGGCAGAGCAAGGTAGCCCGTGCCACGATCCAGAACCTCGTCGGAGGGGTAGGAGATCTCGCTTTCTACCACCTCGGGATCCATGAACTCCTTTGCCGCGGAGATGGGGGTGGAATAGCAGATCCAATCCATATTTCCGCCGGCGATCTCTGGATCGCACAGGAAATTGATGAACAGCTCCGCTGCCTCCTTCTCCTGAGCGCACTTGGGGATGCACATGGCGTCCACAAAGCGGTTGAAGCCCTGTCCTTCGGGCAGGTAGAACTCCAGCGCCTCATTCTCGTCGGACATGGTCAGATAGTCGCCGGCGTAGTAGGGGGCGATCCATGCTTCCTCATTTTCCATCAGGTCGAAAACCTGATCCATGATGTACTGCTGCACCACGGGCTTCTGCTCCTTGAGCTTTTCGGCGCAGGCCTCCAGCTCGGCAGGGTCGGTGGTATTCAGGCTGTAGCCCAGCAGACATTGGGTGATGCCGAAGGCATCCCGGGAATTGTCGAACATCAGGATCTTGTCGGCATACTTCTCATTCCACAGCAGCTCCCAGCCGGTGACATCGGCCTCGTCCACATACTTGGAATTGTAAATGATGCCCACAGTACCCCAGGAATAGGGGATGGAGTACAGATTTTCCGGATCGTAATCCGGATTCTTCCAGCGCGCATCCACATACTCAAAATTGGGGATGTTCTCAAAATTCAGAGGCAGGAGCATATCCTCCTCGATGAGCCGACCAACCATATAGTCAGACGGGATGATCACATCCACGGTGATGCCGCCATTGGACATCTTGGTATACATGGTCTCGTTGGAGTCGAAGGTCACGTAATTGACCCGGATGTTGGGGTACGCTTTCTCAAATTCGGCGATGACGTCAATGCAGCCGTCGTCACCCTCGGAAATGTACTGACCCCAGTTGTAGACGTTGATGGTGATGCGTCCGTCGTTGACGGAGCAGCCGCTAAACAGCGACAGCACCAGCAGCGCCGCAAGTGTCAAAGAGAGGATCTTTTTCATGCGGCACCTCCCCGTTTGGCCTGCTTCTTATCGTTCTTCAGCTGCAGCAGATTCATAATGACCATCAGCACGAAGATCAGCAGGAACAGCATGGTGAACATGGCATAGATCTTGGGCTGGATCTGCTTTTTCGTGTAGTTGTAGATCTCAACAGGCAGGGTGATGAAATCCAGACCCGTGACGAAATAGCTGATCACGAAATCGTCCAGACTCATGGTGAAGGCCATGATGGCACCGGAGATGACACCGGGCATGATCTCAGGCAGGGTCACCTTGAAGAAAGACTGCAGCGGTGTGCAGCCTAAGTCCATAGCTGCCTCGGTCAGGCTCTTGTCCATCTGGTGGAGCTTGGGCATGACATTGAGGATGACATAGGGCAGGTTGAAGGTGATATGCGCAATCAGCAGCGTCCAGAAGGTCAGGGAATTGCGCTGACCCAGCATCTGGCTGCCGATGAACACAAACAGCAGGGAAAGGGACACGCCGGTGACGATATCGGGGTTGGTCATGGGAATGTTGGTCAGAGCCATAACGGGCTTGCGCAGCCGGGGGCTCAGACCGCTGATGCCCACCGCGGCCACAGTACCGAAAACGGTGGCGATGACGCTGGCCAGAATGGAGACGATCAGGGAGTTGCCCAGCAGAGTCAGCAGGCTGCGATCCTTGAACACTTCCGCGTACTGCATCAGGGTAAAGCCTTCAAATTCCGTGATATCCTTGCCCACGTTAAAGGAGGCGACGATCAGCACCGCCATGGGGATATACAGGAAAATGAAGATCAGGATGGTGAAAATACGGTTCAAATGCTTCATACGATCACCGCTCCTTCCTCATCCGTGCCGCCGAAGCGGTTGATGATGCCGGTGCAAACGAAGACCAGAATCATCAGCAGCAGGCTCAGGGCGGCGCCCATGTTGGCGTTGTTGCCCTGCTTGAAGAACCGCTCGATGATGTCGCCGATGAGCACCACATCGGTGCTGCCCAGCTTCTGGGAAATGTAGAAGGTAGACACCGCAGGCACGAAGACCATGGTCATGCCGGACAGAATGCCGGGCATGGAAAGGGGCAGAACCACCTTCACGAAGGTCTGTGCGGGGGTGCAGCCCAGATCCTCGGCGGCCTCAATGAGCCGGTTGTCGATCTTGACGATGATGGCGTACAGAGGCAGGATCATGTAGGGCAGGTAGTTGTATACCATGCCGAGGATCACCGCCGCCGGCGTACGGATCAAAGGCAGCCGGGCAAGGCCGATGCTGTCGAGCAGATTGTTGATGATGCCGGTGTCCTGCAGCAGACCCACCCATGCCAGTGTGCGCAGCAAAAAGCTCATGCACATAGGCAGCATCACCAGCATATACAGGAACTTCTGCATGACAGGTCCCCGGTGGGCGATGAAATATGCCACGGGATAGCCGATCAGCAGGCAGATCAGGGAGGAAATCAGAGAGTACAGAATGCTGCGCCAGAAAGCCGGCAGATACAGCACCAGATTCTGAACATTCTCCCAGGTGAACCGTCCCGTATCCACGTCCGTCAGGGCATAATAACCCACCACACCCAGAGGAATCAGGGTGAAGACGATCATAAACAGGATATAGGGCGCAGAAAGGAGCAGGGAGTTATTCTTCTTCATCGCCGGCATCCTCCGTCAGCTCGTCGTACTCGGCGGAGTAGGAGCTGTAGTCGCCAAACATGCCGGAGTACTCACTCTTGTGCATGATGTGGATATCCTCCGGGTTCAGCCGGATGCCGATGGTGGAACCGACACCGTGGAAGTCCGTGGTCTGAATCAACCACTTGAAGCCCTTGAATTCCACGATAATGTCGTAGTTCAGACCCTTGAAGGTGACGGACGTGACAGTGCCCACCAGATGGCCTTCCTCGGGGGCGACGATGTCGATATCCTCGGGACGGATGACCACGTCCACCGGCTCGTTGGGCTCGAAGCCCTTGTCCACACAGGTGAAGGTGCGGCCGAAGAACTTGACCTTGAAGTCGGACAGCATCACGCCGTCGAGAATGTTACTCTCGCCGATGAAGTCTGCCACGAAGGCGTTTTTGGGCTCATTATAGATATCCTCAGGCTTGCCGATCTGCTGGATGCGGCCTTTGTCCATGACAACAACGGTGTCGGACATGCTCAGAGCCTCTTCCTGATCATGGGTCACGTAGATGAACGTGATGCCCATGGCTTGCTGGATGCGCTTGAGCTCGTTCTGCATATCCTTACGCAAACGAAGATCCAGAGCGCCCAGAGGCTCGTCAAGAAGCAGCACCTTGGGCTGGTTGACTAGGGCGCGGGCAATGGCCACACGCTGCTGCTGACCGCCGGACAGAGCAGAGATGCTGCGGTGACCGTAGCCCTTCAGGCTGACGATCTCCAGCATTTTGTTGACCCGTTCGTTGATCTCGTCCTTGGGCAGCTTTGCCACCCGCAGACCGAAAGCGATGTTGTCAAACACATTCAGGTGCGGGAACAGTGCGTAGCGCTGGAACACGGTGTTGATCTGCCGCTGGTAGGGCGGTACATCGTTGATGACTTTACCGTCAAAGGTCACCGTGCCGGCCGTCGGCGTCAGAAAGCCGCCGATGATCCGCAAGGTAGTGGTCTTGCCGCAGCCGGAGGGGCCCAGCAAGGTGAGGAATTCATGGTCATTAATGTAGAGATTGATGGCATCCAAGATGCGCTCCCCGTCGAACTCCATGGTAAGATCCCGGAGTCTGATGAGTTCTTTGGACATTATCCTCCCCCATTTCTGTCTGTATTTTGCGTCAAATTATGACAAGTATATTTGTATCCCAAAATACGCGCTTTGTCAACGCCAAATCGTACCAATTCGGAGGATATTTTTCTCCAGCCGGCGCACAATAAATCCCAAACGGCCCAAACGGCAACCTTAGAGGAGCATATATTACGGATGCGGAACAATCCTTTATCTTAAATTAAGTTGGATATTGACAAAAGGCTGGTATTATGGCTATAATAAGCGCATATCTTGCATAAAAGCATGGATGAGGAGAGTACGTCGGGATATCCGGCCAGAGAGCCCCGGTAGGTGAGAAGGGGTACGGGGAAGACGGCGGAACATGGCCTCGGAGCCGGACTGTTGATAGGTAAGCAGTCCCGGGTGCGCCCGTTATCGCGTTTTGAGGCAGCATTTGCTGCGAATCAAGGTGGTACCGCGTCAATTTTGTCGCCCTTGGGTTTCCAAGGGTGGCTTTTTCATTTGAGAGGAGAATTTTTTATGTGCGAAAAGTGCAAGGGTAATTACTATATTACCACCCCCATTTACTATCCGTCTGCCAATCTGCATATCGGCCACGCCTACTGCACCGTAGCCACCGATACCATGGCTCGCTACAAGCGCCTGCAGGGCTACAACGTCAAGTTCCTCACCGGCACCGATGAGCATGGTCAGAAGATCGAGGACAAGGCCAAGGAGGCCGGCGTCACCCCTCAGCAGTTCGTCGACAACATTGTGCTGGGCGAGAAGGGCGTTCTGGATCTGTGGAAGCTGATGAACATCTCTTACGACCGTTTCATCCGCACCACTGATGACTATCATGTTGCCGCCATCCAGAAGATCTTCAAGAAGATGTACGACAATGGCGACATCTACAAGGGCAAGTACACTGGCAAGTACTGCAAGCCCTGCGAAAGCTTCTGGACTGAGAGCCAGCTGGTGGAGGGCAAGTGCCCCGACTGCGGCCGTGACGTACAGGATGCCCAGGAGGAGGCCTACTTCTTCCGCCTGAGCAAGTATGCTGACCGCGTGCAGGATCTGCTGGAGAATACCGACTTCCTGGAGCCCCGGAGCCGTGTCAATGAGATGGTCAACAACTTCATCAAGCCCGGTCTGGAGGATCTGTGCGTCAGCCGCACCAGCTTTACCTGGGGTGTGCCCGTGGACTTCGACGAAGGCCATGTGGTCTACGTCTGGATCGATGCGCTGTTCAACTACATGACCGCGCTGGGCTTTGAAAATGACAAGTATGACGATTTGGCCGCGTTCTGGCCTGCCGATGTCCACTTCGTGGGCAAGGAGATCGTCCGCTTCCACTCCATTATCTGGCCTGCCATGCTCATGAGCCTTGACCTGCCTCTGCCCAAGAAGGTCTACGGCCATGGCTGGCTGAACTTCAACGGCGAGAAGATGAGTAAGTCCCGTGGCAACGTGGTGGATCCCTACCTGCTGTCCGAGCGGTTCGGTGTGGATGCCCTGCGGTTCTTCCTGCTGCGTACCTTCCCCTTCGGCTCCGACGGTAACTTCACCAACGAGCTGCTGATGGCCACCATCAACACCGACCTTGCCAACACTCTGGGCAATCTGGTGTCCCGTACTACCGCCATGAACCAGAAGTATTTCGGCGGCAGCCTGAATGCCGGCGGCGAGAGTGCCGAGCTGGACGGCGAGCTGAAGGCTCTGGCTGCCGAGGTTTTCGCTAACTACGAGAAGCAGATGGATAAGTTCCAGTTCTCCATTGCGCTGAACGAGGTGTTCCGCCTGCTGGATCGTGCCAACAAGTATATCGACGAAACCACTCCCTGGATTCTGGCGAAGAGCGAGGAAACCATGCCCCGTCTGCTGACGGTGATGAAGAACCTGTGCGAGTGCATCCGCATGGCTGCCATTCTGATCACTCCTTTCATGCCCGAAACTGCCGAGAAGATCTTCAATCAGCTGAATGTGAGCGCCGAGGCTCGCAGCTGGAATGCCCGGTGCTACTGCGCCGATGAGAGCGCGGTTTGGAATACCACTGTGGGTACGCCCCTGTTCCCCCGTTTGGACGTGGAGAAGGAGCTGGCAGCGCTGGAGGAGCTTTCTAAGCCCGCCAAGCCCGCACTGGAGATCGAGCCTTATTCCGAGGAGAATGTGGATTTCGACACCTTCTGCAAGAGCGACTTCCGTGCTGTGAAGGTCATCGACTGCAAGAACGTGAAGAAGAGCGACAAGCTGCTGCAGTTCACTCTGGATGACGGCACCGGCACCGAGCGGCAGATCCTCAGCGGCATCGCCAAGTTCTATAAGCCTGAGGAACTCATTGGCAAGACTCTGGTGGCTATTGTGAACCTGCCTCCCAGAAAGATGATGGGCAGAGAATCCTGCGGCATGCTGCTGTCCGCCATCCATTCCGAGGGCGGCGAGGAGAAGCTGAACCTGATTATGGTGGATGATGCCATCCCCGCCGGCGCCAAGCTGTGCTGATAACCGAATAAAAATTCCGGGGTTTTTCACCCCGGAATTTTTGTTTGTAAGGGATATGATTTTTGTTAGAAAAATGATTGTTTAGCGGATTATCACACATGCCATTCGTAGGGCGGGGCCATGGCCCCGCCGCAAGAGTTCGATTATTGAGCCGTATGATATTTGCTGTAATCGTAAGGTTTTTGAAGGGATTTTACTGCTCGATCGGCCAA
>JAFTIZ010000015.1 GCA_017456645.1 Oscillospiraceae bacterium
CCCAGCGTGGCTGTTTGCCCCAAGTGCGGTGAGCCCGTCATGCCCCACAGAGCTTGCAAGGCTTGCGGCTCCTACAATGGCCGTCAGGTCCTGGCCGCCAAGGCTGACTAAGGCAGGAAAAGCGGAAACGCAGAGGAAGGCAGTTTGCCTTCCTCTTTTTCCTTGCTATAATGTTATGAGATTGGATACATTGTTGTTGCATTTTAAACAAAAATGTGTCATAATATATAGATGAATTACCCAATGGAAGGAGTGATTTCCATGGCTAAGCCTTTGGTGGCCATTGTGGGCCGCCCCAATGTAGGCAAATCCATGCTGTTCAATAAGCTGACCGGACACCGCACCTCCATCGTAGAGGATACCCCCGGCGTGACCCGTGACCGGATCTACGGGGACTGCGAGTGGTGCAACCGTCACTTCAGCCTGGTGGATACCGGCGGTATCGAGCCCGGTACGGAAAACGATATGCTGAAATTCATGCGCCGTCAGGCGGAGATCGGCATTGAGCTGGCGGATGCCATCATTATGGTCGTCGATGTGCGCTCCGGTGTTACCGCCGCGGATATGGATGTGGCTACCATGCTGCGCAAATCCCGTAAGCCCGTGGCGCTGGCGGTGAACAAGTGCGACTCCATCGGCCATGTGAACCCTGATGTGTTTGAGTTCTACAGCCTTGGCATCGGTGACCTGTTCGAGACCTCCGCGGTCCACGGTCACGGCACCGGCGATCTGCTGGACTGGGTGCTGGAGAATATTCCGGAGGAAGAAGAGGATGACGGCGAAAGCGAGATCATCAACGTTGCCATCGTTGGTAAGCCCAATGTGGGCAAGTCCAGCCTCCTGAACCAGATCCTCGGCGAGGAGCGGGTCATCGTTTCCAATGTGGCCGGCACAACCCGTGATGCCATCGACAGCTATTACGAAAACGAGACCGGCAAGTACTGCCTTATCGATACCGCCGGTATGCGCCGCAAGAGCAAGGTGGACGATATTATTGAGAAGTATTCCAATATGCGTACCATCAGTGCCATCGAGCGGGCGGATGTTTGCCTGATCCTCATTGATGCCAATGAAGGCGTTACGGAGCAGGATACCAAGATCGCCGGACTTGTTCACGAGGCCGGCAAGGCCGCCATCATCGTTGTCAACAAGTGGGATGCGGTGGACAACAAGGAAACCAACACCATGCGTGACATGGAGCGCGATGTTCGGGAAGGTCTGAGCTATATGACCTACGCCCCCGTGGTGTTCCTGTCTGCGCTGACCGGCTCCCGTGTGGACAAGCTGTTCCCCATGATTCAGGAAGTCTACAAGCAGAATACCAGCCGCATCACCACCGGTGCGCTGAACTCCATTCTAGCAGAGGCCACCGCCCGTGTCCAGCCGCCCAGCGACAAGGGTCGCCGGTTGAAGATCTACTACATGACGCAGGCCGGCACTAAGCCGCCTCATTTCGTCATCTTCTGCAATGATGCGCGGCTGTTCCATTTCTCCTATCAGCGGTATCTGGAAAACCAGATTCGTGAAGTGTTCGGCTTGAAGGGCACTCCGGTGCGCATAACCATCCGCCAGAAGGGCGATAAGGAGGAGTAACCATGTGGCTTCCTATTTTGATCACGGTGCTGGTGGGTTATCTGCTTGGTAATCTGAACGGTGCGGTGTGTATGTCTAATCTGGTCGCCCATGAGGACGTTCGTGATCAGGGCAGCGGCAACGCAGGCCTGACCAACTTTATCCGCAATTACGGCGCGTCCAAAGGCTTGGCCGTGATCCTCATCGATGGCGGCAAGGCGGCTTTGGCCTGCCTCGCCGGCGGCCTGATGCTGCAGCCCTACGGAATGTGGCTGGAGGGTACCGCCATCGGCGGTTTGGCCGTCATGGTGGGTCATGATTTTCCGGCTCTGCTGGGCTTTAAGGGTGGCAAGGGCATCTTAAGCGGATGCATCATTGCCTTCACCATCGATTGGCGTGTGGGTCTGCTGATTCTGGGCGTGTTTGCGCTGGCGTATCTGCTGACTCAGTATGTGTCGCTGGGTTCTGTGCTGGCATCTGCCACCTTTGCTGTGGGCTTTGTTGTGTTCCACTATGATAATCCGGTGGTCATGATCTGCGGCATTGTGATGGGCGCTTTGGCGGTGTATATGCACCGGAGCAACATTGTGCGGCTGGTGCAGGGCAAGGAGCGCAAGACGAACCTCTTTGGGAAAGGAAAAAAAGGATGAAAGTTGCAGTTGTAGGCAGCGGCGCATGGGGCACGGCCCTGGCGATCCGTCTGTGTAAAAACGGTCACGATGTGACTATGTGGACCTTTGAAACGGAACTCATCGAGGAAATGGAAACCACCCGCCGCAATCCCCGTTTGCCCGGTGCGGTGCTGCCAGAGGGCTTGAAGATCTCCGGCGATTATGCCTGCGTTTCCGGCTGCGCCATGGTGGTCGTGGCTGCCCCTTCGTTCCCCATTCGCTCTGTCAGCCGGGGGATCGCTCTCTATCTGGATGAGGATGCTGTGGTGGTTTCTGTCACCAAGGGCATCGAAAAGGGTACTCTGCTGCGTATGAGCGAGGTCGTTGCGCAGGAGACCGGCCGTGAAGTGGTGGTTCTGACCGGCCCCAGCCATGCCGAAGAGGTGGCTCTGGATGTACCCACCGCATGCCTGTCTGCCTGTGCTGACAGAGCAAAGGCGGAGTTTGTACAGGATGCGTTTATGGCGGATACCTTCCGCATTTATACCAGCCCCGATGCCATTGGCGCGGAGCTGGGCGCGGCGCTGAAGAACGTTATCGCTCTGTGCGCCGGTGTTTCTGACGGCCTGGGCTGCGGCGACAATACCAAGGCCATGCTGATGACTCGCGGCTTGACGGAAACGGCTCGTCTGGGCATTTCCATGGGCGCAAGCAAGGATACCTTTGCCGGTCTTGCTGGCGTGGGCGATCTGATCGTCACTTGTACTTCTATGCACTCCCGTAACCGCCGTGCCGGTATCCTGATCGGTCAGGGTATGGATGTGCAGACGGCCATGAAGGAAGTGGGCGCTGTGGTGGAAGGCTATTATGCGGCGGAATCCGCGTATGCGCTGTGCCAGAAGCAGGGCGTGGAAATGCCCATCGTAACGGCTGCCTACCGGGTGCTGTATGAGGGCGCAAGCGCCAAGGATGCCGTGCTGGAGCTGCTGCATCGCAGCAAGAAGTCCGAGCAGGAAGACGCCGGCTGGCTGTAAAAAAATAAGGAGCGAGCCTGCCGTTTGGCAGGCTCGCTTTTTGTCATATTATAGGCTTTCTGCTTCGTCTAGCCAGACTCTAGCGGAGGCATCGCTGGGCATTTGCCAGCCGCCCCGGGGGCCGAGAGTCACAGTACCAACGGTGACACCATCGGGCTGGCAGTTGCGCTTGAACTGCTGGGTGAAGAAACGGCGGTAGAAGCTCTTGAGCCATTTCTTAATGGTTCCGGCATCATAGTCGCCGGCAAACGCACGGCAGGCAAGGGCGTAGATCTTGGTGGGGGTGAAGCCGTAGCGCAGGGCGTAGTACAGGAAGAAATCATGGAGGGCGTAGGGGCCCACCAGATCCTCCGTCTTCTGGGCAATCTTGCCCTGGGCATCCGGAGGCAGCAGCTCGGGGCTGATGGGCGTGTCCAGAATGTCCATCAGAACATCCTTCGCAGGAGCGAAATCCGGAGTTTCGGCAACGGCTTCGATGATCCAGCGGATCAGGGTCTTGGGGATAGAGCCGTTGACACCGTACATGCTCATATGGTCGCCGTTGTAGGTGCACCAGCCCAGAGCCAGCTCACTGAGGTCGCCGGTGCCCACCACGATGCCGCCCACTACGCTGGCGTAATCCATGAGGATCTGGGTGCGTTCCCGAGCCTGAGCGTTCTCGTAGGTGGCGTTGTGGACGTTGATGTCGTGGCCAATGTCCTCAAAATGTTGGGTAACGGCCTTTTTGATGGAGATTTCCTTAGCGGATATACCCAGCTTGCGCATCAGCTCCCAGGAATTATTGTAGGTGCGATCGGAAGTGCCGAAGCAGGGCATGGTCACGCCGTAGACATCTGTAAGGGGTCTGTCCAGCTGGCGCATGGCCTCCACGGCCACCAGCAGAGCAAGGGTAGAGTCAAGACCGCCGGAAATGCCGAGAACGGCACTGGTATTGATGGTAGCCAGCCGCTGTTTAAGACCAGCCACTTGAATGTTAAAGATTTCCTTGCACCGCTCGTTCCGGTCGGCCTTGGAAGAGGGAACAAAGGGGAGCTTGCGCAGGGGATAAAGAGTACCGTCGGAGCGGAGGGGTTGATTACAAGGTGCACAGTACGGGGTTTCGAAATACTGGCTGCGTCTGCGGTCGGAACGAATCTTTCCTAAATCACAGTCCTGAAACAACATATAGTCGGTAGCAATGGGGAATTCGTTTTCTGCGAGAACTGCTCCATTTTCCGCAATAAGGCTATGACCGGAATATACCAGATCGGACGTGGACTCCGTATTTCCGGCAGAGCAATAAGCGTAAACGCAATTGCAGGCTGCGGATTGCGCTTTGATCCGTTCTTTACGATATGTGCGCTTGCCGGCAAGCTCATTGGAGGCTGAGAGATTAAGGATGATCTCAGCACCTTTTGTTGCAAGCTGTATCGACGGAGAAAGAGGAGCCATCAGATCCTCGCAGATTTCAATACCAGCGACGGCACCATCGCCTAATTCGATCAAGATGCGGGGGTCAATGGGGATACTCCAGCAATCTTCACAGGGAGCGACTCCCAAATTATCGGCCGGAATATATTCATCCAGATTTTCACCGGAAGAAAACCAACGTTTTTCGTTGCCGGGAATGTGAGTTTTGGGCACCAGATATTCCAAGGAGCCATGCCGAATGACAGCACCGCAGTTATAGAGCTTTGTTCCAAGACGAACCGGAGTGCCCACCACGGCAGTAATCTCCGGGTGCTTTGCAGAGCAATCCACGATCTGTTTCAGACCTTCCTTGACGGCGTTATGCAGGGCGTCCTGGAAGAACAGGTCACCGCAGGAGAAGCCTGTCAGGGCCAGCTCCGGGAACAGCACGATATCCGCCTTCTGCAGATCCGCCTTTTCAATATAGGCGCAGATGTCGGCGGCATTCTTCTTAACGTCGCCCACCTTCACAGGCGGCACAGCACAGGCAATTCGAATAAAATCCAGCATGGAAATTCCTCCATCCTTATTAAGATAAGTCTATCATAACAGGATTTCCGGAAAAATGCAATGCTAATCCGGTCTGTGCAAAAAATTTGACTTTTTATTCCTGCTTTGTTATAATGTAGAAAATAACGTAAAGGAGTGGGGCTTGTGCAGCAGCCGGCAACGCTTGCGTCTAAGCGGAAATACTATCTGGATATCGCCCGGGTCATTGCCATTGTTTCAATCTCGCTGAATCATGCGGTCAACCGCAGTTACCAGAATTACAACGGTCAAATGGCGGAGTTTTACAGTATTCCCTTATGGTCCACTCTGATCAAAACCGTGATCTCTGTGTTCAGCCGGATCGGCGTTCCGCTGTTTTTGATGATCACCGGCGTTCTGATTCTGAATAAGAAAATGGAAACGCAGGAGGATATCAAAAAGTTTTACAAGCATAATCTGCTGAGCATGTTTATCACCACAGAGATCTGGTATGTAATCATCTACTGGTATCTTGTGCTGTTCGGCAGTTCGAACAACATTCTGGAAACGAAAGGCATCGCTGGAGCCATCGGCGGTATGTTCGAAACCATGCTGTTCCAGAATCAGGTCACCTTTGGAAGTATGTGGTACATGCCTATGATTCTGTGTTTGTACACCACGCTGCCGTTTGTGGTGATGGTCAAGGATAAGCTCACCGGAAGCAAGCTGTCGGCTGTGGTTTTCCTGCCGGCGATCATTCTGTACCTGAACAATATGGTGCTGCCGGCGGTCAATGCGTTCTTGCGTATGCACGATTTACCGGTATTCTCTTCTGAACTGCGGGAGATTGATCTGTTCTCTACGTACTATTTGTATATCCTTGTGGGTTATTTCGTAGGAAAAGGTCTGCTGGAAAAGTGGAAGCTCTGGCTTGTGGCCGGTTTGGCGGCTTTGACCTTCGCCGTGTGCTGCGGCGTACAGCTCTATGCCTATTCGCAGCCCTATGATTATCTGGTGGCTTACTCGTTCCCACTGCTGCCGATCTGCGCCGGTTTGATTTTCGAGCTGGTGCGCCGGGGCGCCCACAGACTCAAGGCGGTGGAAAAGCCGGTTACATACCTCTCCCGTATTGCCTTCGGCATTTATTTTGTACATATCATGATCATGACTGCGCTGAATGAGAAAGGTATTTCTAAGCTGCTGAATTATGCTGCGTGGGAGCCAGCGGTGAAGATGATCTTCCTTGAGGCGGTCAGCATTGCAGGCAGCATTGTGCTGATCTGGCTGTTGTCGAAAATCAAGCCCCTGAAGAAGTATCTATTCCTTATTAAATAAGTAGATCTTGGCCGCTGCAAACGCAGCGGCCAAAGTTCGTTTTGCAGAAAAATTCTTGCAAAAGGAAAGATTCTTGTTATAATGGAAACCGTATTATCAGAAGTGTACCGTTTTTACGGTCCGATAAAGGAGGTGCGTCAGGTTGGCGTTCAAGGAAAAGCTGCTGCAGAGGGCTATCAGCAAGAAGCCCAGAGGGCTGAATGCTACGCAGATCATTGCCATTGCCTTTGCGGTTATTATTTTGCTGGGTACCCTGCTGCTGATGCTGCCGTGGGCTTCCCGCTCCGGCGTGTCCTGCGGTTTCCATCCGGCACTGTTCACTGCTACCTCTGCCACCTGTGTAACAGGTCTGGTGCTTTACGATACCTGGAGCCAATGGAGCGGCTTCGGACAGATAGTGATCATTTCCCTGATCCAGATCGGCGGCCTTGGCTTTATGAGTGTTGCGTCGCTGGTGGTGTTTCTGCTTCGCCGCAAGGTGGGGCTGAAGCAGCGGATGGTCATGGCGCAGGCATTGAGCCTGAATGATATGGACGGTGTGGTGCGGCTGCAAAAATGGGTCATTTTCGGCAGCTTGTCCGTCGAAGCTGTGGCAGCGCTGATCCTGACATTGCGCTTTCTGCCGGAATACGGCTTTGCTACAGCACTGAAATGGGGCGTGTTTCATTCCATCTCGGCGTTTTGTAATGCCGGATTTGATATTTTCGGATGCATAACCCCCGGTGCCAGTTTGATGGAATTCAATTCCGACCCCGTGGTGCTGCTGACCTTGGGGGCACTGGTGATCATTGGCGGTCTTGGCTTCCTCGTTTGGGAGGAAGTGGCTCGCATTCACAAATTTAAAAAGCTGAGCGTGTATACCCGTCTGGTGCTGGTGACGACGCTGGCGCTGCTGCTAACGGGCACAGTTTGCTTTGCGGTGCTGGAGTGGAACAATCCGGCTACCATCGGCAACATGAGCGTGGGGGACAAGCTACTCAACAGCTTTTTCCAATCCGTTACGGTGCGCACCGCGGGCTTTGCGGCTGTGGATCAGGCCGGTTTGACGGAGGCGGGTAAGGGCTTGTCCATTGCCCTGATGCTGGTGGGCGGTTCCTCAGGCTCCACCGCCGGCGGCGTAAAGACCGTTACTATGATGGTGCTGCTGCTGTTTATCTGGGCAAGAGCCCGGGGAAAAAGCTCGGTTTGCGTATTCAAGCGCACGATTGCTTCCGGCCATGTGATGAATGCCATGACCATTGTGTCGCTGCTGATCGGTCTGGCGGTATTTGGAAGCATTTTCATCTGCGCCACCTCGCCGGTGAGCTTTACGGATGCGCTGTACGAATCGGTCAGCGCTTTGGCCACGGTGGGCTTGACAGCCAGTGTTACTACAAAGCTGAGCCTTGCGGCACAGCTGCTGATGATCGTATTTATGTATTTCGGCCGTGTGGGCGTGCTGACGATCAGCCTTGGTTTCCTGATGGGCAGCGAGGCGGAGGAACGGTTCCGCTACGCACAGACGGATGTGTTGATCGGCTAAGGAGGAATAACTATGAAATCTTATATTGTGATCGGTCTGGGTCGTTTCGGCACCGGTGTTGCGCGGGAATTGTGCCGGCTGGGCTGCGAAGTCCTGGTCATGGATGTCAGCGCGGAGCTGGTCAGCCAGCTGTCTGCTGATGTGACCCATGCGGTGGTGGGCGATGCCCGCGATAAAGAAGTGCTTCGGGCGCTGGGTGCTGCGGATTTTGATTGCGCGGTGGTTGCCATCGGTGATGATCTGGCGGCTTCCGTTTTGTCGACTATGAACCTGAAGGAACTGGGGGTGCCGCAAATCGTTTGCAAGGCTCACGACGACACCCACAGAAGAGTGCTGGAAAAGCTGGGGGCAGATCAGGTGGTCATTCCGGAACTGGAACAGGCCGTCCGTCTGGCCAGAAGCCTCTCCAGCCCCAATGTGCTGGATTATATCGAGCTGTCGGATGAGTACGGAATTATTGAAGTGCCATCCCCGGACAGCTGGAGTGGAAAGAGCCTGAAGGATCTGAATGTCCGTGCCAAGCTGGGCATTAATATTCTGGCTGTGCGGCGGGAGGAGAGCTTTAATGTTTCTCCCAGCGCGGATTTCACCTTCTTCAAAGGCGATGTGATGGTGGTGCTGGGTGACAGCACTGCGTTGAAGAAGGTGCAGAAGCTGTGAATGAGATCAGAATAACCGGCCGAAAGAACCCCCTGCTTCGGCAGGTGCGACGGCTCCTCAATTCCCGTCGGGAGCGGGCCGAGGCAGGCTTGTTCGTGGCAGATGGCACAAAGCTGCTGCAGGAAGCTGTGCGGCATTGGCCCGGTCTGGAAACGGTGATTTTGTCCGACGGGGTGGATGCACAGATTCCGGAGCAGTTACGCGTTGTGCGTGTGCCGGAGGATGTGATGGCGTCCATTTCTCCCATGCAGACACCGCAGGGGGCGTTGTTTCTGTGCCGCCTGCCGGAAAAGACGGAATTTGTGCCTCAGCGTGGAATGCTGATTCTGGATGGCATTCAGGATCCGGGTAATCTGGGCACGATTCTGCGTACCGCAGATGCGCTTCAGGTGCCGGTAGCGCTGCTGGAAGGCTGTGCGGATGCTTATAGCCACAAAACGGTTCGCGCAAGCATGGGCGCGGTATTTCGCACGCCGGTGGTCAGCACCACATGGCAGGAAGTGAAGGAAGCCTGCGGTAAGGCCGGCATTCCCATTGCGGTGACGGCGCTGACAGAGCGGGCGCAGGATCTGCGCAGCGCACAGCTGAAGCAGATGGCTGTGGTCATCGGCAGCGAGGGTCAAGGCGTGCGGCAGGAAATTCTGGATGACACGGATGCGGAGCTGATCATTCCCATGAACCCGGAATGCGAATCGCTGAATGCGGCCATTGCCGCTGCCATCGTCATGTGGCAAATGAAGCAGATGTAATTTATTGACTACATAGAAAAGGAGGGCGTCGGGATGCTGGTACATTGGATATGGCTTGCTATACGCAGCGGTATGAGCGATCGGGTAAAAGCAGCGGTTTTAGAGCATTTCGGTGACCCTGAGGATGCCTTCTATGCCGACAGAGGCGCATATAAAAACGTAGAGGGGCTGACCGTGGAGGACGCGGAGACGTTGGAGGACAAATCCCTTGCGTCTGCTCAGAAAATTCTGGCACAATGCGTCGACAAGGATATCCACATACTTACTTATCGGGATGCGGCCTATCCTGCACGGCTTAAGAATATTTCCGATCCGCCGCTGGTACTCTATTACAAGGGACGGCTGCCGGATTTTGACGGACAACCTTTGATCGCCGTGGTGGGCACCCGAAAAGCCTCCGGCTACGGCCTGACCGCGGCCAAGCGCATGGGCTATCAGATCGCCCAATGCGGCGGCGTGGTGGTGTCCGGAATGGCCTTCGGCATCGATGGCGTTGCCATGACCGGAGCGTTGAGCGCCGGCGGTACGGTGGTGGGTGTTCTGGGCTGCGGCGCGGATGTGGTGTATCCGCTGTCCAATCGGGCACTGTTTGCGGATACGGAGCGGCGGGGCTGCCTGTTGACGGAATTTCCTCCCGGAACACCGCCTAACAAATGGCATTTTCCCAAGCGCAACCGCATCATCAGCGGCCTGAGCTGCGGTGTGCTGGTAGTGGAAGCACCTAAGATCAGCGGTGCGCTGATCACCGCCCGACAGGCGGCGGATCAGGGCAGAGATGTTTTTGTGGTGCCGGGCAATATCGATGTGGATACCTGCGAGGGCAGCAATGCGCTGCTGCGTGAGGGCGCGATTCTGGCTCGCACGGGCTGGGATATCCTCAGCGAGTATCAGGCCATTTATCCGGAGCAGGTGCGGAAATTCGATCGCCCCGGCAAGCAAAGTGCCTATCCCGAGGAGCTGGAACGGCTGGCAGCGGAGGGGGAGAATAAGCCCCTTAAGGTGGCGCAAACGCCCCGTCTGCCGAATAAAAAGCCGGTTTGCGCAAAAAAAGACATTGACAACGGCTCGAAGCCGCTTTATAGTGACGTGGAAAAGAGCCTGCCCCGGTTGACCGCCGAGGAGCAGCAGATCGTAGATCAGTTGAAGCAGGGCCAGCGTCTGCGTGATGACGTGATCGCCCACACCGGCCTGAGTGCAGCGTCGGTGGCGGCCGCGTTGACCATGCTGGAAGTCAAGGGCGTGATTCGCCGGCTTCCCGGTAATATGCTGGAACTGAAGTAAGGAAATGGAGTATCGTAATGGCGAAAGCATCTAACTTGGTCATTGTGGAGTCACCCTCCAAAGCAAAGACCATCGGAAAATATCTGGGACCTGATTTTGTGGTCAAGGCCAGCATGGGTCACCTACGGGATCTGCCTAAGAGCACCATGGGTGTAGATCTGGACAGCTTTGATCCCCGCTACATCCCTGTGAAGGGTAAAGAGGATCTGATCAAGGAACTGAAGGACGCGGCGGCGAAGGCCGACACCGTGTACCTCGCAACTGACCCGGACCGTGAAGGTGAAGCCATCTCCTGGCATCTGAAGGAGCTGCTGGGTCTTAGCGGTTCCAAGGCTCATCGGGTTACCTTTAATGAGATTACGCAGAAGGTAGTTACGGAGTCCATTGCCAATCCACGGGATATCGATTATACTCTGGTGGATGCCCAGCAGGCACGGCGGATTCTGGATCGAATTGTAGGCTATCAGCTCTCGCCGCTGCTGTGGAAAAAGGTACGGCGGGGTCTGTCCGCCGGCCGTGTTCAGAGTGTTGCCACCCGTCTGGTTGTGGATCGGGAAAACGAGATCCGCGCCTTCCAGCCCAAGGAATACTGGTCGCTGGATGTGATGCTGGATCGCATCGGCAAGCCCGGCTCCTTTGTTGCCCACTACCATGGTGAGGATAAAAAGCGGGAGCTGGAAAACGAGGTTCAGGTTGACGAGATCATCCAAGACATCGACGGCAAGGAATTTACTGTCACCAACGTGAAAAAGAGCGAGAAAAAGCGCTCTGCGGCACCTCCTTTTACCACTTCTACCTTGCAGCAAGAGGCTTCCCGGAAGTTGAATATGACCCCCAAGCGCACCATGGCCATCGCCCAGCAGCTGTATGAAGGTGTGGACGTGGCCGGCGAGGGTACGCTGGGTCTGATCACCTATATGCGTACGGACTCTCTGCGACTTTCCGACGAGGCTATGGATGCCGCTGCGGCCTTTATCAAGAACCGCTACGGCGCAGCTTATTATTACGGCAAACACCATGTGTTTAAGACCAAGGGCAACGCCCAGGATGCCCACGAGGCCATCCGTCCCACCCACGTGGAGCTGGATCCTGAGCGCATCGCCTCCAGCCTGACCCGCGAGCAGTATCGGCTTTACAAGCTGATCTGGAGCCGGTTCCTTGCCAGCCAGATGGCCAATGCGGTGTTTGACACGGTGTCTATCGATACGGAGTGCGCCGGCCATATTTTCCGTTCCAGCCATCAGAGTATGCGCTTCCCCGGCTTCATCGCCGTTTATGAGGAAGGTCGGGATGACGAGGGCGAGGCCACCGGTTCTCCGCTGCCGGATCTGGCGGTGGGGGATAAGGCTCTGTGCGTAGAGATCCGCAAGGAGCAGCATTTTACCCAGCCTCCGGCTCGCTACACCGAGGCTACGCTGGTCAAGGCCATGGAGGAAAAGGGCGTGGGCAGACCCTCGACCTATGCCTCCATCGTGTCCACCATTCAGGATCGTGAGTATGTCAACAAGGTTGACAAGCGGCTGGAGCCCACACCTCTGGGTGAGGTGGTCACGGGGCTGATGATGGAGCGGTTCAACGATATCATCGACGTGGAATTTACCGCTAATATGGAAAGCAAGCTGGACGAAGTCGAAGAGGGCAAGCGTCAATGGAAGGACGTTCTGGCAGACTTCTACGGCGACTTCAAGCAGGAGCTGGAGGAAGCGGAGGCTGCTCTTGAGGGCATTCGCCTGAAGGTGCCCGATGAGGTCACCGACGAGATCTGCGAGGTCTGCGGCAAGAATATGGTGGTCAAAATGGGTCGGTTCGGCAAGTTCCTTGCCTGCCCCGGTTTTCCTGAGTGCACCAACACCAAGCCCATCGTGGAGCGGATGCCCGGCCGCTGCCCCAAGTGCGGCAGCACCATCCTTAAGCGCAAGTCCAAAAAGGGCTACGCCTATTATGCCTGCGAGCGGGGCGCGGAATGCGGCTTTATGACCTGGGATGTACCCACGGCGGAGAATTGCCCCAAGTGCGGCTTTACCATGTTCAAGAAGTCCGGCCGGGGGCGCATGAAGCCCTTCTGCATCAATGAGACCTGCGAAAATTTCCTGCCCGAGGACAAGCGCGGCTACTATAAAAAAGCCGACAGCGCTGAAGCTGCCGAGGGAACAGCGAAGAAAAAGCCCGCCGCCAAGAAGAAAACCGCGGCGAAAAAGACTACCACCCGCAAGAAGGGGGCAGCAAAATGAATAAAGTAAAAGTCATCGGTGCCGGTCTTGCCGGCTCCGAGGCCGCATGGCAGTTGGCTCAGCGGGGCATTCAGGTGGAACTCATTGAAATGAAGCCCCACAAAATGAGTCCTGCCCACCACAGCGAGAATTTCGGCGAGCTGGTATGCTCCAATTCTCTGCGTGGCGACCGGCTGGAAAATGCCGTGGGTCTGCTGAAAGAGGAGCTGCGCCGCATGGACAGCCTGATCATTGCCTGCGCCGACGCCACCCGTGTGGAGGCCGGCGGATGCCTGGCTGTGGATCGGGAAGGCTTTTCCGCGCTGATTACCGAAAAGCTGAAGAACCATCCCAATATCACAGTTACCGCTCAGGAGGTGACGGAGGTTCCCGAAGGCCCTGTGATTATTGCCACGGGCCCACTGACCTCCGATGCCCTCAGCGAGGCCATCGGCAAGTATTTCGGCACTGAGTATCTGCATTTCTTCGATGCGGCGGCGCCGCTGGTCACTGCCGAATCCATCGATATGAATGAGGCTTGGTGGCAGTCCCGCTATGATCGGGGCACGCCGGACTATATCAACTGCGCTATGAACAAGGAGCAGTACGAAGCCTTCATCACCGAGCTGGTGGCGGCGGAGGAAGCGCCGGTTCACGGCTTTGAGGACAAGAATGTGTTCGAAGGTTGTATGCCGGTGGAGGTCATGGCTCGCCGTGGCTTTGAGACGCTGCGTTATGGCCCTCTGAAGCCTGTGGGTCTGACGGATCCCAAGACCGGCAGAGAACCCTATGCCGTGGTGCAGCTTCGGCAGGACAATGCCGCCAAGAGTGTGTTTAATCTGGTGGGTTTCCAGACTCATCTGAAATTCGGCGAGCAGAAGCGGGTGTTTTCCATGATCCCCGCCCTGAAGGATGCGGAATTCGTCCGCTACGGCGTGATGCATCAGAACACCTTCCTGCAAAGCCCCAAGCTGCTGGATCGGTTCTACGCCGACCGGCGTAATCCGCTGGTGGCCTTTGCCGGCCAGATGACCGGCGTGGAGGGCTACGTGGAATCCGCCGCTTCCGGCTTCCTGGCAGCGGTGGCTATGGCCGCCAAGGTGCAGGGCAGGGAAGTGCCCCAGTTCCCCAGAACCACCGCCATCGGCGCGCTGGGTCTGTACATCAGCGACGAAAGCATTGAAAACTTCCAGCCCATGAATGTGAATTTCAGCATCATCCAGCCTCTGGAACAGCGGATTCGCAAAAAGGCGGAAAAGAATTTGGCCATTTCCAACTGCTCTCTGGCTGTCATCGATGAGATGATCGCCAAGGGCATCTAAGAGAAAGAGGTGTACGTATGAAGATCATTCTCGATGCTATGGGTGGCGACAATGCCCCTCTGGCGACTGTTATGGGCGCGGTGGATGCGGCCCGGGATTTCGGCGCGCAAATCACTTTGGTGGGTCGTGAGGCGGAGATCCTGAACGTTTTGAAGGAAAACGGCATTGATGCGCTGCCGGCTGGTGTTACGGTTGCCGATGCTCAGGAAATCGTGGATATGCACGATGATCCCGCTTCCGTATGTCGTAAGAAGAAAAATTCTTCCATGGTAGTGGGTCTGCGGATGCTGTCCGAGGATCAGGGCGATGCCTTTATCTCTGCCGGCTCCACCGGTGCGCTGCTGAGCGGTGCCACTCTGATCGTTAAGCGGGTCAAGGGCATCCGTCGGGCGGCTATGGGCCCCTGTATGCCCAATAAGGCCGGCGGCAAGACTGTGCTGCTGGATTGCGGTGCCAATGCCGAGTGCACCCCTGAATTTTTACTGCAGTTCGGTCTGGTGGGCACTTTGTATGCCCGTAAAAATCTGAACATCGAAAGCCCCAGAGTGGGTCTGCTGAACATCGGCTCCGAGGATACCAAGGGTACGCCCTTGCAGAAGGAAACTTACGCGCTGCTGACCGATGCCCATAACAAGGGTCTGCTGAACTTCATCGGCAACGTGGAAGGTCGGGATGTTCTTCTGGGCGGCGTGGACGTTGTGGTCTGCGACGGCTTTAGCGGCAATGTACTGCTGAAGTCCATTGAGGGAACGGCCATGTTCATGGGCAGCCTGATGAAGCACAAGATCTTCAAGCGCAATGTTCTTTCCATGATCGGCTATCTGTTCTGCAAGAAGGGCGTGGACGAGGTCATGAAGATGATGGACTATCGTGAGATCGGCGGAACCCAGTTCCTGGGCATCAAGAAGCCGGTCATTAAGGCTCACGGCTCCTCCGACCGGCTGGCGTTCCGCAACGCGGTGCGGCAGGCTATGGAGGCGGCACGCAATGACATGACCGCTGAGCTGGAGCAGAATCTGGCTGCTATGAAGGAGACCGGCGATGATCAGTGATCTGGAAACCGCCATCGGCTACCGGTTCAAAAATATCTCCCTGCTGCAAAACGCGCTGACCCATTCGTCCTATGCCAATGAGCGCTGGCACAACAGCCTTATGAGCAACGAGCGGCTGGAGTTTCTGGGGGATTCCATTCTCGGTATGACCGTGGCGGATCATCTGTACCGCAATTTTCCCGATCGGCCGGAGGGTGAGCTGACCCGAATGCGGGCAGATATGGTATGCGAAAAGACTTTGGCGGCGGTTGCTAATCGCATCGGGCTGGGGCAGCATTTGCTGCTGGGGCACGGTGAGGAACAGGGTGGTGGCCGCAGCCGCGAGTCCATTCTGGCGGATGCGGTGGAGTCGATCATCGCTGCCTGCTATCTGGACGGCGGCTTTGAAAGCGCTGCGGCGTTTATCCGCAGCTTTATTCTGTGCCATGTGCCGGTGAATCAGCTGAAAAACGTGGACTACAAGACCGGCCTGCAGGAGCTGGTGCAGCGCAAGAAAAATCAGGTGCTGACCTATGCGCTGGTGGGCGAGTCCGGGCCTGATCACGATAAGCAATTCGTGGTTGAGGTTTCCCTCAATGGCCAAGTTGTGGGGCAGGGCACGGGTCGCAGCAAAAAGCGAGCCGAGCAGGATGCCGCCCGGGCGGCTATGGAAAAGCTGTTTCCCAATGAATGATAACAAGGGCGTGCCAATGGCACGCCCTTGTTTGTTAATTGAAGAAGAGCCGGGCTGTTAACGATGCCATAATGAAGCCGGTCAGGTCGGCCAGCAGGGCAGCGGCGGCGGTGTAGCGTGTCTTTCGGATGCCGGCGGCGCCGAAGTAGACGCTGATGGTATAGAATGTGGTTTCTGTAGAGCCCAGCATGATGGCCACGGTGCGGCCGATGAGAGAGTCGGGGCCATGTTCTGCCATCAGTTCCGCCCCTACAGCCAGTGCGGCGCTGCCGCTTAAGGGACGAACCAGCACTAAAATGGCGGTTTCCGGTGGGATGCCAAAAAATTGAAAGACCGGTGCACAGAAGCGGCTGATCAGCTCAATGCCGCCGGAGGCGCGGAGCATGGTCACTGCTGTCAGGAGCAGAACCAGCGGCGGTAGAATGGATGCCAGAAGATTTAGTCCATCGGCGGCTCCGTCCAGCATATGCCGGTAGGGGTCTTCTTTTTTACCCAGCGCAAGGGCGGCGGCCGCAAACAAAACCAGCGGTACAATGTAATCAGCCATTTCGGCACAGCTTTCCCATGCACCACGCGGCGGTGAGCCCAACGGTGGCGGACGTGATACTGGTGAGCCATACGGCCGGCAGAATGTCGAAGGGTGCTGCGCAGCCAAGAGAAGCCCGAACCGCTGCCACGTTGGCAGGAATCAGCTGAATGGATGCGGTGTTGAGTACGATGAGCCGGCACATTTCGTCTGTTGCCATATGGGGTCGATGGGGCAGGCGCATCCCCTTGACGGCTTTGATGCCCATGGGTGTGGCGGCATTGCCGAGCCCGAGAATGTTGGCACAGATGTTGGCGCTGAGGTCTTTGCGAAGCTGGGGATCTTTTTTTGTGCCGGGGAAAAGCAAGTTTAGCAGCGGACGCAGGAGTTTTGCCAGAAGCCCTGTCAGACCGGTCTTGTCCATTAGGTTTCCCACGCCGCTCCATAGGCAGATGGAGCCGGCGATGCCTATGGCGGCGGTGACACCGGCCTGCGCTCCGTGAGCCGTGGCCGCTGAGACCTCGTTTATCTTTCCTGTGAATACAGAGAATAGAATACTCAGGAATACGATCAGTGTCCAAATCCACCCCAATATCATATTGATACCCCCTTTGCTTGTACCATATGTTCCCAATCTTTGGTATATTCCGAAAAAAATGGGAAAAACCATACAAAAAAACAAAAAAACATTTGACACGGATAAAAAGTCTGATTATAATAATGATATAAAAAATCAGGCGTTCGTATTCTCTGTGTGGACATATGCCCTGATTTTATTCTTTAGAGGAAAGGAGGGGCTGCTGTTATGAAGTCAACGGGTATCATTCGCAAAGTGGATGAGTTGGGCAGAATCGTGCTTCCGATCGAACTGAGACGTACCTTGGATATTGCGGAGCGGGATGAACTGGAGATCTACATGGAAAATGATCGAATCGTGCTCCAGAAGTTTGAGCCTTCCTGCGTATTTTGCGCTTCCTCATATGGGCTTGTTTCCTACCGCGGCAAGAACGTTTGTCGCGAGTGTGCACACAATATGAGCAAGGTTTGATTCGCAAGAAAAGACCGCGGCAGTAAATCTGCCGCGGCTTTTTTTGCATAAAGAACACCCCTGGCGTAGCGGGTACGTCGGGGGTGTGAATGATTATGCGTCAATAGTCAGAGCTGCATCGTAGACCACGTTTTTCGGCAGGTTCAGCTCCTTGGCGGTCTGCTTGATGGCATCCTTGCGGCTGATGCCGGTGTCCATCAGCGCCTTGACACGGGCGGCGGCATCGTCTGCAGTGGCGACCTCCTTGACCCGCTCGGGTGCGCCGGCGATGACCAGCACAAATTCGCCCTTGGGGGGCTGATCCGTATATTTGGCAATGGCTTCGACTAGGGTGGTGCGTACCACTTCCTCGTGGAGCTTGGTCAGCTCCCGACACAGGCTGATGGGGCGGTCACCGCCGAAGACTTCCGCCATATCCTCCAAGGTGGAAAGCAGTTTGTGGGGGGCTTCGTAAAAGATCATAGTTCGGGTTTCATTGACCAGCGCCTCCAGATGCTCCCGACGGCTCTTTTTTGCCGTGGAGAGGAAGCCTTCGAAGCAAAAACGGCCGGTGCTTTGCCCGGAGATGCTCAATGCGGTGATCACGGCGCAAGGGCCGGGGATGGCGCAGACCGTGATGCCGGCCGCGGCGCACTGCTTGACCAGATCCTCACCGGGGTCGGAAATGGCGGGGCTGCCGGCATCGGAAACCAGCGCGCAGGTCTCGCCGGCTAAGATGCGATCCAAGATCACATTGCCTTTGAAATCCTTGTTATGCTCATAGTAGCTGACAAGGGGCTTCTTGATTCCCAGATGGTTCAGCAGCTTCAGGCTGACACGGGTATCCTCGGCGGCGATGAAATCCGCCTGCTCCAGAGTCTGGCGGCAGCGGATGGAGATGTCGCCCAGATTGCCGATGGGTGTGGGGACGAGGTATAACATTCCGGCCATATATGACCTCCATTATCGTTGATAATTAAGAATTACGAATTACAAATTATGGCGTTATTCACGATCAGCACGCCATTTGGCGCATTGATATGCGGCTGGAAGATCGTTGCGCGAAAGAGGTTCGTCATAGCCCAGCTGTTCTAATTCCTCAAACCATTCGCCCCTTTTACTGTCCGGCAGTTTTCGACCGCACCAAGGGCAATATTGGATCAATAATACGGAGGCATCATCGTGGAAAGAAATGCCGTATTCGTCAAATACATCGCTGTAATGAACCAGTTGAGTATCACGGATGTATTGCGCCATATCGTCGCAGCAAAAAGCCATACTATTTCCTTTCATTTCAGGTGGTAAAGTTCTTTGTAGTAGTCGGTCGGGGAGCCGTCGACGTGGTGCAGGGAGACTTCCTCCCACACAAGACCCGGCTTGCCACCCTTACGGCAGGAAAGCAGAATCAGACTCACCGAGCCGCCCTCTTTGTGGCGAACCAGCCGCAGGCGCTTCGGCTCAAGACCGGATGCTGCAGCGCAGGCGCACAGCTGCGCCAGCCGCTCTGTCTTATGGACAAGAAAAAAGTCGCCGCCGTAGCGCAGCGCACGGGCGGCAGCGGCAAACAGCTCAGCCGGAGTGCAGGTGTCCTCCTTGCGAGCCAAGGGCGTGGACGCGCTGGCAGGGCCGCCGCTGAAATACGGGGGATTGGATACGCAACAGTGGAAAGCGCCCGGATCAAGCGATGCGTTCACGGCTCGCAGATCGGCGCATATACTGGTCATGCGGTCATCCAGCGCGTTTCGCCGGATATTCTCCAATGCGGCAAGGTGAGCCTTTTCATCCAGCTCTATGCCGGTGACGGCACAGGTTTCGTCCTTGGCGCACAGGAGCACACCCAGTGTGCCGCAGCCAGAGCCTAAGTCCAGCACCTTGGCGTGGGCGCACAGGCGCACGAAATCCGCCAGAAGAATGGAGTCGGTACTTAAGGGGAATACATGGTCGGGGTAATCAAGGGTAAAACCGCCGTGAAGGTGTTCCATATGAAAAATAGGGCCTGTGCACTGGTCAGAGCGCACAGGCCACTTGAGGATTAGCCTTCTTCGATTGCTTCGACGGGGCAGTTGTCGGCGCAAGCACCGCAGCTGACACAGACATCAGCATCGATGACGTACTTCTCGTCGCCCTCAGAGATTGCCTCGACGGGGCAGTTGTCGGCACAAGAGCCGCACTTGACGCAAGCGTCAGTGATATTGTAAGCCATGATATTCCCTCCATGTATGTTTTTGCACGTCAGGAATACCTGACGTATCTTTATTCTAGCATGGAATTTTAAAAATGCAATTCCTTTTTTACATTTCCCTCGTTTATTTTTCCAAGCTCTGGGGTAAAATGATCCGTTGTAAGGAGGGAGGCCTATGCGCTACGACCCGCAGACTACGAATTTGATCCTGGCGGCCGGTCGCAGCGCCAGAGGAATGGGTCACAGCTGCGTGGACGGAATTCATCTGCTATTGGCGCTTTCTGAAGAGCCGGGAAGGCTGGGGCTGATCCTGCGCCAAAGCGGAGCGAAGCCGGAGCTGCTGCGGGGCTTGGCCGGTGTGCTCTACGGCGTGGGGACTCCGGATCTTCCGCTGCCCCAGGGGCTGAGTCCGGAAGCAAAGCGGATTCTGCAAGGGGCGGCAAAGGAAGCGAAGGCGCTCAACGCCCGCATCGTGGCTACGGGGCATGTGCTGCTGTCGCTGCTGCGGCTGGGCACGGACTCGGTGCATGAGGTACTGGCGATTTGCGGCGTGGATGAAAATGAATTATTTACCGCGGGTCTTGCGTATTTGTCGGATCAGGGCGCGGATGGGACGAAACGGAAAAAGGAGGGGACGGCAACGAAATTACTGGATCAATTCAGCGTGGATCTGATCACGAAGGCGCAATCTTTGGAGCCGGTTATCGGACGGGAGCGGGAGATCGACATGGTCATCGGCATTTTGAGCCGGAAGAATAAGAATAATCCTGCGCTGATCGGCGAGCCCGGTGTGGGCAAGACCGCCATCGCAGAGGGGCTGGCTCAGCGGATGGCGGTGGGGAATGTGCCGCCGCAGCTGAAGGATAAACGGCTGATCAGCCTGAATATGGCCAATCTGGTGGCAGGGACAAAATATCGGGGCGAGTTTGAGGAGCGGCTTCGGGACGTGCTGCTGGAGATTCGCCGCAGCGGTGACGTGATTTTGTTTGTGGACGAGATGCACACCATCGTGGGCGCCGGCGCCGCGGAGGGGGCCATCGACGCGGCGAATATTTTTAAGCCTGCGCTGGGTCGGGGCGAATTGCAGATGCTGGGCGCAACCACCCTGACAGAATACCGCAAATACATTGAAAAAGATCCGGCGCTGGAGCGGCGGTTTCGTCCGGTGATGGTGGAAGAGCCTGCCCACGAGGCGACTATGGCGATCCTGAAAGGGTTGAAGCCCGGTCTGGAGCGGCATCACCACATTCGCATTACCGACGAGGCGCTGAAGGAGGCGCTGCGGCTGTCGGTGCGGTATTTGCCGGATCTGTATCTGCCGGATAAGGCGATTGATTTGTTGGATGAGGGGGCGGCTCACGCCCGGATGGAGGAGCAACACAGCGGTCGTGGAAATGCCCGGCAGGATCTGGAGCAGGAGCTTCATGAAGCGGTGCGGGAGAGTCGCTATGAGCGGGCGGCAGAGCTGCGGGACAAAATGCAGAAGATCGTGGTTCGCGGCGGTGAAAGTCGCCGTCCGAGGACGGTGACCGGTGCGGATGTGGCGTGGGCGGTATCTGCCCGAACCGGCATTCCTGTGGGCAGGCTGACGGCCAATGAGCGGGAACGGCTTCTGAGCCTGGAGGATATTCTGTGCCGGCGCGTCATGGGGCAGACCAAAGCGGTAGCGGCGGTAGCGGAAGCTGTACGGCGGGGCTACAGCGGAGTTCGGGATGAGAACCGGCCTGTTGCGTCGCTGCTGTTTACAGGGCCAACCGGTGTTGGTAAGACGGAGCTGTGTCGGGTTTTGGCAGAGGAGCTTTACGGTAGCCGTGATGCCATGATCCGACTGGATATGACGGAGTATATGGAAAAACAATCGGTTTCCAGACTCATCGGTGCCCCACCCGGTTATGTGGGCTATGAGGAGGGCGGCAAGCTTACTGAGGCAGTTCGGCGCAGACCCTACTGTTTGGTGCTGTTTGATGAGTTGGAAAAAGCCCATCGGGATGTGGCGGGCATTCTGCTGCAGATCATGGAGGAGGGGGTTCTGACGGACTCCACCGGCCGGCGTGTCAGCTTCAAAAATGCGGTGGTAGTCATGACCTCCAATGTGGGCGGCGAACTGAAGGGTGAGGGGCTGGGTTTTCGTCCTGCCGGTCGGGCAGGGGAAACGGATACAGCGCTGCGGCAGGCGTTTTCTCCGGAGTTTTTGGGACGCATTGACCGGACGGTGTATTTTGAACCCCTGACGGCACAGGCGTTGGGCGCAATCGCCGGCAAGTATTTGCAGGAGCTGGAAAAGCGGCTGGAGAATATGGGGGTGCAGCTTCATTTTCCTGAGGAGCTGGCGGCCAGTCTTGCGGGGCGGTGCTCCCAGAAGGAAGGCGCGCGGAACCTGCGCCGTCTGGTGCAGGAGGAGGTGGAAGGGCCACTGGCTACGGTGCTGCTGAAAAGCGGTAAAAAGCCGGGAAAGATCCGCGCGGCCTATAAAGAAGGAATGCTGCAATTTATTGGTTGACGGCAGCGCCAATGATCCGTAATTTTAGAACACACGTTCTAAAATTGCGGATTTTCCGTATTTTGCAGAAAAAAAGCTAAAAATTGCGTAAAAAAGTGTTGCATTTTTTGGATGGAGGTATTATACTGTCATTAAGTGGAGTGAAATGGAGTAAAAGTGGAGCAAAATGGAGGAGGTGAGGCCCTGTGATCGGTAAATATCCTGCAAAACTGGACGACAAGAACCGTCTGTTCGTTCCCGCTAAGCTGCGGGAGGAGCTGGGTAACGTGTTTTACGTGACCTATGGCTTTAACGGAAGTCACAAGTGCCTGACCGCTTACACCGAGGCCGATTGGAATGTGCTGACCGAGAACTTCAACAAGCTGTCTATCGCCCAGCGCTCCGGTGCTACCAGCCTGATCTTTATCAATGCTGCCGAATGCAGCCCGGACAAGCAGTTCCGCTTCGGCCTGACCCAGAACCTTCTGAACTACGCCGGCATCGAGCGGGAAGTGCTCATCGTTGGTCGCGCCGGTCAGGCGGAGATTTGGGACGCGGCAGAATATGAGGCATTCGAAAATGAGAACCTCAGCCCTGAAAAGCTGCTGGCTTCTCTGGAGGCCATTGGCCTATGAGTGAGTTTTATCACGTTTCCGTACTGTTGGATGAATGCATCGACGGCCTGAATATTCGGCCGGACGGCATTTATGTGGACGGTACCCTGGGGGGCGCCGGTCACTCCAGCCAGATCGCCAAGCGATTGACCACCGGCCGGCTCATCGGCATCGATCGGGATCCCGTGGCGCTGAAGGCTGCATCGGAGCGGCTTGCGCCCTACATGGATCGGGTGACGCTGGTACACTCCAACTTTTGCGAGATCGCATCGGTTCTGAAGGAACTGAATATTGATGGCGTGGACGGCATTTTGCTGGATCTGGGCGTATCGTCGCCGCAATTGGATGACGGCGCCAGAGGTTTCTCCTACATGGCTGACGCGCCGCTGGATATGAGAATGAACAATGAGGATGCTCTTAGCGCCCACACGGTGGTCAACACCTGGTCTCAGGAGAAGCTGAAGCGGATCCTGTACGATTACGGCGAGGAGCGCTACGCGCCCCAGATCGCCGCAGCCATCTGCCGCCGGCGGGAAGAAAAGCCCATCGAAACGACGCTGGAACTGGTGGATGTGATCCGGAGCGCCATGCCTGCGGCGGCGCTTCGGGAAAAACAGCATCCTGCCAAGCGAAGCTTTCAGGCCATCCGCATTGCGGTCAATGATGAGCTGGGCAGCGTGGAAAAGGTCATGGGCGATGCCATTCCCTGCCTGAACAGGGGAGGTCGGCTGGCCATCATCACCTTCCACTCGCTGGAGGATCGTATTGTAAAGACTGGCATGGTGGCTGCCTCAAAGGGTTGCACCTGTCCGCCTAATTTTCCGGTTTGCGTCTGCGGCAAGAAGCCTCAGGTGAAGCTGGTGAACAAAAAACCTATCGTTTCCAGCGATGAAGAGCTGGAACGCAATCCTCGCGCCCGAAGCGCAAAGCTTCGCGTGTGTGAGAAACTGTAAAAAGAACACAAAAATAGAAAGGGAGTTGAGATCAATGGCACGTCAACCGGATATCCAGTATGTTCATTTTTACATTGACGGCAGCGCAGCGAAACAGCTGGAGCTGAAGCCCGAAAAGAAGAATACCAAAGTTTCGACTCCCAATCGCCCCCGTACACGCCGGCACAAGAAGACGGTGGTCTATGTCGATCCCGTTTCTATGTTCGCAGTGCTGGTTGCCGGCGTGATGCTGATCGCTATGGCGGTAGGCATGCTGCAGTTGGGCGCAATCAATGCCGAGACCCAGCGGATGCAGGCCTATGTCAGTGAGCTTCGGATCGAGAACGCGCAGCTGCGCGCTGAGTACGAAGCCGGCTACGATCTGAAGGATGTGGAGCAGAAGGCACTGGAAATGGGCCTCGTCCCCATCGATCAGGTGGAGAAAGTCATCATTGAGGTACCTGAGATCGTGGAAGAACCGGAGCCTACCTTCTGGGAAAACGTGGGTGCGTTCTTCGGTGAACTTTTCGGTGCATAACATGGCCCCCGGCCAATAAGATTAGGATAGAGCTGCATGGGCAGTAAGGGTTCCGCCCTTGCTGCCCATTTCATCCTAAATGGAGGGGTTGGGGTCAAATGGCTAAGCGCAAGAAGGAATACAGCCGCATTCGGGGGGATTCCGGCCAGCATCATCGGATTTTGGCGGTGACAGCGCTGCTGGGTGTTCTGGCGTTTGTCCCCACGGCGCTTCGGCTGTACCGGCTGATGGTCACGGAGTATGATTATTATTCTGGCCTTGCGCTGCGCAATCAGACCCGAACCACGGTGGTAGCCGCGGATCGGGGGATCATATACGATTGCAACATGAACGTGCTGGCCTGCTCCAAGGGTGTGGAGACCGTATATCTGGATCCCCATGAACTGAAGCAATCCAAAGCGGATGTGGAGGATATTGCCTGTGTGCTGGGCGAGATTCTAGAGCTGGAGCCTGAGTGGATCAAAGCGCAGGCTACGGATATGAAAATGCGCTACAAGCAGCTCAAAGCGGCTGTGGAGCCGGATACGGCGGCAAAAATACGGCAATATATCAATGAAAAGCAGATATCGGGGATCCATCTGGAGCCTGGCTCCAAGCGGTTTTATCCCTACAGTACGCTGGCGGCCCAGATCATCGGATTTACCAACGCCTCCGGCACCGGTTCAGAGGGCATCGAGGCCAGCTACAACCGCTATCTGGAGGGCACACCCGGTAAGGTCATCACCACCAAGGGCAATAATGAGATGGATATGCCCTTTTCCTACGAAAACTATGTGGCCTCCGTTCCGGGCTGCGACGTGATCCTGACACTGGATGCCACGGTGCAGGCCTGTCTGGAAAACCGGATGCAGGAGGCAATCGAAAAATACGATGTGCAAAACGGCGCGTTCGGTCTGGTGATGAACGCCAAGACCGGCGAGATTTTGGCCATGGCTACACTTGGTAGTTATGATCCGAACAGTTATTTGGAGATCGCTGACAGCGAAACCCTTTCCCAGATCGAAGATCTGAAGCAGAAATATCTTCAGCTGCCTCAGGGCAGCGAGCAATATGACGAAGCGCTGAGTGCCTACAAAAAAGCCCTCAGCGATGCACGGCTCAAGCAATGGCGCAATCGGGTGCTGTCCGACGGCTATGAGCCGGGGTCGACCTTTAAAGTACTGACCATGGCGGCGGCGCTGGACAGCGGTGCAATTGATCTGAATACGAATTTTTATTGCAAGGGCGCGGAGCAGATTCCCGGCCGTTCTCAACTGCTGCATTGCTGGCGGTCTGCCGGCCATGGTGCGGAGAAAACGCCTCAGGCTCTGCAAAATTCCTGCAACATCGCCTTTGCGCATATCGCCCTGAAAATGGGCGGCGAGACCTTCTATGACTATGTCCAGAGGTTCGGTATTCTGGAGAAGACCGGCATTGATCTGGCAGGGGAGAGTAAGGGAGTTTTCTTTGACAAGCAGCTGGTGACCGATACGGATAAATGGGGCACGGCTTCCCTGACCTCCGGTTCTTTCGGTCAGACCTTTAAGATCACACCTCTGCAGCTGGTGCGAGCCATTTCCGCGGTGGCCAACGGCGGAAATCTGATGGAGCCGTACATCGTTTCCGAGGTGGTGGATGCCGACGGGAATACGGTGCTGAAAAATGAGCCAACTGTTGTGCGGCAGGTTATCAGCGAGGAGACTTCAAAGACCATGTGCACGCTGCTGGAAAGCGTTGTCACCGAGGGAACGGCAAAAAATGCGTCCGTCGCCGGCTTTTCCATCGGCGGCAAGACGGGAACCAGTGAAAAAATTGACGTTTTTGATGAGAATGGCCAGCGAGTGCTGGATAAAATCGTATCATTTGTGGGTATTGCGCCCATGGATGATCCGGAGTATATTGTATTAGTAGCATTGGATACGCCATCAAGGCAGACGGGTATCTACATTTCTGGTGGCGTGATGGCTGCGCCCACTGTTGGTGCGGTCATGGGGGATATTCTGCCGTATCTGGGAGTGGAGCAGCAATTTGCCGAAGATGAGCTGGCAGGGAAAACTGTTGTGGTCGAGGATCTGACCGGTCTGACCGCCAAGGAGGCGGAAAAGCTGCTGAAGGCGCAAGGGCTGGGCTGCAAGGCTGTGGGCACCGGCGAAACGGTGACCGCACAGATTCCGGCGGCAGGCAAGGCGGTTTCCGGCGGCAGCGAGGTGCTGCTGTACTTCGGCGAAACGCCCCCTGCGGATACGGTGAGTGTGCCTGATTTTTCGGGTATGAACCGCCAGCAGGCTGCGGACGCGGCAGCGGAAGCGGGGCTGTATTTATTGATCTCAGGAAACACTTCGCTGGAGCCAAAGGTGACGGCGGTTGCACAAAGCATTGCTGCCGGCACGGAGGTGCCGGTTGGAACAACGATAAAACTGGAATTTGTGGATACAAAAGCGGCCGATTAACGGCTAAAAAAGGGGTTTTGGATATGAAACTGCGTGAATTACTCAACGGTATCAAGGTGCTGCAGCTCCATGCGGATGTGGATATGGAGATCGCCAGCGTGGCTTACGACTCAAGAAAGGCGGCAGCGGGCTGTGCCTTTGTGGCTATCTCCGGCTTTGCCTCCGACGGCAACCGGTTCATTCCCATGGCTATGGAAAAGGGCGCAAGTGTTGTGATCACGGCGAAAACGCCCGAGGTGGATGTTCCTTATGTGCTGGTAGACAATGACCGGCTGGCGCTGGCATTGATCGGCTGCAATTTCTACGGCCATCCCGCCAAGAGTATGACTTTGATCGGTGTCACCGGCACCAACGGCAAGACCTCTACGACCCTGATTTTGAAGCAGGTGCTGGAAAAGCTCACCGGCTGCAAGGCCGGCCTCATCGGCACGATGGAAAACCGCATCGGCGATGAGGTGGTGCCTACCGAGCGCACCACGCCCGAGAGCTTTGAGCTGCAGGGGCTGTTTGCCCGGATGCGTGACGCAGGCTGCAGCTATGCCATTATGGAGGTATCCTCCCATGCCATCGCGCTGGACAGAGTAGGCGGCGTTCACTTTGATGTGGCGGCATTTACCAATCTGACGGAGGATCATCTGGATTTCCACAAGACCATGGAGCACTACTGCGACACAAAGGCGGAGCTGTTTGCCCGTTGCGACGGCGCGGTGCTCAATCGGGATGATGAGTGGTTTACGCGCATCGGTGCCAAGGCGGCTTGTCCCGTCGTTACTACCTCTGCCAAGGGCGAGGCCGGTGTATGGGCTAAGGATACGGAAATGATGTCCGAAGGCATTCGCTTTACCGCGGTTTCTGACGGCGTGGAGATCCCCGTGGCGCTGCCCATTCCCGGACGGTTTACGGTTTACAATGTGCTGACGGTGCTGGGCATCCTGAAGGCGCTGGGGTTTGATCTGAAAGCAGCGGCAGCTGCTCTGAAGACTGTGGAAGGCGTAAAGGGTCGCATCGAGGTTGTACCTACTCCTGGCAAGGCGTATACTGTGCTGATCGATTACGCACACACCCCTGATGGGTTGGAGAACGTGCTGCGTTCCGTACGGGATTTCTGCAAGGGCAGACTCATTGCGGTGTTCGGCTGCGGCGGCGATCGGGATCCCATCAAGCGGCCGATCATGGGTCGCATCGGTGTGGAGCTGGCGGATATTGCGGTGATTACCTCTGACAATCCCCGCACCGAAGAGCCTGCTGCCATTATCCGGGATATCGTGGTCGGGGCAGAATCTGCCTGCGGAACCTATAAAATTATTGAAAATCGTATCAAAGCCATTGAATATGCCATGGACATTGCCGAAAAAGATGATATAATTATACTGGCCGGAAAGGGTCATGAAACCTATCAGGAAATCAATGGTGTGAAGCATCATTTGGATGAGCGCGAGATCGTCGCGGATTACCTGCAGGAAAAGAGGTAAGTTATGGGCATCATCACACTTCGGCAGGCGGCACAGTGGTGCGGCGGCCGAATCGATCCAAAATACGCCGACGTCACCTTTTTAGGTGCCAATAACGACTCCCGGAAGATCGAGCCGGGACAACTGTTCATTGCCCTGCGGGGGGAGCGGGACGGACATGACTTTGTGCCCTCTGCCATGGAAAAGGGTGCGGCAGCGGTACTGTGCAGCCGTCCGGTGGGGGATATTCCCGCCATCGTGGTGGACGATACCCGTCTGGCTCTGGGCCAGATCGCCCGGGGAGAGCGGCAGCGCATCGGCATGAAAGTGGTGGGCGTTACCGGCTCCGTGGGCAAGAGTACTACAAAAGAAATGATCGCGGCGGTGCTTGCCAAGACCTATCGGGTCAGCAAGACCCCTGCCAATCACAACAATGACATCGGAATGCCCATGGCTGTGCTGGCCATGAGCGAGGATACGCAGGTGGCGGTGCTGGAAATGGGTATGAACCATTTCCGTGAGATCGCTTATCTTGCCTCCATTGCCCAGCCGGATGTGGCGGTGATCACCAACATCGGCACCATGCACATCGAGTATCTCGGCTCGCAGGAGGGCATCCTGCAGGCTAAGCTGGAGATTTTGGAAGGCATGAAGGAAGGCGGCAAGGTTATCCTCAACGGCGATGACGCGCTGCTGTGGAACCTGCATCGGCAGCAGAAACTGCACATCACATACTGCGGTGTTCAGAACCCCGATTGCGACTATCTGGGCAGCGAGATCGTTCAGGATCCCGGCCTGCTGCGCTTCCATGTAAAATACGGCACGCTGACCTTCCCGGTGGAGCTTTCGCTGGAGGGCGCTCATTTCGTGTCTGACGCCCTGCTGGCTGTGGGTGTCGGCGTGGAAATGGGAATGAATCCCGCTAAAATTCAGGAGGCTCTGTCCCAGTTCCGGAATATGGCCGGACGGCAGGAGATCTTTGAGGCTAAGGACTGCACCATCATCAAGGACTGCTACAACGCAGGCCCTGAATCCATGTCGGCAGCGTTGGCGGTGCTGGCAAACAGATCCGGCCGCCGTGTGGCGGTGCTGGGCGATATGCTGGAGCTGGGCGTTTGCACCCAGGCGGAGCATTACCGGGTCGGTCGCATCGCTGCGGAAAAGGCGGATCTGCTTCTGGCCTTCGGCCCTAACAGCAGCCGTATGATCAGCGGCGCGGTTACCGGCGGCATGGACAACAGCCGTGCCAAGGCCTTTGAAAACAGAGATGAGATCGTTGCGGCGATGAAACGTATGATAAAGCCCGGTGACGTGATCCTGATCAAGGGCAGCCGGGGAATGCATATGGAACTGATTTTGGAGCAGTTCCTGAAAGATTAATCGGAGGATATAGAGTATGACAAGGATCATCATTACGGCGCTGATCGCCTGCGGCTTGACGATGGGTATCGGCTATCTGCTGCTGCCGGTGCTGCGGGCGCTGAAGGCGGGACAGTCCATTCGTGAAGTGGGCCCGACCTGGCACAATAACAAGGCCGGCACGCCTATGATGGGCGGCCTGATGTTCATTTTTGCTGCGGTGATCTGCCTGCTGGTCAGCATTCCGGCTATGACGGATTTCTCCGTTTTCTATGTGCTGGCGCTGGCTCTGTGCTTTGGCCTTGTTGGCTTTCTGGATGATTTCTTCAAGGCGAAATTCAAGCGAAATCTGGGTCTGACTTCTATTCAGAAGGCACTGCTGCAGATGGCGGTTTCGGCTGTTTACCTGTATCTGCTGTATAAGCAGGGCATCCTTGTCAGCAGCATTTACATTCCCTTCGCGGATGTGAGCGTTGATATTCATCCGCTGCTGTACATCTTCTTTGCCATGTTCGTTATGGTGGGCTGTGTCAATGCCGTGAACCTGACTGATGGCGTGGATGGCCTGTGCGGCAGTGTTACCGTACCGGTGATGGTGTTCTTCACCGCCGCCGCGGTGCTCAACAACAAGCTGGATGTGGCTCTGCTGCCGGCTTGCCTGGTGGGCGGCCTGATCTCTTATCTGTTCTACAACTGGCATCCGGCAAAGGTATTCATGGGCGACACCGGCTCTCTGTTTTTGGGCGGTGTGATCTGCGGTCTGGCCTTTGCGCTGAATATGCCGTTGATCCTTGTTCTGATCGGCCTTGTGTACATCGTGGAGACTCTGTCCGTTATCCTGCAGGTGAGCTATTTCAAGATCACCAAGGGCAAGCGGCTGTTTAAGATGTCGCCGATCCATCATCATTTTGAAATGTGCGGGTGGAAGGAAGTGAAGATCTGTCTGGTCTTCTCCGCTGTGTCCACTGCGATGTGCGTGATCGCCTGGCTGGGCATTATCTGATGCCTTCCCCCGCAAGGGGAGCCATTGAAAGGAGCTTCTTATGGCAAGGGATAGAAAACCCTATGCCAAAGAGGACCGCCGCCCGAGGGCGGGGGAGAAGGTGGATATTCCGTTTCTGATCCTGATTCTGGCGCTGCTGGCTGTGGGGCTTGTGATGCTCTACTCCGCGAGCTTTGCCCAGAGTATGTATGATACGGGCTATGAGATCTCCACCAGGTATTTGCAAAAACAGGCGGTTTGCGCCGTGCTGGGGCTGCTGTGTATGTGGGGCTTCAGCCGCATTCCGTCACAATTCTGGATGAAAGCCGCTTGGCCGGTCTACGGGCTCAGCATCGTGCTGCTGCTGAGCGTGCTGGTCATGGGCGAAAGCGTCAATGGTGCCAAGCGGTGGATCAACATCGCCGGCATCCAATTCCAACCTTCGGAGATCGCCAAATTTGCCATGATCGTGCTGTTTGCCCGATTGACACGGCTGTTTGGCTCCGACGCGAAGGATTTTCGCCACGGAGTGCTGGGATTTTCTCTGGCGCTGCTGGGCATTCTGGTGCCGCTGGCGCTGGAAAAGCACTTATCCGCTATCATGCTTATGGGCATGGTGGGGGTGAGTATGATGTTCGTGGCCGGGACAAGGCTGCGCTGGCTGGGTGCCGGGGCTGCCGCCGCGGCGATCTTTGTGGTCATTTACGTGACCTTTATGGGCTATGCCGGTGACCGGATCACGGCGTGGCTCCACCCGGAGCAGGATCCCGGTGACACCGGCTATCAGATCCTGCAATCTCTTTATGCTATCGGCTCCGGAGGCCTTTTTGGTCTGGGGCTGGGAAAAAGCAGACAGAAGTATTTGTATCTTCCGTTTCAATACAATGACTATATTTTCGCTGTGATCTGCGAGGAACTGGGGCTTATAGGAGCTTTGGGGATTATCGCTCTGTTTGCGGCGGTGATTTGCCGGGGCTACTGGATCGCTCTGCGGGCAAGGGATCGGTTTTCTACGGTTCTTGCCGCGGGGCTTGTGACCCTAATCGCCGTGCAGACGGCTCTCAATCTGGGAGTGGTGACCAACCTGCTGCCCTCCACCGGCATCGCGCTGCCCTTCTTTTCCTATGGAGGTACGGCGCTGGCGGTGAATCTGGGGGAGATGGGCGTGGTGCTCAGCATTTCCAGGCAGCGAAATCAGACAAAAATACAGGAGGATCTCCTATGAACGTGATCTTTACCTGCGGCGGTACTGCCGGACACATCAATCCGGCCATCGCAGTAGCCAATATTTTGAAGGAACGCCATCCGGATGTGAACATCCTGTTCATCGGCGCAAAGGGGCACATGGAAGAAAAGCTGGTGCCCAAGGCGGGCTATGAGCTGAAATGCCTGCCCGGCTCCGGTCTGAGCCGGTCGATCAGCTTTGCCGGCCTTAAGAAAAATGTGAAGGCATTGAAAAATGTCCTTAGTGCTGTAGGTCAATGCAAGAAATTCATTCGTGAATTTCAGGCGGATGTGGTGGTGGGAACCGGCGGCTATGCCAGCTTCCCTGCGCTTCACGCCGCGTCCAAGTTAGGTATCCCCACCATCGTCCATGAGGCCAACGCCGTTCCCGGCCTGACGACCAAAATGGCAGCCAAGACTGCTACCCGTGTGCTGGTGGCCTTCGAGGAAAGCGCCCAATACTACAAGAAGCCCGAAAAGGTTGAGGTAGTGGGCATGCCGGTGTGCAAGGAATTTGTGCTGACCGAGCGTGAGGCCGCCAGAAAAGAGCTGGGTCTGGACAGCCGTCCGCTGGTGGTGTCTGCCTTTGGTAGTTTGGGCGCACGGGCCATGAATTATGCCATGGCTGACTTTATGAAGCTGGAGCAGGCGGACGGAATGCCTTTCCAGCACATCCATGCCACCGGCTCTTACGGCTGGGCGTGGATGCCCGACCATCTGAAGGAGCAGGGCATCGACCACGAAAATTGCAGCGGTCTGGATATGCGCGAGTACATTTACAATATGCCCACGGTCATGGCAGCGGCGGATGTGATCATCAGCCGTGCCGGAGCCTCCACCCTCAATGAGATCGGAGCCTCCGGAACGCCCTGCATTCTGATTCCGTCCCCCAACGTGACCAATGACCATCAGACCAAGAATGCAAAGGTTCTGGCGGATCGGGGCGGCGCGGTGCTGATTCCCGAAGGGGAGAACATGGGCAAACAGCTTTACGATACTGTGACGGAGCTGCTTGCTGACCATGAGCGCAGAAGCCATATGTCCGCCCAGCTGCGGCAGCTGGTGGTGCTGGATTCTGCCCAGCGGATCTGCGATATGATCGAGGAACTTGCAGCCGGAGAGAATGGCTGAGGAGGAACACAATGGAAGACAAACGCAAAAGAAGACGGCCTTCTGCCGACGGGGAAAAGCGCCCTGCAAGAAAACGTGAGGGGAAAAAACCCGAGGAAAGAAAACCTGAGCGTCAGAGCGAGCAGGAACGTGTGCCTGCGCAAGAGGTAGTCTACACGGCTCCCGAACCGCTGGATCGGAAGAAGCTGATCCTTCGGCTCGTTACGGTGGCTGCGGTGGTACTGGCGCTGTTTATCGGCTGCTCCATCTTCTTTAAGGTGGATAAGATCGTGGTTTCCGGCAATGTGAAGTATGACGCCTGGACGGTGCTTGAGGCTTCCGGCATTCAGGAGGGCGAGAGCCTATTGACTCTGCCCAAGGCTAAGGCCTGCGGAAAGATCACCGAGGCGTTACCTTATGTTAAAATCGTGCGCATCGGCATTACGCTGCCCGGCACGGTGAATATCTATATTGAAGAACTGAATGTGGTCTATGCGGCGCAGGATGCCAACGACGGCTGGTGGCTGCTGACCTCCGATGGCAGGGTGGTGGAAAAGACCTCCGCCGCCAATGCAAAAGATAAAACGATCCTGAAGGGCTTCCGTCTGAGCGACCCCAAGGCGGGGGAGAAGGCTAAGGCGCTGGAGGTTCAGATTAAGACCGGCGACGGCGGACAGGATGTCCCTGTGACCATCACCAATCAGGATCGGCTGAATACGGCGCTTTCCATCGTTACGGAGCTGGAGCGCAGAGGCGTTCTTGGCAAGGTGGCCAGTGTGGACGTAACGGATATGGCAAACATTGAGTTGTGGTACGGCACCGACTATCAGGTAAAGCTGGGCGATGCCGGCGAGATGGAGGAAAAGCTGGGACTGATGGTCGGAACCATCCGACTCCATGAGAAGGAAGGCAGCTATCAGAGCGGCATTTTGGACATTACTTTTGAAATTTATCCCGATGCTGTGGGTTATGAACCCTTTAATTAACAGGAAATTTTAAATTCTTCGCTGAAAAATCAATAATTTCTATTGACCAAATCGATTTTTCGGGATACAATAAATCAGTACGATTTTAAATATACGCAGCGAAACCGCTGCATACATAGGAGGAAAACTATAATGTCTGAAGTATATCAGGATCGCGTAGTAAAAATTAAGGTGATCGGTGTCGGCGGTGCCGGCAACAATGTTATTAACCGCATGATCGAGTCCGGCGTGGACGGCGTTGACTTTGTTGTTGTCAACACCGATAAGCAGGATCTGAATAAGTCCATCTGCAAGAACAAGCTGCAGATCGGCGAGAAGCTGACCAATGGTATGGGCGCCGGCTCCAAGCCCGAGGTGGGCAAGAAGTCCGCTGAGGAGTCCAGAGCCCTCATCGCCAAGTGCTTGGAAGGCACCGACATGGTATTCATCACCGCCGGTATGGGCGGCGGTACCGGCACCGGTGCGGCTCCCATCGTGGCAGATCTGGCTCACGAGGCCGGCATTCTGACCGTCGGTGTTGTGACCAAGCCCTTCAAGTTCGAGGGTGCCAACCGTATGCGTCAGGCTGAGCAGGGCATCGAGGCTCTGTCCGGCAAGGTCGACTCTCTGATCGTGATCCCCAACGATCGTCTGAAGTATGTTACCGATCAGAAGATCACCTTCGCCAACGCCTTCGGTATCGCTGACGATGTGCTGAAGATGGCTGTTACCTCCATCTCCGGTCTGGTTGGCTACTCTGACCGCGTCATCATCAACCTGGACTTCGCTGACGTTTCCGCTGTCATGAAGGATGCCGGCCGTGCCCACATGGGTGTCGGCGTGGCTACCGGCCGCGAGAAGGCTGAGCAGGCTGCTATGGCCGCTGTCGCCAGCCCCCTGCTGGAGACCTCCATCAATGGCGCTACCGGCGTTCTGGTCAACGTCACCGGCTCTGCCGAGCTGACTCTGGACGACGTGGAGACCGCTGCCGGCATCGTGCAGGAGGCTGCTAACCCCGATGCAAACATTATCTTCGGTGCCACTTACTCCGAGGAGTTCGAGGATGAGATGCGTGTTACCGTTATCGCTACCGGTTTTGAGCAGAAAGCCCAGGCTTCCGCTCCTAAGGCTACCGGCAGCATTGCTTCCGCTCCCGCTGCCGCTTCCAAGGGCAACGAGGATATGGACGTTTTCCTGAACTTGTTCAAGAAATAAGGAGTCTAACAGCATCCCGGACCGAGCGTCCGGGATGCTTTTTGCCCATGGGAGGAATTATGGACGCATATCATGCGCTTGCAAACAGTTATGACCGGCTGACCAACGATGTGAATTATGAGCAGACGGTGGAGTTTTATAAACAGATCCTTGTACGAGAAGGCTGCCAGCCGCGCACCGCGGTGGATCTGGCTTGCGGTACAGGTTCTGTGGCGCTGCTGCTGGCTCGCGACGGCTTGCAGGTCATCGGCGTGGATCTATCCGAGGAGATGCTGACAGTGGCCTTCCAGAAGGCTTGTGAGCAGGAAAATGCTCCGGTTTTTGTGTGCCAAAGTCTTCAGGAGCTGCGGCTGCCGCGGGGTGTAGATCTGGCGGTTTGCGCCCTGGACAGTCTTGACTATATCCTGAACCCCGATGATTGCCGTGAGGCGATCCGGCGGGTGTATCAGGTGCTGAACCCAGGCGGCATTTTTATATTTGATGTGAATTCGCCGGAAAAACTCCGCGCCATGGACGGACAGGTATTTCTGGACGAGGATGACGATGTGTACTGTGTCTGGCGGGGCGAATTTGACGAAGAAACAAATATTTGCTCTTACGGCATGGATCTGTTCCAGCGAGAGGGAAAGGTCTGGTATCGCAGCTTTGAGGAGCATCGGGAGTACGCCTATTCTGAAGCGCAGTTGACCGACTATCTGCGATCGGCGGGCTTTACCCGAATCCGGGTCTATGGAGATCGAAAATTTGATAAGCCTGAACCGGGGGAGCAGCGGATTTATTTCAGTGCAAGAAAGGGAAGAATTAAATGAATGATTATCTTGTTCGAGGAATGAGCATGGACGGCTTTGTAAAGGTCGTGGCCATCCGTTCTACCGAGATCGTTAAACGGGCAGCCGAGATCCACGGAACGACCCCCAACGCCACAGCGGCCCTTGGACGGGCTCTGACGGCGGCATCCATGATGGGCAATATGCAGAAGGTGGACAATGGCTCCATGACCCTGCAGATCCGCGGCGGCGGCCCTATCGGCACCATCACCTGCGTATCGGATGCGCAGGGGAATGTGCGGGGTTGCGTCACTGAGGCGAAGGTGCCGCTGGTGGAAAAGTTTCCGGGCAAGCTGGATGTGGGCGCAACTGTTGGTACTGACGGTGCGCTGACGGTTATTCGGGATCTGCAGATGAAAGAGCCCTATATCGGCTCTGTGCCGCTGATCTCCGGCGAGATCGGCGACGATGTGACGGCTTATTTTGCGCAAAGTGAGCAGACACCCACGGCTTGTGCGCTGGGCGTGCTTGTGGATCGGGATTGCTCTGTAAAGGTGGCCGGAGGCTATTTGCTGCAGCTGTTGCCCGGTGCGCCTGAGGAGACTATCGACGCACTGGAGAAGGGTATTCAGCGAGCCGGTGCTGTGACAGCAATGCTGGAGGCCGGTCTGACTCCGGAGGAGATCCTGGGTCAGGTCTGCGGCGATCTGGGTGTGGTGTTCATGGAAACGGCTGAGGTTGCGTATAAATGTTACTGCTCTCGTAAGCGGGTGACCTCTGCGCTGATCAGCCTCGGCAGGGAGGAACTGACGCAAATCATGCAGGATGATAAGCCCTTCCATGTGGATTGCCAGTTCTGCGATACGGTTTACAGCTTCACGCCGGATGACATTCAAGAGATACTGAAAAAAGTTTAAAATATTGTGGTTTCCGTGGGTAAAACCACGGAAACCAAAGGCTTGAAATTCGACGAAAAAAATTAAAAAAAGTGCTTGACAAATGAGTGATCCATGTGTATAATGTGTCATGTCGCTGAGGTGAGCGCCGCTCAACCGAAGTAAGACATGGGAGCATAGCTCAGCTGGGAGAGCACATGCCTTACAAGCATGGGGTCACAGGTTCGAGCCCTGTTGTTCCCACCAAATAACTTGGCCCGGTGGTGCAGTCGGTTAGCACGCCAGCCTGTCACGCTGGAGGTCGACGGTTCGAGTCCGTTCCGGGTCGCCAAATATTGCATCTGTGGAGAGCGTAAGCTCTCCACAATATGCCTCTGTAGCTCAGTAGGTAGAGCAGCGGACTGAAAATCCGCGTGTCGTTGGTTCGATTCCGACCGGAGGCACCAGATGCGGGTGTAGCTCATCCGGTAGAGCGCCACCTTGCCAAGGTGGAGGTAGCGAGTTCGAGCCTCGTCACCCGCTCCAATTTAATTTTCTTGAGCCATTGGCTCGAATGATTTGATCCAATAGTCCGGTGGACTATTAATCGCGACGGCTCGACGGAGCGATACATTTATTTTGCGAAAGCAAAGTGCAAGCGAGCCTCGTCACCCGCTCCAATCAAATAGAATAGGAACGCAGTTGCGTTCCTGTTTTTATAAAATGGTACCGTAGCCAAGTGGTAAGGCCCCGGTCTGCAAAACCGTTATTCGCCAGTTCAAATCTGGCCGGTACCTCCAAAAAAAGACAGAACCCATTTGGGTTCTGTCTTTTTTGGAGATATAGGCCAAGATTTGAACCATTTGATGCAACTGTCCAGTGGACAGTTGCCGCCGACGGCTCGACGGAGGCGAACAATTATTTTCTCTCCGGAAGGAGAGAAAATGCAAACAAATCTGGCCGGTACCATTTTGAATTAAGAATATCTAAAGTGTCGCGGATCTTATAGACAGAACCCAAATGGGTTCTGTCTTTTTTTGGAGATATAGGCCAAGATTTGAACCATTTGATGCAACTGTCCAGTGGACAGTTGCCGCCGACGGCTTGACGGAGGCGAACAATTATTTTCTCTCCGGAAGGAGAGAAAATGCAAACAAATCTGGCCGGTATCATTTTGAATTAAGAATATCTAAAGTGTCGCGGATCTTATAGACAGAACCCATTTGGGTTCTGTCTTTTTTGGAGATATAGGCCAAGATTTGTACCATTTGATGCAACTGTCCAGTGGACAGTTGTCGCCGACGGCTCGACGGAGGCGAACAATTATTTTCTCTCCGGAAGGAGAGAAAATGCAAACAAATCTGGCCGGTACCATTTTGAATTAAGAATATCTAAAGTGTCGCGAATCTTATAGACAGAACCCATTTGGGTTCTGTCTTTTTTGGAGATATAGGCCAAGATTTGAACCATGTAAATGCAACACCCCAGTGGGGTGTTGCTCGCGAGGGCTTGACCGAGTGAAACAAATATTTATGCAGAAGGCAAAAATGCAAACAAATCTGGTCGGTACTTGCGCAACTTGATGATATGCAAGATGTGTGCAGAAATGTGGTGTTCTTGGATCGGATTATAGGTTTATTGTTGACTTTGCAGTGTCCTATTGATAAAATATGTATGTAAAGTTGCCCTGTATACTACCTTATATGTGAAATTTTCGAAAGGAGGGAGTCTGCGGCTTTTGGGCTGTGGATATTTCGGCTTATGAAACTTTGGAAAAAGATGCTTTGTGTTTTGGTAGCTTGTGTTTTGACCTTATCATTTATGATGGTGCCATGCTCTGCTGAGGCTGTGCAGACGGTCAGCGCGGACACGCCCGTATATAAGGGTGTGGACGTTTCTCAGTGGCAGGGCGATATTGATTGGTCAAAGGCCGCGGCTGAGATCGATTTTGCCATTCTCCGTGTTGGGTCATCAGGGCGGATCGACTCCTACTTCAATGATAATGTCCAAGGCTGCATAGAGAATGACATTCCTTACGGTGTATATTATTATTCCACCGCTACGGATGTCGACGCTGCGCTGAGTGAGGCGGAACTGGTTATTTCTGCGCTGGAGGGGCTGCAGCCTGACCTGCCGGTTTTCTTCGATGTGGAAGATGAACCGATGATGTGTTTGCCTACGGAGGAGCTGCAGGAAATCGTACTCACGTTCTGTCAGAGTATTGAAGCTGCGGGCTTTGTTCCGGGGTTGTATAGCTTCGTCAACTATATGGAAGATTTTTTCTCCGGCGAAGAGTTTGAGCATCTGATGAAGTGGATTGTCCAAGTGGATGAGGATGCGTGTACTTACTCCGGTGATTTTACAATCTGGCAGTATAGCTGGGCAGGTAGCGTTGGCGGCATTTCCGGTGATGTGGATCTGGACTATTATTACGGCGATCTGTTTGGTTCGAATGTCACCGAGGAATTTAAAATCAACAGCGCATCTTTGAAGCTGTCTAACGATATTAGTGTGCTTTACTATGTGACCGTTCCTACGGGATATTCGAATCCCAGAATGGTGTTTGATTTCATGGGCAAGCAGATCGAGGTGAGCGACTATACGATTTCCGACGATGGTCGTTACTGCTTCCGGTTTGAGAATATCAGACCCCAGTTTATGGGCGAGAATATCTGCGCAACGCTGTACGCATCGATGGATGGTGCGCAGGTCAGCGATTGCGTAGAGAAATTCAGCATTCGGGATTATTGCGTATATCAGCTGGAGGCGTATTCTTCGGAAATCATGCAACAGCTACTGTCTGATATACTGGTTTACGGCGAAAAGGCCCAGTTCTACACCGGCTATGATGTGGAAAATCTGGTCACTGCAGGTTTGGAGCTTAGCCCCAGTACATTTAGCACTTTGGGAGAGGAACGTTTCAAGTTCCTGCTTACGGGTGAAAAGAATGAAACTGCCGATTTTACCAGCGTTTCTTTGATGTTGCTGAACAGTGTCGCGGTTCGCTTCTATATCTCTACAGAGGATGCTGCGCCCTATACCTACCGGATCAGCATAGATGGCATCGATTATGACTATACTTCCGAGGATCTGGTCTATAAGAATGGTCGGTACTACCTTGATTTCTGCAAGTTTGGTGCCACACGTTTCGATCAGGAGATCACGGCTGTGATCCTGCTGGATGGGCAGCAGATCGGCCGGTCGGTGACCTATTCGGTCAACAGCTATATTTATACCAATCAAAATGTTGCCGATGAAGTCATGCGAGAGCTTCTCCACGCAATGTACAATTACGGATGCTCCGCGAATCTATATCAGACAAATAGATAAGAAAAATGGGCTGTCATTCAGACAGCCCATTTTTATGTCAGTGCGTCTTTTAGAATTGTAACTGCGCCTTGATCGGGTCGACAGGCGAGGGAATAGATTGGCACTTTGCTGATTAGATCCAGCAGAATTGCGCTTAATTCATCCGCGAAATCCGGATCCCATGCGCAGACTGTGGACTCTTTGTACAGCTGCCGGAAGGCGACGGTAGGGGAGAGCCTGCTCAATGTGTTCTCTGCGGCCTGAGATAGGACAACGATAGCCCGGATGGGAACAGAGTCGTTGCAAAATATACCGGATGTGCCGGCGTAGGGGGAGCCGTGAGCCCGGTATTCCCCTTGGTGACATCGGATGACGGCTCGATCACCATTGAGGATGCTGGCGCTCTCCAGCCGCTGCCAGAGGTCAGCCTGCGTGGACTTTCCGGTGCCTGATGGTGCAGTGAAGAGGATGCCGGATCCGTTCCAATCGATGACAGAGGAATGTAGGATCAATGCCTTGTGTTGCAGGAACAGCCGCTCCGGAAAGAAAAAGGCCGCAAGCCGGAGCCGGGGGATAAGCGTATCCAATTTTTGAGGTTGGAGGCAAATGGAATAGTTTTGAGGATCGTCCTGCCGGTGGCGCAAAAGTACATACAGATCTTTAGAGGCTACATTCCAGAAATAATAGCGGTGCTCTTCGCCTTGCCAGCGGTAGATGGCATTTTGCGGATCCTCAAGAATCTTCGTTCCGCGGATCTGCCATTCACTTGCCAGTATTTCGATGGTATATATGGCATCTGGCTGTGCGTAGGGATTGTATTCTTTTTGAAAATTCGTCAGCTCAAATAGCGACTCCACAGCGAAGGGGCTATTGACACGAACCAGCAGATCGGCAATGGCAAAATCATAATGATACATATTTTCACCCATGAAGGAATACGGCGCTATGCAGAGCATAACGCCGTATTTTCAGCATTAAGAAGTAAATAACGGGCTGGTGGAGGTATGGTAGCACAGAGTGTCCGCGTCCTCGTCTGCGTGATTGGTGCAGTTTACCGGCTCTGCGAACTGATTTGTGTTCGAGATCACAGTATAGTGGAAAAAGCTGTAAACCATTAATTCCTCCATCCAAGCTTCCTTTGATTTGTTTCTTGTCTTGATGGCGCAAGACGCAATGAATTGGTTCAAAGTAAAATCCTCGACAGCGATCATGGGCTTGGCGTAAGCCTTGCGAGGTTTCTTGATGCTCTCTTTGCTCATGTGAATCATCCTTTCCCTTTTGATTTCAGTCAAATATATTTGGTTGGTAGGGCAGGGGGCAATGTCTGCCCCCCCGCCGCGAATGGTCATTAGCTGAGTGTAATTGACGAATGCTTGACTGTCGTCAGGGATACGAATTCGTTGGTTGCATGGGTGGAGTTGCTGATAATGATGATGTCGTAGGCGCTGCCCACGGAGCTGTAGCTGCCCAGATAGTCGGTCAGATCGTAGTACATATCTGTGGCGCTGGACAAGGTGATGGTGGCAACGGGTTCGTAGGTGCCCTTGCCGCTGGTGCGGGCGTAGACTGTAATGGACTTGGCAGTGCCGTCGGCACTGACGGCCTTGGCACCAAGCTGAAGTGTCCAATCGGCACTATTAACCTTGTAGCTGAAGGAAATGCCGAAGTTGGTGGGCAGATACATCTCGTTGTTGGGGCCATACATGTAGATGCTGTCCACGTCGGCGGCGGTCAGGATTTCATCGCCATCCATGTCCTCAATGATGGAGGCGTTCTTCAGAGCCTGCTCAACAATACTCTGTTTGCCCAGGCCGGAGAAAACATAACTGTTGTTGGCATCTCCGGTGCGGCCAGCCAGATGAACGATTTCCTTCTCACCGTAGAGCACACGCAACTCATCAACAGTGGTGTTTTGCTCGGCGGTCAGGGGATAGTCGGCATTGCTGCCCAGCGGGTTATAGATCCGGATGGCGTCAATGGAAACGGTCTTACGCTGGGGGGCAGTGTTAAGCGCCTGGATGTATACGGTGTATTGACGATAGCTGCTCAGTCGTACACTGACCACGGGAACCTGATACAAATCGCCATTGTTGTAATAGGTATCAACAAAGACCAGATCTGCAGGAGTGGCACCGGAGAAGGTGGTCATGTAATTGATGTACTCATCCTTATGGGAATCGGTAAAGACATACACAGCGAAGCCGGCAGATGCGGCATTGGTCTGGGAGATCAGATCAAAGCCGGTGCCGGTGAAGGTGAAGTAAGCATAATCACCGTCGACGATCACGGCTTCACCTTTATCATTTTCCTCGGCATAGGTGCAATTGAGGGTGGTGGCGGAGCCGGCACTCTGGGCATAGGCATTGTAGCCATCACGGTGAATATAGGCTTCATCATAGCCGTAGTTCAGGCTCTGGTCATTGCTCTGGGTCAGAGTGGGGTTGGTGCTGGGGGCGTTGCCGGAGAAGATGATCTTGTTAGCGGCGTCATTGCTGCCGGTGGCGTTGAAGTTATCTTCATAGTACACGGCGTTGGCAGGCATGACCTTGATGGTGCCGGTGAGGGTAGTACCGGTTTCGGGATCGCCTGCAACAAAGGTCTTGCCGTTGGCAGTGATCTGCACGGTGTAGGTGTAGGTCTCCACCTTGCTCATAAAGGCTACGGGCTGGAAGGTAACGGCGTAGCTTGCGCCATAGGCGGTAACGGCCTTATTCAGCGTAGCGGTGATGGTGGTCTGGACATTGCCATTTCCGGTAAGGGTTTTCAAAATAGCGCTTTCACCGGAAACAGAGGTATTGTCGAAGCAGCCGCCTTGGAACAGACCGTCGCCGTTGGTGTTGGTAATTGCCAAATTGGAACTGAGGCCGAAGTCAAAGACGTAGACCTTATTGGTGGCCGCGAAGGTGTACACGGTAATGGTGCCGGTAACGATCTCGCTATTACTCAAACGGCCGGTGTATTTAACGGTATATGCCTTGTTGGCTTCCGCACCGGTGGCTGTAATGGAAGAGCCGTTATAGCTGACGGTCAAACCGTCGGATACGTTGGACACACCGGTGAAGGTGAAGGTGCTGCCGTTGTACAGGGGAGTATAAGCGGTAGCCTTGCCGGCCTCCACATAGATGACCTTGTCCATGGTGTTGGACTTGACGGTGTTGGTGAAAGTAGCGGTCTGAGTGCCGTTGGTGGTGATGGTACCGGTGGCGTTGCTGGAGGAGGTCAGGGTCCAGGGATCATCTTCGGATACGACTTCAACCACGCGATAGGTTGCGCCGGCGGGAATGCCGGAGATGGTAGCGGTCTGACCGCCCTTGATGGTAATGGTGCCATCGTTGGATGTGATGGGTGTACCACCGTCGACACTGTATACCAGCTTGCTGTACAGCTGTTCGGTGAAATTGGACTTGCTGCCGTCCAGATCCAGATAGACCTGGAAGACGAATTGTGTATCTGCCAGGGCGGAGTCATTGAATATCTTGCTGATTTGCAGTGAACCAAGCTCCATGGTGTTGGTGAATGTAACAGCATAGCTGTAAGCGGTATTGTCGTCGGCACTGCCCATGGTAAAGGTGGCGGTCGAACCGGTACCGGTTCCGTTGGTTATGGGCTGATAACCGTTTTTGGCATCGTATACTGCCCATTTTGTTCCGCTGTACTGGAAAATGCTGTTGGTGCTTTCCTCAATAGTGAAGGCGGTGCCGGGGATGAACGCGTGTTCACCGGCAGAGGTAAAGAAACTGTGTGCGTAGGTGTAGTTGGTGATGCCGGTGATCGTTGCAGTGTATTTTCTGCCGCTGGTGGAGCCTTTGGGGGTCATAACAGTAGCCATACCGGTATTCTTCTCGGTCAGAGTGAAGTTCTGGAAGGCCACACTGGTGGTGGAGCTGGGGCTGGTGGCGGACAGAATAAAATTGTAATCGGATACGCCGCTGATCTCATCCAAAAGACCGGCGTTGATATCGGCGCTATTGAGTTCCTTGCTCAGAGTAAGACCGGAGGGGACGGGAACCATGGTGAACTCCATGGAGAAGTTGGATTCAACCATGCCTCGCTCCACATAGAAAACGGTCATGGTGTGAATAGCACTGTAATCAAAGTCGCTCAGACCAAGGCTCTCAAAACTCTTAACGCTCTCAGCGGATGCCACGGCAGCACGTTCTTCGGTGGCAACGCCATTGGTGTAGTTATACAGATAGCTGTAGCTCTTGCCTGCGTAAGCACTGGCGGAATAGGAATCGCCGGAAGTCAGCGCGCCGGTGCTGCTGATGGTATAGGCGTCATTGACAGTTGCGGTCTTCTCAGCGAAGTTGATACGACCGCTGGCCTTGGCGTGGGCACCGCCCATGTCCAGAACCAGAACGCCGTCAATGAAGACCCATACGTCATCGTCACCGGTGAAGTCAAAGGCCACGGGTTGGCCGTTTGCCAGAAGGCCGTCCTCACTCACGGTGAAGTCGATACTGAACTTGACACCGAAGCCGTTGTTGACTTCGTTATCTTGGTCATCAGGCTCGTTGAGGGGATAGAAGCCGTAATCGGAGCTGCTGGAATTGCCGTCATTCACACTGTCGAGAATGTGCGTATCGCTGGCGTAAAGCTGATTGTTGGTGTAATCGTAGTAGACTGCGTAATCGCTGGCGGAGTCGTAGGAATAGGTCGTAACACGGTTTTCGGCATCATAGGTCATTTTGAAGGGGAATTTCAAATTCTCGTAATATGCCATAACCGGGTACTGACCACCCTGGTTGGTCCAGCTGTCGGCAGCTTCCTTATTAAAATAGAGGAGCGTGCTGCCGGTGGCGGGGTCCACCAGATTTCCATCTACCAGACGATTGCCTACCAGACCCTGAACAGCGGCATCGGTGTTGATGGTGCCATTGCCGTCATTGGCGGCCATCGCGGTGTTGATAGCAGAATGCCATTTTCCAAGGGCATAAGTGGTTTCACTGCCGACGATGCGGCTGTAACGGGATGCGATATAGTTCAGAGGACCGAAGTACATGGGGTAGGTGTAGTGCCCGTAGTAGGCCTGCTGGGAGATCAGGTCATTTAAGTAGGAGTAGGGGGAATCGCCGTTGGAGTTCCAGATGCCCTGGTTGTTGGTGTAGTAGCCTTTAACCTGATTGTTGCCAACACGCTCGTCGTTCAGGTAGTCAACGATATCCACATCAGCATAGAAGGTGCTGTCAGCAGATAGCGTCTTCTCATCCATCCGGTCGTACTGCTCGGGAATGGCCAGCTTTTCGATGGAAACAGAGCCGGTACCGGTGGAGGGATCGTAGGTGATGGTGACGTTGCTGGGCAGAGTCAGATCCAGCACATAGTTCTCAGCGGGCCACAGCCAATCGCCGTTCTTGGTGACCTTAAATTCATAGGAGCCGGCGGGGACGGTGCTGTAAACGATGGTATAGGTGCCGTCGGCATTCTTGGTCATTTGGTTGTTGGTATCGGTGGTGCTCCAGCTGCTGCCGGTCAGACCTTCGGAGCCGGCGATGATATAGCTGTCTTCCACGCCCTCCGCGGTAATGGTGATGTTGCCGGTGATCTGGGCAGCGGGAATGGTGAGCTTACCGGTGGCGCTGTCATAGGTGTAGCTGGAGGTGCTCAGGGTGCTGGAGCCACGCTTGACAGTGATGGTTTCAGGCAGCTGGTAGCCGTTTGCAGGGGTCAGGGTCGCGGTATAGTCCGCTGCGTTGGAGGCAGTAGAAGCACCGTTGCTGGTGACGTTGGTGCCGTTAAAGGTCACAGTGCGGGATACGACGCCGGTGGCGGAGATCACGATATCTCCGGTGATGGCACTGCCGCTGATGACCACCTTGCCGGTGCTTCTGTCATAGGTGTAGCCGGAGGTGACGGTGGTGCCGTTGATGGTGACCGTAACGGAGGCAGGAAGTTCATAGCCGCTCTTTTTGGTCAGAGTTGCGGTATAGTCGGATCCTGCTGTGGCGGTGGAGTTACCGCTGATGGTTACGTTGGTTCCGTTGAGCGTGACCTTGACGCTGGCAGTGGAGGTAGTTATGGTTACCGTGTGATTGGAAAGGTTCAAGGTAACCGTTACGTTGCTCATGGCACTGATGGTAAAGCTCTTATTGCCGGAGCTGGGCCACTGACCGGCATCGTAGCTGCCGTTTTTGATACATTTAAGCTCATAGGTACCGGCAGGTACGTTGGTGTAAGTGATGGAGTAGGTGCCGTCGCTGTTTTTGGTCATCACATTGTCCAGATCGGTAGTGTCCCAATTGGAGCCTGCGATGCCGGATTCGCCGACGACCATATAATAGTCTTCCTCACCCACGGCGGTGATGGTGATATTGCCGGTGATGGCACTGCCGGTGATGGTGACGACACCGGTAGAGCTGTCATAGCTGTAGTAGCTGGTGGAGAGGGTGGTGCTGCCGCGCTTGACGGTGATGGACGCGGGCAGGTGGTAGCCGCTGGCGGCGGTCAGCGTGGCGGTATAGGCAACACCGTTATAGGCCTTGGAGTCGCCGCTGCCGGTAACATTGGTGCAGGAGAAGGTGACGGTATAGCTGGCCACCAGTTCCTCATACTCTACGCTAATGGACCCGGTGCTGGGGTTAAAGGTGATGGTGACATCGCTCTTGACGGACAGGGTGAACTCGTAATTGCCGTCTGTGCCGCTGCCGCCCCAGCTGTTGGCCCAGCTGCCATCGGTGACCTTGAAGCTGTGATTGCCGGCGGGAACGTTGGAGAAGGTGATGGAGTAGGTTCCGTCAGAATTGAGGGTCATGGGGTTCTGGGTGGGATCCCATGCGGTGTTGCACAGGTCGGCGGTACCGGCGACGGTGTAGATCTTCACACCGGCGGCGGTGATGGTCAGCGCACCGGTGGTGGCGCTGGCGGCGATGGTCAGCGCACCGGTGGAGCTGTTATAGGTATAGTCGGTGCCGCTGGTCAAAGTGGTGGAGCCCCGCTTGACCGTAATGGATGCGGGAAGGGAATAGCCGGAGGCACCAGCCAGAGTAGCGGAATAGCTGCTGCCGTGAGAGACAGTGGTTGCACCGCTGGACTTGGTCACGTTGGTCAAAGAGTAGGTGACGGCGTAGGTGTTCAGGGTGCCACTGGCGGTGATGGTGATATTGCCGGTGATATAGGTTCCGGTGATGGTAACAGTACCGCTGCTGTAGGTATAATGTGTGCCCTTTGTCAGGGTGGTGGTGCCGCACTTGACGGTGATGGAACTGGGCAGGGTGTATCCGGTGTTCGCCGTGAATTTGGCGGTATAGTTGGTGCCGTAGGTGGCGGTGGAGTTACCGCTGGATTTGGTTAGATTGGTCAAACTGAAGGTGACATTGTAGCTGTTGGCAGTCGCGTTGGCAGTGATGGTAATATTGCCGGTGACATAGGCGGCGTAAATGGTCAGCGCGCCGGTGGAGCTGTTGTAGGAATAGCCGGTGCCGCTTTTCAGGGTAGTAGAGCCTGCCTTGACGGTAATGGAGGAAGGCAGAGAATAGCCGGTATCTGCACTCAGAGTGGTGGTATACTGTGTGCTTTCGGTCACAGTAGAGGCACCGGTCATGCTGACCCCGGTACCGCTGAGAGTGACGGAGTATGTGCTGGCGGGGATCTCTTCGCCGGCGGCGGTAATGGTGATGGCACCGGTGACGGAAGCGGCCTTGATGGTGATGCTACCGGTGGAACTGCTGTAGGTATAGTTGCTGGTGCTCAGGGTGGAGTTGCCGACCTTGACGGTAATGGAGGTGGGCAGCGTATAGCCGGAGGAAGCAGCCAGCTTTGCTGTATAGGAAGTGCCATGGGTGGCGGTGGCATTACCACTGGACTTGGTCACATTGGTCAGGGAGAAAGTGACATTATAGGTCTTGGCGACACCGGAGCCGGAAATGGTAATGTCTCCAGTGACAGAGGTGCCATAAATCGTCAGCGCACCGGTGGAACTGCTGTAGGTATAATCGGTGCCGCTGGTCAATGTGGTGGAGCCCACCTTGACGGTGATGGAGGAGGGCAGGGTGTAGCCGGTGGAGGCGGTCAGAGTGGCAGAATATGCGCTGCCGGAGGTGGCTGTGGTACTGCCGTTTGAGGTGATGTTGGTCAAACCGCTGAAGCTGACGCTGTGGGTCTGGGTGGACCAGGAGCCGTTACAATATTCGTTGGAGGTCCAACCAGTGATGGTGTAACAGTTGTTAGAACCAATGGTCAAATCGTAGGTTCTGTTCCAGCAGTTCCAGTCGTCAGATGTGGAACTCGGGTCTTTGCGAAGGAAGATGATGTTGTTAACGGTTGTAGGGACGGTAAACTCATAGATGCCGTCGCTGTTAGAATCGGTGCCTTTATACCAAGAGCCGCTACCGTTGTCAGGCCACGCCCAGGCAGAGAACCATGCGTTAGCCTGGTTCCACATACTGGAACCGCCGGTGTTCAGGTAGATGATTCTGTCCGTAGCGGCAGCGTGGGTGTTGACATCCATGTAGTTGCCCACGGGTGCGGCACTCAGCAGCAACGCGAGGGCAAGTAGGATACTCAGCACTTTTTTCCATGTTCTTGTTGTGTTCATATGCGTTTTCCCCTTTCATTTTCTCGAAAAAAGTACAAGGCATTGGATCATTCTGAAAGTATTTTGCAATGCCTAAGGATATTTAGAAAGTCTTTTACATCCGCCTGAGCGGTCAGGCGGTCGGTTTCGTATTCTTCCAGCAGGGCATCCACCAGATGCTCCTCGGTGGTCTCAGACAACAGCTGCTGCCACAAAAACGCGCCCTGTTCATTTACTGTGATCATGCCGTTGAATTCCAAAGCGGTTTTGCCCGTGGGAATGATCACATAGTCATCGGCGATCTGCCGCAGGAGGTATGGTTTATCGATAATCATGGTTCAGCCTCCGCAAATTTGCTGATATGCGTTTTCCATCTCATTTAGATATGATTTGGTTTGCCGGCACAGATAGTCCGGCTTGGTGGAGGTGCTGCCGGTCTCTGCCGCGCACAGCGCACCGCAGACGGTGCAGGCCTTGCGCATGGAGCAGTTAGAGCAGGCGGAAGGGAGGGTGAGCTTGCCGGTTTGACCGATGATCGATTGCCATGCGGCTTCAAAACCGGTTTCAAAGGGATATGCTACCGGCTGGTTCATCATGCCGCAGGGGGTCATGCGGCCGTCCCATGTGACCCAGAAGGAGGCACGGCCGGCCATGCAGCCCATTTTTTCGTCGGCTGTGCGCTCGCACTCATCCTCCGAAGGGGCAGACTCGGCGCAGCCGTGATGGAGGCTGTGAAGCCGTTTTTTCAATAATTCAGAATCAGCGGTCAGAATCTCGAAACGCGCTCTGGCGATGCCGGCTTCCTCGGCGGTAAAACGGGCGGCTTCATCGCAGACACCGTCCCGGCTGCTGCGCACTGGCGGGAACATATAGGTGGCGGCGCTGACCTGAAGTCCGCGGCTGCGGGCAAAGGTGACAATGGACTCCATATCTTCGGCGTTATATCGGGTATAGCTGGAATTGATATGCACCAGAATACCGGCTTCCTTCAGCATATCCACTGCGCGTGTGGCGGCACCAAAGCCGGAGGGGTGGCCGCACAGACGGCGGTAGGTATCGTTGCTGCCGCCGTAAAGCGTTACGCTGACCTTGGCAGGTGCGTCCTCGCTGAGCCAGCGGACGGTGGCTTCGTCGATCAGGGTGGCGTTGGTGTTAATGGAGATCATTAGACCCAGTTTTTTCAGCTCGGTATAGATCTCTCGGAAATCGGCTCGCAAAAAGGGCTCGCCGCCGGTGAGCAGAAGGAACAGCATTCCTCGGTCAACGCAGGCTTTGCCAAGTTCGATCCATTCGTTCGCGGTGCGTTCCCGACCTCGCTGCTTCAGTTCGGACTCGGACATCCGGATATAGCACATCCGGCAGTTCATATTGCAGCGGGGCGTCAGCTCAAAGGTTCCGCTGATGGGCAGAGCGGTGGCGGCGGCCTTCTGGTAAAAGTACCGGCGCAGCTGCGATTGCATGAGGGGATCCTGTTGTGCCATAAGCTCGCCTCTTCCGTTCCTGAAATTCCCAGTTCTGTGTGATAAAAAAGTTAATATTTTTGTTGATTTATCAACAAAATAACTATGTTTTTGAGCCTTGATCTCAAAAAATTAAATTCAAACCCAACTTAAACATAAGTATAGCACTCTGGGAAAAGGAATGCAACATTACGATTGAAAGATTCTTGAACGAAACAGAAAAATTGTATGAAATATCAAACTTGATATGGTGAAATTGTATATATTAACGAGAAGACTACACCATTTCTCGAAGAAAAAGCGAATGTTTTTGAAACGGAGGTGTTCAGTGGTATCATTATAGTTCGGTCGGGCTGGTTTTTGATGGTTATGATGCTTGTTGTTTTCATGTACAAAAAATATACCTTGTAGCCGTTTTTATCTTTTGAGCCTTGCGCCGGAAGAAATATATGGTATAATAAAGCAATCAAATCCCAAGGAGTATGGTATGAGAATCGTAGGATTGCAAAAGCTGACGCTGCTGGACTATCCCGGTCGGGTGGCTTGCACTGTGTTTCTGGGGGGCTGCAATTTCCGCTGTCCCTTCTGCCACAACAGCCAGTTGCTAGAGGGGGATGTCCCTGCGGCAGCGGAGGTAGATGAACTGCTGGCGTTTCTAAATAAGCGTAAGGGCATCCTCGATGGCGTGTGCATCACCGGCGGTGAGCCGACGATCCACCCTCAGCTGCCGGATCTGCTGCGGCAGATCAAGGCCATGGGTTATTCCGTCAAGCTGGATACCAACGGCTATCGCCCTGATGTGCTGCAAGCTGTGGTAGGGGAGGGGTTGGTGGATTATGTGGCTATGGATGTAAAGAATGGGCCGGAGGCCTATGGGACTACTGTGGGTCTGGCCGCGCCCGATCTTGAGAAGCTCGAAATGAGTATCCGCTATCTCGTGGAAGGCAATGTGGATTACGAGCTGCGCACCACGGTGGCGACTCCGCTACACGATGAAGGCTCCGTTGAGGCCATGGGACAATGGCTGTGCAAACTGAGCGGCGGACACAAGATACGGCGGCTGTTTGTGCAGCCCTTTGTAGACCGGGAAACGGTTGCTGTAGCGGGGTTGGCGGCACCAAATTCGGAAATGCTGGAAAGATTCGTCGAAATCCTGCGTCCGTGCGCGGAAAAAGTTGAACTTCGTGGAATTTAACCAAACGCAACATGTTGTGTTTGGTGGTTATTTTAGGGCACTAGATATTGACTTTCGATTTTTTGTGATATATAATACGGTCGATGCGCGCCAAAACCGGCGCCGCATCGACTTCGTTTTTTATGGAGGGGTAGAATATGTATCAGGTGTCGAAACGCGACGGCTCTACCGTCGAATTTGATATTTCCAAAATTGCTGCAGCCATGGTAAAGGCCTTCGAGGCTCAGGGCAGAAACCACCATCCCACGGTGATCAATATGCTGGCACTGCAGGTGGCCGCGGATTTTGAGAAGAAGATCAAGGATGGCGTTGTATCCGTTGAGGATATTCAGGACAGCGTGGAAAAGGTTCTGTCCGAGTCCGGCTATGCCGATGTGGCCAAGGCCTACATTCTGTACCGCAAGCAGCGTGAGAAGATCCGCAATGTCAACTCCGCTCTGCTGAACTACAAGGATCTGGTGGACAATTATCTGCAGATCAATGACTGGCGTGTTAAGGAAAACTCCACCGTTACATATTCCGTTGGCGGTCTGATTCTTTCCAACTCCGGTGCCATCACCGCCAACTACTGGCTCAGCGAGATCTACGACGAGGAAGTGGCAGAGGCGCACCGCAGCGCGGCTATGCACATTCACGATCTTTCCATGCTCACCGGCTACTGCGCCGGCTGGAGCCTGAAGCAGCTGATTCAGGAAGGCCTGGGCGGCGTTGTGGGTAAGATCACCTCTTCTCCTGCCGGTCACCTGTCCACTCTGTGCAACCAGATGGTCAACTTCCTGGGTATTATGCAGAATGAATGGGCAGGCGCTCAGGCGTTCTCCTCCTTCGATACCTATCTTGCTCCCTTTGTCAAGGTGGACAACCTTTCCCAGAAGGAAGTCAAGCAGTGCGTCCAGTCCTTCATTTACGGCGTGAACACCCCCTCCCGCTGGGGCACGCAGGCGCCCTTCTCCAACATTACGCTGGACTGGGTTTGCCCTCCTGACCTGAAGGATCTGCCTGCCATTGTTGGCGGCAAGGAGATGGACTTCACCTACGGTGATTGCAAGAAGGAAATGGATATGGTCAACAAGGCCTTCATCGAGATCATGATCGAAGGCGATGCCAATGGCCGTGGCTTCCAGTATCCCATCCCCACCTACTCCATCACCCGTGACTTCGACTGGAGCGAGACCGAGAACAACAAGCTGCTGTTCGAGATGACCGCCAAGTACGGCACTCCTTATTTCTCCAACTACATCAACTCCGATATGGAGCCCTCCGATGTGCGCTCCATGTGCTGCCGTCTGCGCCTGGATCTGCGTGAGCTGCGCAAGAAGTCCGGCGGCTTCTTCGGCTCCGGCGAGTCTACCGGTTCCATCGGCGTTGTTACTATCAACCTACCCCGGATCGCCTATCTGGCCGAAGACGAGCAGGACTTCTACAAGCGTCTGGATAAGCTGATGGACATCGCTGCCCGCAGCCTGAAGACCAAGCGCACCGTTATCACCCAGCTTATGGAGAACGGTCTGTATCCCTACACCAAGCGTTACTTGGGTACCTTCTCCAACCACTTCTCCACCATCGGCCTCATCGGCATGAACGAGGTGGGTCTGAATGCCAAGTGGATCCAGGCTGATCTGACCAACGAAAAGACCCAGCAGTTTGCCAAGGAAGTTCTGGATCATATGCGTGAGCGGCTGTCCGATTATCAGGAGGTCTACGGCGATCTGTACAATCTGGAGGCTACTCCCGCTGAGTCCACCACCTACCGCTTCGCCAAGCACGATAAGAGCAAATATCCTGAGATTATCACTGCCAACGAAAACGGTACGCCTTACTACACCAACTCCTCCCATCTGCCCGTGGGCTACACCGAGGATATCTTCTCTGCTCTGGCCATTCAGGACGAGCTGCAGACCCGCTATACCTCCGGCACTGTTTTCCACGCCTTCCTGGGTGAGAAGCTGCCGGATTGGAAGGCTGCTGCCTCTCTGGTTCGTAAGATCGCGGAGAATCATAAGCTGCCTTATTACACCATGTCTCCCACTTATTCCGTCTGCGCCGATCACGGTTACCTCGTCGGTGAGCAGTACACCTGCCCCCACTGCGGCAAGAAGACCGAAGTCTACAGCCGTATCACCGGCTACTATCGCCCGGTGCAGAACTGGAACGACGGTAAGAGCCAGGAGTACAAGGATCGCAAGGTCTACAACATCGGCAATTCTGTGCTGAAAAAGTCCGCCCCTGATGATCTTGAGCCCCAGTGCGTCTGCGTGACGGAAGCTGCCGCGGCAGCACCTGTTGCAGCCGCTGGCGCTAAGGCCATTCTGATCTCCCGTGTTACCTGTCCCAACTGCCGTGTGGCTGAGGGTCTGCTGACCAAGGCCGGTGTGGATTTCGAGAAGAAGATCGCTGAGGAGAATCTGGAGCAGTGCCGCCAGTACGGTGTCAAGGGCGCACCCACTCTGATCATCACCGACGGTGAGGCGTATCAGAGCTACTACAGCGTTCCTGAGATCAAGAAGTATCTGGCATCCCTGTAAAATAGAAAGGGCCGGGCACTGCCCGGTCCTTTTCATGGAGGAAAAAATATGTATGATATCGTGATCGTCGGCGGCGGTCCTGCGGGATTGACAGCTGCCGTGTACGCCCTGCGGGGCGGTAAAAATGTGGTCGTCATCGAGAAAAACGGCTTTGGCGGCCAGATCGCATATTCTCCAAAGGTGGAGAATATTCCCGGCACCATCCAGATCAGCGGTGCGGAATTTGCCGATAAACTGGTGGAGCAGGCTATGAATCTGGGCGCGGATATGGAGCTGGAAACCGTCACCGGCATTGAAAAGACTGATTTTGGCTTCCGGGTCAACACCGAAGAAGGAAATGCCTTTGAGGGTAAGACCGTGATTCTGGCGTTGGGCGTGAAGCACCGCACTCTGGGTCTGCCCGGCGAGGAGGAGCTGGTCGGCAACGGCATTTCCTTCTGCGCTGTCTGCGATGGCGCGTTCTATACCGGTCAGAATGTGGCCATGATCGGCGGCGGCAACTCCGCTTTGCAGGAGGCGCTGCTGCTTAGCGAGGTGTGCAATCAGGTGACGGTTGTGCAAAACCTTGGGGATTTCACCGGCGAGAAAAAGCTTGCTGAGGCGCTGGTGCAGAAGGAAAACGTGAAGGTTCTCTTCAATACCGTGGTCGATGGCTATCTTACGGAAGATGGTTCCCTGACGGGCCTGCGGCTGAACAATCAGCAGACCGGTGAGGTGTCGCAGATTGCTGTGGACGGCGCGTTTCTGGCAGTGGGTCTGCTTCCGGAGAATGATGCTTTTGCGGAATTTGCAAAGCTGAACGATTGGGGTTACTTCGACTCCGCTGAGGATTGCCGCACCGGCACCCCCGGCCTGTTTGTGGCAGGTGATTGCCGCAGCAAGCGCATCCGTCAGGTGGTGACCGCGGCTTCCGACGGTGCTATCGCCGCCACTGCGGCTTGTATGTATCTGGATCAGAATTGATATTGTCCCAAAATTGTATCCCCCCACCGGGCTTGTAACCGGCGGGGGGATTCGGTATAATGTGACAAAAGTCAATGTTTGAGGTTTTGCTATGAAAAAGATCGTATCATTATGTCTGGCGGCGGTTTTGTGCTTGAGCTTGTTTGCCGGCTGCAGTTTATCTCCCGCTTCCGGCGGCGAGCGCGTCATCACCGATGCCAAGGGGCGGCAGGTGGAAGTGCCGGAAACCGTCGAGTCCATCGTTTGCGTGGGCGTGGGTGCTTTGCGCTACACCTGCTACATGGGCGCGGCTGATCTGGTGGTGGGTGTGGAGGATTGCGAGGTTGAGCCGGTGATCTCCCGCCTCTATAACTATGTGAATATCGATAAATTCAAGGATCTGCCTGTCATCGGTACCAATGGAAATCCCTTCCACGAGGAGATCATTAAGGTAGCTCCGCAGGTCATCGTCATGAGCCAGTACGCCTCTGTGGACGCGGACGATCTGCAGGCTAAGACCGGCACGCCGGTTGTGGTTGTGTCCGGCAGTGATACCATGCTGGATGATGCCGCCTTTGAGACGATCCGCATTCTTGGCGAGCTTTACGGCAAGCAAACCCGTTCCGCCGAACTGACCGACTACCTGAAAGGACTTCAAAAGGATCTGCAGGATCGAACCAAAGATATCCCCGACAGCGAAAAGCCCTCTGTCTATGTGGGCGGCGTGTCCTACAAGGGTCACCACGGATTTGAGGGAACAGAAGCCGGCTACGGCCCCTTTGCTCTGATCGGTGCGAAGAATCTGGCGGATACCACCGGTCAGACCGGTGCGTTCAACATCGATTTAGAGCAGGTTCTGGCATGGGATCCGGATGTGATCTTTCTGGATTTCAATGGCATGAATCTCATCAAGGAAGACTATGCCAAGAACCCCGATTACTACAACTCCCTGACCGCCGTGAAGGAGGGAAAGGTATGCTCCCAGATTTCCTTCCGTTCCAACGCATCTAATTTGGAAACCGCTCTGGCGGATGCCTACTATGCCGCCTACGTCCTATATCCGGCGCAGTTCAAGGACATTGACCCGGTGGAAAAAGCGGGAGAAATCTTTAAGATGCTGCTGGGAACGAACCCCTATAGGGATTTGAAGGAGGCCGGTTATGAATTCCGTCTCATCGAACTTGGAAAATAACAATCTGGACGCGCTTTACAGAAAGAATAAGGTAAAAAGCATCAGCTTTCTGATCTTCCTGGGCGGTTTGCTGCTGGGAACGGTTCTGCTGAGTTTGTGTTCCGGCTCCTATGATACCCCCCTGTGGGAGCTGATCAAGGGTATTTTCGGTCAGGCCTCCGACCGTCGGGTCAATCTGGTGGTGCAGAATATGCGCCTGCCTCGAATTTGCACGGCGCTGCTTGCCGGTGGCGGGTTGGGTCTTGTGGGCTGTGTTTTGCAGGCGGTTTTGCGCAATCCGCTGGCCTCTGCGTCCACCTTGGGTGTGTCTCAGGGCGCAACCTTTGGTGCGGCCTTTGCCATTGTGGTTCTTGGCATGGGCAGTACCACCGGCTTTGGTATTCCTTTGTGCGCGTTTTTAGGCTCGATCGCTGTAGCACTTGTGATTTTGGGTTTGTCCCGGTTCCGTCAGGTGTCTCCGGAGGGAATCGTGCTGGCGGGCGTTGCCATCAGCTCCATGTTCACGGGAGCCACCACCCTGATCCAGTATTTTGCCGATGAGGTGGAGCTTTCGGCGCTGGTGTTCTGGACATTCGGCGATCTGGGAAGCACCGGGTGGAAGGATATTGGGATCATGGGCATCGTCGTAGCGGTGCTGTGCGTTTATTGCATTTGTCACCGCTGGGATTACAATGCCCTCTTGAGCGGTGAGGAAACGGCAGTCAGCCTAGGTATTAACGTCAAGGGGCTGATTCTGGTGAACATGGTGCTGTGCTGCCTGACCAGCTCTGTCATTGTGTCCCATGTGGGTCTGATCAGCTTTATCGGTCTGGTAGCGCCCCATATTGTGCGGATGGTGGTGGGCAACAACCATGTGTATCTGATTCCCGGCTCTATTTTGGGCGGCGCGGCGCTGCTGCTTCTTGGTGATCTCTTCGCCCGAACTGTTATTAGCCCGGTGATTTTGCCCATCGGTGCCATTACCTCCTTCCTTGGCGGGCCCCTTTTCCTCTATCTTTTGTTCAAAGGAGGGAAACGGCAATGATGCAGATCAAACGGTTGTGTTATCATTACAAGGGCGATCGGGAGCTGCTGAAAGATGTTTCCTTCGATATCGAGCCGGGGAAATTCCTTGCCATTCTGGGCAACAACGGCGTGGGCAAAAGCACCCTGCTCAAGTGCTTTAACCAAATTCTGAAGCCGGATTCCGGCGAAGTGCTTCTCGATGGCGAGAACTTGTTGACTATGTCTGCACGGGAGGTAGCGAAGCGGGTGGCATTTGTGTCCCAATCCGTTCCCGATACCCAGCTGACCGTACATGATATGGTAATGCTGGGTCGCAGACCTTACATGAACTGGGGCTTTACGGAGGCTGACCACGCCATCGTCCACGATGCCATGCACCGGCTGGATGTGGAGGATATGAGAGGCCGTTTCCTGAGCCAGCTGTCCGGCGGCGAAAAGCAGAAGGTCATGCTGGCCAGAGCTTTGGCGCAGCAGCCCAAGGTGTTGCTGCTGGATGAGCCAACCAGCGCTTTGGACATTCAGAATCAGTATCAGGTGCTGAATATGGTTCGCCAAATTTGCCATCAGGATCAAATGATCGCGGTGGTGGTCATCCATGACCTGAACCTTGCTCTGCGATTCTGCGATCGCTTTTTGCTGATGAAGGACGGTCAGGTCTACCGCTACGGCGACCACACCATTCTCGACAGCATAGCGTTGAAGGAGGTCTACGGCGTAGAAGCCAAGGTGGTAGAAATTGAGAACCGGCGCATGGTGCTGGTGGAGGAATAAGCATGAAAACATGGAATGATTGCGTGGCCTTTCACGGTCACGAATGCGGCGGCTTGACCATCGGTTACAAGGCCAGCTTGTATGCAATTGAACTGCTGAATTTGGAATTTTCCGCGGATGAACAGGTGGTCTGCATCGCAGAGAATGATGCTTGCGGCGTGGATGCCATTCAGGTCATGCTGGGCTGCAGCATTGGCAAGGGCAATCTGCTGTTTCATATGCGGGGAAAATCTGCCTATTCCTTCTACAATCGCAAGACCGGTGAGTCCGTCCGGCTGGTGCTCAAGCCCCGGCAGGGAATGACAAAAGAGGAAAGCTTTGCTTACTATCAGGCATGCAGACCGGAGGAAATGTTTGAGGTGAAGGAAACTACCATATCCTTGCCGGAAAAGGCACAGTTGTTTGCGTCTTACGTTTGCGATTGCTGCGGCGAGGTCACCGGTGCTAACTGGATCCGCCTTGCAGGGGAGAAAAAGCTGTGCTTTGATTGCTGGCAAGTGTATAATCGATTTGATATTTGAGAGCGTGAAAAAATGCGCCGTCCGAAAGGACGGCGCATTTTTTGTTGAAAGAGATCAGACGTTCTTAGCGGACTCGCCGTACAGGTAGATCGCCTGCAGCAGCTCCTTCAGAGCCACATCGCTGGTATTCTGGTTCTGATAGACGTAGGTGTAAACGCTGTACTGGATCGCACGGCTGATCTGGACACCGTCCTGCTCGATGGTAGC
>JAFTIZ010000016.1 GCA_017456645.1 Oscillospiraceae bacterium
ATTCGTTACGCCATTGGGTACCGCTCGGTATCTTTCTATTTCCGAAAACCGAGCTTTTGGTTACCGAGTGACCCCCAGCGGTGTTCAGAATTGCTCCGTTGTTCGTAACGCATTTGCCGCGGGCCATGCCCGCTAAACAATTATTTATCGCAGTAAAGGAGGCTTGAGGTGGCGGATGTATGGTTATTCACAATTCCGGCAGGGTGGAAAAAGATAATTTCGTTGTGTTTTGCCTCTTTATTTTTGTGGAGGATGTTGCTATAATGTGGACATTAGTACTTACAGTATGGAGGAATCCCAATGCGCATCGTTATTAAGATCGGCACCAGCACACTGGCGCATCCCACGGGGCATCTGAATATCCGCAGGGTGGAGGAGCTGTGCAAGATCATCAGCGATATCAAAAACTCCGGTCACGAGGTCATTATGGTGTCCTCCGGTGCCATCGGTATGGGCGTGGGCAAGCTGGGGCTGCGCAGCCGTCCGGCAGACATCCCCACCAAACAGGCCGCTGCCGCCGTTGGTCAGTGCGAGCTGATGTATACTTACGATAAGTTGTTCAGCGAATACAATCACACCGTGGCGCAGCTGCTGATCACCGGTGATGATGTGAAAAACGAGACCCGCCATGACAATTTCAGCAACACCCTGAACCGGCTGCTGGAGCTGGGGGCTCTGCCCATCATCAACGAAAATGACACGGTGTCCACCGATGAGATCGTCATCGGCGACAACGATACCCTTGCGGCCATTGTGGCCGAGAGCGTCAAGGCGGACAAGCTGGTGCTGCTTTCCGATATTGATGGCCTTTACACCGCCGATCCCCACAAGGATCCCGATGCCCGGCTCATCAGCCGCATTGCCGCCATTGACGACAGCATTCTGGCGCTGGCAGGCGGAAGCAACGGCGCACAGGGCACCGGCGGCATGGTCACCAAGCTGCAGGCGGCCAAGATCTGCATGGCTTGCGGCTGCGAGATGGTCATTGCCAACGGCAGCGACCCCATGAACCTTTACCACATTCTTGACGGCAAGGCCGTCGGAACCACATTTTCGGAGAATTGAGTTATGAAAGATATGCTTTGTGCCGCAAAAGCGGCAAAATTTGAAGTTTGCAAACTGACAACCGAGCAGAAGAATGCCGCATTGAATGCTATGGCGGATGCCCTGATCGCCCACGAGGGGGCGATTCTTGCTGCCAATGCCTTGGATATGGAGGCTGCCAAGGGCACGGTATCCGACGTGATGCTGGATCGGCTTCAGCTGACATCTCAGCGCATCGCCGGTATGGCACAGGGCATCCGTGAGGTTGCCGCACTGCCGGATCCCGTGGGGCATCTGCTGGAGGAGCATACCCGCTCTGATGGGCTGAAGATCCGCCGGGTGTCCGTGCCCATGGGCGTCATTGGCATCATTTATGAGAGCCGTCCCAATGTGACCTCTGACGCGGCAGCGCTGGCGCTGAAGGCCGGCTCTGTGTGCGTGCTGCGGGGTGGCAAGGAGGCCTTCCGCAGCGCTAACGCCATCGTCAATGCCCTGCGTGACGGTCTGAAGAGTTTGGGCATTACGGAAAATGCCGTGAATCTGGTGCAGGACACCTCCCGTGCCAGCGCAACAGCTCTGATGACCGCCAACGGCTACATTGACCTGCTGATCCCCAGAGGCGGCGCGGGTCTGATCAACGCCTGCGTCCAGAACGCCACGGTGCCCTGCATCGCCACCGGCACCGGCATCTGCCATGTGTATGTGGAAAAGACCGCCGATCAGGCTATGGCGCTGAATATCATCGAAAATGCCAAGACCAGCCGTCCCAGCGTGTGCAACGCTGAGGAGGTTCTGCTGGTGGACAAGGCCGTTGCGGCGCAGTTCCTGCCCAAGCTGCACAGCCGCATCGGCGGCAAGGTGGAGCTGCGGCTGGACGAAACCGCTCTTAGCATCATCCCCGGCAAAGCCGCCGGCGAAAAGGATTTTGATACGGAATTTCTGGATTACATCCTTGCCGTTAAGTGCGTGGAGGATGTAAACGAGGCGGTGGCGCACATCGCCGCTCACTCCACCGGTCACAGCGAGGCCATCATCAGCCGTGATGCTGCCGCCATTGCTGCTTTTACTGCAGGCGTGGACAGCGCGGCGGTGTACGTCAATGCATCCACCCGCTTCACCGACGGCGGCGAGTTCGGTCTGGGCTGTGAAATGGGTATCTCCACCCAGAAGCTCCATGCCCGTGGCCCTATGGGTCTGCGGGAGCTGACCACCTATAAGTACATCATCGAAGGTGACGGACACATTCGATAACAAAAAAGACCTGCCGGGTGGCAGGTCTTTTTTATGGGTTATTCCAGTTCAAAGGCACCGGTATAGAGCTGGTAGTAGGTGCCCTTCATAGCGATCAGGTCATCGTGCGTGCCTCGCTCGATGATCCGGCCGTGATCCAGCACCATGATGCAATCGGAGTTCATAACGGTGCTGAGCCGGTGGGCGATGACGAAAGTGGTTCTGCCGTGCATCAGGGCATCCATGCCCTTGGCCACTTGTGCCTCCGTACGGGTATCGATGGAGGAGGTGGCTTCGTCGAGGATCATCACCGGAGGATCTGCCACCGCCGCACGGGCAATGGCGATCAGCTGCCGCTGACCCTGAGAAAGGTTGGCACCGTTGCCGGTCAGCTCCGTATCGTAGCCCTCGGGCAAGCGGGTGATGAAATCGTGGGCATTGGCCAGCTTCGCGGCGTTAATGCACTCCTCATCGGTGGCATCCAGACGGCCATAGCGGATATTGTCCATGACCGTGCCGGTGAACAAGTTGGTTTCCTGAAGCACCACGCCAAGGCTGCGGCGCAGGTCGGACTTTTTGATCTTGTTGATATTGATGCCGTCGTAGCGAACCTTGCCGTCGGCAATGTCATAGAACCGGTTGATCAGGTTGGTGATGGTGGTCTTGCCGGCACCGGTGGCGCCCACGAAGGCGATCTTCTGACCCGGGTGGGCGTAAAGCGTCACGTCGTAAAGCACCTGCTTTTCGGGCACATAGGCGAAGTCTACCATGTCCATGACGATGTCACCCTTCAGTTCGGTGTAGGTCAGGGTGCCGTCGCTGTGGGGGTGCTTCCATGCCCAGTGGCCGGTGCGCTCCTCGGTTTCGGTGATCGTGCCATCGGTGTCAATGTGAGCATTGACCAGCGTGACGTAGCCATTGTCCACTTCCGGCTCCTCGTCCATCAGCTCGAAGATCCGCTCGGCACCCGCCAGCGCCATGACGATGGCGTTGATCTGGCCGGAGATCTGGCTGATGGGCATATTGAGGCTGCGGGAGAGAACCATGAAGCTCATCAGGCTGCCCAGAGTCAGCAGGGGCATGGCATCCGTGGAGTAGATGCACAGAATGCCGCCCACAACCGCCAGAATGGAATACTGGATATAGCCCAGATTGTTATTGATGGGGCCCATGACGTTGGAGAATTTACCGGCGGAATAGGCGTTAGATCGGAGATCCTCGTTGAGTTCATCGAAGTCATCCTTCGCGGCCTGCTCGTGGTTGAAGACTTTGATCACCTTCTGACCGGAGATCATTTCCTCGATATAGCCGTTGAGGGTACCAAGAGATTTTTGCTGGCCGATGAAATACTTGGCGGATTTGCCGCCCAGATACTTGGTTACAAACACCACCGCCAACACCGTGACCATGGCTACCAGGGTCAGGATCCATGAGGTGCAAAGCATGGTGAAGAGCACCACCACCAGCGTCACCACGGCGGAGACCGCCTGAGGGATGGATTGGGAGATCATCTGGCGCAGAGTATCGATGTCGCTGGTGAAGCGGGACATGGTGTTGCCCGCGGCGTTGGAGTCAAAATAGCGCAGGGGAAGGGTCTGGAGCTTTTTGAACATATCGTCACGGATCTTCTTCTGGATGCCCTGCGTCACGCCGACCATCAAATAGCTTTGGAAGAAGCTGGCGATCATGCCCAGAACAAAAATGCAGGCGATCTTGATGAGGAAACTGAGGACGGGGGCGAAATCCGTGGAGCCGTTTTTGACCATGGGCAGAATATAGGTATCCACAAGCTGGCCAAGGGTGGTGGAGCTCACGGCCTGTGCAAGAGCCGTGACGAAAATGCACAGCACAACAATGAGCAGGGTGAATTTATAGTTGAGTAAATAGCGAAACAGACGGGCAACGGTCTTTTTGGGGTCTTTCGCCATGCGGCCGTCGCCGCTCATTCTGACAGGAGGCATTATTCCATTCCTCCTTTCTGCTGAGAATAGAAGACTTCCTGATAGATCGAGGAGGTCTGCATCAACTGGTCGTGGGTACCCACGGCACTGATCTGTCCGTTGTCGAGGATGATGATCATGTCCGCATCCTGCACGGAGGCCACGCGCTGGGCGATGATCAGCTTGGTGGTGCCGGGGATCTCATCCCGGAAGGCCTGACGGATGGCTGCGTCGGTGCGGGTATCCACGGCGGAGGTGGAGTCATCCAAGATCAGAATCTTGGGCTTCTTCAGCAGGGCACGGGCGATGCACAGCCGCTGCTTCTGACCGCCGGATACGTTGGTGCCGCCTTGCTCGATGTGGGTATCGTAGCCGTCGGGGAAGGCGGTGATGAAATCATGGGCGCAGGCCAGCTTACAGGCGTGGATCAGTTCCTCATCCGTGGCGTTGGCGTTGCCCCAGCGCAGATTTTCCTTGATGGAGCCGGAGAACAGCACGTTTTTCTGCAGCACCATGGCCACGTTATCACGGAGGACTTCCAGATCGTACTGACGCACGTCCACGCCGCCAACTTTCAGGCAGCCCTCGGATACGTCGTACAGCCGGGGAATCAGCTGCACGAGGGTGGTCTTACTGGAGCCGGTTCCGCCCAGAATGCCCACGGTGGCGCCGGCGGGAATATGCAGGTTTACTTCCTTCAGCGCACGGTGCTGAGCCGTGGCGGAATAGCGGAAGGACACGTTTTCAAAGTCGATAGAGCCGTCAGCTACTTCGGTGATCGCACATTCCGGGGAGGTCAGATCCGGCTCTTCGGCTAAGATCTCGGCGCACCGATGCATGGGCGTGCGGCTCATGGTCATCATGACGAAGACCATGGACAGGTTCATCAGACCCATAAGAATCTGGGTGGTGTAGGTGAACATGGAGCTAAGCTCGCCGGTGGTCAGACCGACCTCCGGATTGTTGCCGGAGGCCACTACCATGTGGGCGCCGACCCAGCTGATGGACAGCATGCAGGCGTAGACGCACATCTGCATCAAAGGGGAGTTCAGGGACAGGATCTTCTCGGCCTTGGAGAAGTTTTTCGCCAGCTGGCTGGAGATGTCTGTGAATTTATCCTCCTCCTTGCGCTCCCGGACGAAGGATTTGACCACGCGGATACCGTGGATGTTTTCCTGCACCACATTGTTGAGCTTATCCAGCAGCTTGAAGCCACGGTCGAAGATCTTGAACACCACGGGCACAAGGCACACAAGCGCGATAATAAGCACGGGCATGACCTGCAGGTAAATGGTACTCAGCTTCACAGACAGCCGCAGAGCCATGATCAGCGCCAGCACCAGCATCATGGTGCAGCGGATGGTCATGCGAATGAGCATCTGGAAGGTCATCTGCAGCTGGGCAACGTCGGAGGTCAGGCGGGTGACGATGGAAGAGCTGGAGAATTTGTCGATATTGGAAAAGCTGAAATTCTGGACATGGTGGTACATATCATGCCGCAGATTTTTGGCGAAGCCTGTGGCGGCTTTGGCGGCAAAATCGGCGGATGCTACGCCGAAGCCCAGACTCATCAGCGCGCAGAGCACCAGCTGGATGGAGCGGGTGACCACCACGTGCATATCCTGCAGCTCAATGCCGTAGTCGTAAAGCTGAGCCATGACCAGCGGAATCAGCAGCTCCATGATGACCTCGCCGGCCATGCACACAGGGCTTAAGATCGCGGCCCATTTGTATTCCCGGATGCACCGGGCTAATCGTTTGATCATTGTGAGGAATTCCTCCTTCTGTAACATCTATCACATCTTGATATTTTATCACAGCGAAATTGTGGTGGCAAGGGTGTTCAGAAAAAGTTTACAGGAAAAGAGAACCGGCGCACGGATCAACCGCGCGCCGGTGGGGGAAGGAAATCAATGCTCTTGCAGCCAGTTCAAGGTGTTTTCGCAATCGGTGAAAATGGTGATGCTGATACCATCGCCATCGTTGGTTTCGATCTGGAGGTAGGAGTGAACCCAGACCCAGCTGCGGCTTTGGAGCATATGACCGGCTTCGCAATCTGCCCGGATGGCTTCCAGCAGCGCATGGGCTTCATCGCCGTAGAAGGTAGCATTCTCTGTGGATACCTTTTTTACGGTGGTCAGGTAGGCATCCCAATCTTCATAGCCGAGGATATACTCCGGTGAGCTGAAAAGGGTATCCAGTGGTTTGGCAGCGTCACTATTGGGGTTGTAGTAATAGCGTCGGGTGACCTGCCGTCCGTCGGCCATCCGGTAGGTCAGGTGAAGGGGGCGGTAATTCGAGGAGGTTTCTTTGCCTTCGGCAAGAATTTGCCGGTGGGTCTGCACGATGGCTTCGATGATCTCCGGGTCGGAAACGTTCAAGGCCTTTTTGGTGAAATAAGGCTCGTAATAATAATTTTCCGATACCTCGACGGACACGACCTGATCCGGGTTCGGAGTCCAGCGGGTGATGCCCAGAGGGTCGAGGGCAGTAAGCAGAATGCTCGCCACCAGCGCACCGCCGATGATCAGGCAGGCACCAAAGGCCTTCAGGCGGAACACCCGAACTGTCCGCTGCAGCAGCATCTGGCTGACAAAATAGCCTACCACGATTCCAACGGTCAGGAACAGATAATCGATGCCGAACATGGCTTGGCCGATCAGCTCGAAGAAAGCCCCCGTGCTGAGGGTAAACACAACACAGAAGATGGGCTTAAGCCAACGGAAGGCCACAAAATCACCGGCGGCCTCCAGTTTGCGCCGGCGGTACAGCAGCAGCGCCGCGGCCAGAAAAGCGATTCCGAGGACGGCCAGAATGGCAAGATACCACCAATCTGCGCTCAAGCCGGTAAAGCGGTATTGGGTGTAGGCTATGTTAGAATGCTCGTGAACCGCAGTATACCGTTCAATTTCCACCAGATCGGAAAAGGCTGCGGTCTGTGCCACGGGGCAGAAGCGGACAAAGCCATCTTCCCGTATGTGCAGGCCGTACAGCAGCGGCTCATAGAAGGTCATGACGAACCAATAGACCACCATGGACAGAAAATTGATCAGAGTATACACGGCGGCCATGGCAAACCGGTTGCCGGTACACATGGCGCTGAAGGCGGCAAGACCGAAGAAGAACAGATATTCCAAGGTCAAGCCCAGCAGCCAGATCAGGCTGATGAACCACAGATCCCCCAAAAACGGCAGAAAGCACAGGCACAAGATCAGATTGGGCCCAAAGGAGAACAGCAGACCCGCGGCGGTATGGGTGGCGAACCAGCTCTCACGGCGCAGGGGGAAGGCGTGGAGGGCGTTACACAGACGGCTGTTGAACAGATCACCGAAGAGCATTTCCCCTGCGATCATAGCGTAAAGGAAATTGATAACGGCCATGGGGGCAATGGCATCTGCCAGATCTCTGGGGCTGCCAAAGCCGCCCAGACCGATCAGCAGACCGCCGATGAGGTAAAGACTCCACACCGGCGCAAACCGGGTGATGTCTTTTCGCAAAACGGTGAGATTAAAGAACGATGTTCTTGACTTCATAGTTCACACCTCCCAGCTCGTAGATGAAGATCTCCTCCAGAGAAAGGGGGAGAATGTCGAAATATACGGGATTGGCGGCAGCGATTCGGCGGCTGAGCTCCTCGGCATTGCCACGGACGATCAGCGTGCGAAGCCGGCCGGAGCTGCTTTCATGGAGGATCTCCAGACCCTCCGGCGTATCGCCCACCAGCTGCAGCTTGTGGGTGGCACCCTGCATATCCGCAAGGCTGCGCTCCAGAAGCATTTGACCGTGATCCATGATGCCCACATGATCGCAAATGTCCTCCAGCTCACGCAGGTTATGGGAAGAGATCAGCACAGTGGTCTCTCGCTGCGCAACATCGGACAGAATCAGACTCCAGACCTGACGGCGCATAACTGGATCCAGACCGTCCACCGGTTCGTCCAGAATTAACACATCCGGTCGGGTACAGAGGGTCAGGTGGAAGGCGGCCTGCTTTTGCATACCCTTGGAAAAACGGCGAATCTGCCCCTTTTTCGGCAGCTGGAATACGTCGAACAGCCGGCGGTACAGATCCTCGTCGAAATGGGGATACAGACCCTTGTAGTAGCGGTACATATCCTCAATGCTGGCGGAGGGGAAGAAAAAAATCTCATCGGGGATACAGCCAATCCGGGATTTCAGAGCGGGGTTTTCGTAAACCGGCTGACCTTCCATGAGAACTTGACCGGAGTCGGGACGGTATACGCCGGTCAGGTGGCGGATGGCGGTGGATTTTCCCGCGCCGTTAGGGCCCATGAGACCATAGACCGTACCCTTGGGAACGGTCATTGTCAGGTCGCTCAGAGCGGCGAAATCTCCGAAGTTCTTGGTTACGTTTTTCATTTCAAGCATTGCGGTTGCCTCCTTCCGAGATGCGTTGAATCAGCTCCTGCCGGGAGATGCCCAGCTTTGTGAGTGCGTCGGTTAGCTTGTCAAATTCATCCAGCAAGCCGCGGGATTCGGCTTCTGAGGGGGTAGGGGCGCTGCCCACAAAGCTGCCCTTGCCGGGGACGGACACAATCCAGCCCTGCATTTCCAGCTCCCGATAGGCTCGCTGAATGGTGTTGGGGTTGATGGTCAGCTCCGTGGCCAGCTCCCGGACGCTGGGCATTTTGTCGCCCGGTGTCAGGACGCCGCAGAGAATCTGGTCGCGAAAACCGTCGACGATCTGGCTGTAGATGGGACGTGCGTCCCGATAGTCAAGATGAACCACAGGGTGCCCTCCTTTGCTGTACTAACTGTATTAGTACAGTTAGTATATCATAGGTGCGCCGGTTTGTCAATATAAGGGAGGCAAACAATCATTTATCTTATCAATTTTGGAAGTTGCATCGGAGGGTGCAACTTCTTTTTGTTTTTTCGGAGTGGTTGAAAGGGAGGGGGGCTATGAAGGAGGAATCCTTAAAAACACGCATCCGGGCGGGGAAGATCCGGCGGCAGGATGTGGTGCGGCGGATGGCGGAGCTGGCCTTCGGAAAAGCCAACGATTGCGTGCGGCTGGCTCTGGAGGATGAACCGCCGGTGGATAAGCTGGACTTGAGTTTGCTGTCCGAGGTCAAGCGAAACGAGAAGGGCACTGTGGAGATCAAACTCATTGACCGGTTGCGGGCGCTGGAACAGCTGTCTCAGGCCGCCGGGCAGGATGAGGGCGACATGGAGTCGTTCCTGCAGGCGTTGCAGGGCGGGGAGCCGGCAGATGGGGTATGAACGGTTCTCGCCCAAACAGCGCAGGGTGCTTAGCTGGTGGATGCCCGGAAATCCGGACGCAGGCTACGAGGCTATTGTCTGCGACGGGGCGGTACGGTCGGGGAAGACGCTGGCCATGGGGCTATCCTTCTTTCTGTGGGGGATGGTGTGCTTCGACGGAAAGCGGTTCGGCGTTTGCGGCAAGACCATCGCATCCCTGCGGCGCAACGTGCTGTCGGAGATTTTGCCGCGGCTGGAGGGGCTGGGGGCGGTATGGACGGAACGGCGGTCGGAAAATGTGGTGACGGTGCGCTTTCGGGGGCACAAAAACCAGTTTTACATCTTCGGCGGGCGGGATGAAAGCTCCGCAAGCCTCATTCAGGGCATCACCTTCGCCGGTATCCTGCTGGACGAGGTGGCGCTGATGCCCCAATCCTTCGTGGAACAGGCCTGCGCCCGATGCAGCATCGCCGGCAGCCGGCTATGGTTCAACTGCAATCCGGCGGGGCCAAGCCACTGGTTCTACAAGAGCTGGATCTTGGACGCCGAAAACCGGAAGTGCCTGCGGCTGCATTTTACCATGGAGGACAATCCGTCCCTGACGGAGGCTATCCGGCAGCGGTATCAACGGCTTTACACCGGCGTGTTTTACCGGCGGTTCATTCTGGGGCAATGGGCTCAGGCAGAGGGGCGGGTGTATGACTTTTTTGAGCCGGAGATGGTAAAGTGTGTGCCGCCGGGACCCTTTGAGCAATGGTACATCTCCTGCGATTACGGCACGGTGAATCCCACTTCCATGGGGCTCTGGGGCAAATGCGGCGAAAGCTGGTATCGGGTGAAGGAATTTTACTTCAATTCCCGCGCAGCCATGCGGCAGATGACCGATGAGGAATACGCCGCGGCGCTGGCAAAGCTGGCGGGGCAGCGGCCGATCACGGCAGTGATCGTGGATCCGTCTGCGGCCAGCTTCATTGAGGTGCTGCGCCGCAGGGGCTGGCAGGTTCGTAAGGCGGACAACGATGTGCTGGGGGGCATTCGGCTGACCTCCGATGCTTTGAAGGCCGGGCGCATTGTCATTTGCGAGGGCTGCTCCGATTGCCTGCGGGAGATGGATGAGTATGTGTGGGACTTGAGCAGCGGGACAAAGGATCGGGTGAAAAAGGAACACGATCATGCCATGGACGATATGCGCTACTTTGTGTCCACGGTGCTGAGGGAACGGGCTAAGGGCTTCGCCGCCTGCGCGGTTGAGCGGAGAAGGTAAAGGATTGCTTGGCAGAGCAACAATGAAAGGAGCATGAAAATGAGGAAAAAGCAAAAGGGGGGCGCGATGGCGGCAGCGTGTCAGCTGCGCAGCGGTACGGCGCATCCCTTTACGGATCTGCGGGGCTTTGTGCCTCTGGGTAACGGGGAGGAACGGGTCTACCGGCAGCTGCGGGAAGCAATTCCCGTGCTGGATGCGGCGGTGGGCAAGCTGGTGCGGCTCAGCGGCGGCTTTCAGGTGGAGTGCAAAAACCCGAGCAGCCAGCGCTCACTGGAGGATTTTCTCCAGAATGTGTCCTGCGGCCGCGGACAGATCGGCATCGACAGCTTTCTGGGCGGCTACATGGACAGCCTTCTGACCGTAGGCCGTGCGGTGGGAGAAATCGTGGTGGCCGGCGGTCGGGTACGGGGCATTTGTTGGGGGGATGCCACCCAGATCGAGGTGCAGGAGGGTGGCAATCCCATGGAAGTGGTGCTGTGGGGCCCGGATGACAAGGGAATGCTGCGGCCGCTGCCATATCAGCAGCTACTGCTGTTTACCGCGCTGAACCCCGAGCCTGCCCATCCCTACGGCGTGAGTTTGTTCCGGGGGATGCCCTTCCTTGCGGACATTCTGATGAAGATCTACGCCGCCATCGGCTCTAACTGGGAGCGGGCAGGCAATGTGCGCTACAGCGTCATCTGCAAGGGCGGCGAGAATATGGATCCGGCCACGGCGCAGGAGCGGGGCAATCAGATGGCGCAGGAATGGGCCAGAGCCATGGAGGACGGTAAGAACGGAACGGTTCGGGATTTCGTGGCTGTGGGGGATGTGCAGATCAAGGTCATTGGCGGTGAAGCGCCGATTCTGGACTCCCAGGTGCCGGTACGGCAGATTCTGGAGCAGCTGGTGGCGAAAACCGGCCTGCCGCCCTTCCTGCTGGGACTGAACTGGAGCACCACGGAGCGCATGAGCACCCAGCAGGCGGATATTCTGACTTCGGAGCTGTGGGCGCTGCGGCGCACCGTAGAGCCGGCGGTGATGAAGATCTGCCGGACGTTCCTTGCTCTGGAGGGGCTGGACGATCGGGTGAAGCTCCATTGGAATGACATCAGCCTGCAGGATATTACTCAGGAGGCACAGGCGGATCTTTACAAGGCTCAGGCGGAAAAAGCCCGGGCAGGAATCTAAAGGAGGTAGTCAAATGCAGATCAAAAAGGAAACGGAAGTGGCCTGCGGCGGTGTGCCTACGGCGGTGCAGCTGGAAGCCATCAACGCTCAGGCCAAGGGAAAGCTCACCGCGGAGCAGGTATATGTGTTCTGCCTGCGGCTGTGCGACGATCAGGTGGATCGGGATGGGGAGCGGTTCGATACCGCGGCTCTGCCGGAACTGGCAAAGCTGTTCATCGGCAAGACCGGCATCGTGGATCACAAGTGGAGCAGCGACTCTCAGGTGGCGCGGATCTTTGCCACGGAGGTTGTGAAGGATAACGGCATCAGCTACATCAAGGCCTGGGCTTACATCCGCCGGGGCGGTCACGCGGACGAGGTCATTGCGGACATTGAAGCCGGCATCAAAAAGGAAGTCAGCGTCGGCTGCGCCATGGGTCGGGCGGTTTGCTCTATTTGCGGCGGCGAATACGGCACCTGCGGCCATGTCAAGGGCGAGCGGTACGACGGCGCGGTGTGCAGCGCGATTTTGAAAGAGCCTATGGATGCTTATGAGTTCTCCTTTGTGGCAGTGCCGGCGCAACGGGATGCCGGTGTGCTGAAGGCGCTGGGCAGTCGCCGTTGCCTGAAGGAGTTGGCGGAGGAGTTCGGCGCCCAGGCGGAGTATCGGGCTCTTTACAAGCAGGCGCAGCTGGGAATGCAGTATCAGCAGCTGCTGGGCGACGAGGTGGTACGGCTGTGTCTGACGCTGTCGCTGGGTATTGAGGAGCCGGTGCTGCGCAGCATCGTCAGCAAGCTGGGCGCTGAGGATCTGATGAAGATGAAGAGCGCTCTGCAGGAGCGGATGGAGGAAATGTATCCTGTGAAATGTCAGCTGCCCGGTGCCGGTGCGCTGGGGGATGGGATGGAAAGTGACTTTCTGATTTAAACCATCATTATAGGTTTGACCGGCGTTTTGCCGGTGGCCATACAATTACTTTTAGGAGGAAAATGAAAATGGGTTATGACAATCTGAAGCTGGAAAAGGGTATGTACCGTCAGGAGGGCATGAGCTTTACGCAGGTGCTGGAATCTCTTGACCCCAGCGAAAACTATCGGGGAACCGCGCTGGAAAACACCGATGCCTTTCAGCGCCAGCTGAAGCGCTTCGGCATCCGTGCCAAGGGCGCAGGCTCTTCCACTGTGGAGAAATTCTTCCGCACCATGGACAGCGCCGTGCTGTTCCCTGAGTACATTGCCCGTACCGTCCGTCAGGGCATGGAGGAGAACGATATCCTGCCTGCTATCACTGCCACCACCACTGTGATCGATTCCATGGACTACCGCTCCATTTACTCCGTCCCCACCGATGAGGACAAGGAACTGCAGGATGTGGCTGAGGGTGCTGCTATCCCCGAGACCGAGGTCAAGTCCAAGGAGCATCTGGTGAGTCTGACCAAGCGGGGCAGAATGCTGGTGGCTTCCTACGAGGCCATCCGCTTCCAGAAGCTGGATCTGTTCAGCGTGATGCTGCGCCAGATCGGTGCCTACATCCAGAAGCAGCAGCTAGCTGATGCTGTCAACGTTCTGATCGAAGGTGACGGTAACGACAATGCTGCTGTGCAGTACAGCATTGGCACCAGCCCCATCTCCGGCACCAAGGGCACTCTGGGCTACGATCAGCTGGTGGAGTTCTGGGGTCAGTTTGATCCTTACACCATGAACACCATTCTGTGCTCCACCGGCACCATGACCAGTCTGATGAAGATCCCTGAGCTGCAGAACCCTATGGCCGGCCTGAATTTCCAGGGCACCGGCAAGGTCGGCACCCCTCTGGGCGCTCAGCTTCATCGCACCGGCGTCGTTGCTGACGGCGTGATCATCGGTCTGGATAACCGTTACGCTCTGGAGCTGGTTCGCGCCGGCGATGTGCTGGTGGAGTATGACAAGCTCATCGACCGTCAGCTGGAACGTGCTGCCATTACCTCCATCTCCGGTTTCGGCAAGATCTGTGACGGCGCGGCTGCGGTTCTGAATGTATGAATCTGACGGAGCAGGTTTGTACCCAGGCCATGCTGCTGGCAGGGGATCTGGAGCCCCGGCAGGAGGAACTGCTGAAGCTGCTTTGCGGCGCGGCGGTGTCCTCGCTGAAGGCTCGGCTTCGCTCCGGCCTGCGGGCAGAGGATTGTCTGGCGGATTTTGTGGCCGCGGCCAGCCTGTACGCCTTGGCGACCATGTCCACTCAGACAGATATGGGTCAGCTGGAGTGGATCACCGCGGGAGATATCACCCTGCACCGCTCCGGCTCCGACGCGGCGGCAAACTGCCTGCGGTATCAGGCAGGGCTGATCATCGCTCCTTACCTGAAGGACAGCTTTACCTTCCAGGGGGTGTGAGATGAAGCGGATGATCACAAAGATTTTGAAGCAGTACGGTGTTCCGGCGGTGCTGAAGCATGGGAAAGAAAGTGTATCGCTTCGGATCTTTTTCCAGCCCAGTATGTCCAAAAGCTGGGACAGCATGAACCCCATCGTCACGCCTCTGGGTCAGCTGCCCGGAGGTCAGTACCTGTACATCGGGCCGGCGGATCAGCCCATTGAGCAGGGAGATCAGGTGACGGTTGGGGGGAAGCACTACATCATGCGCCGGGCGGAGACCTATCTGGATCAGAATGGGCCGATCTACCAGTGGGCGCTGTGTGTGCGGAAAGGCAGTGAGGAATCGTGGGAAGTTATTCTGTAGGCATGGCCATCGTCAAGCTCCATGCCAATGAGATCTGGGCTCGCCGGGGTTATCCCGGCAGCCTGATGCCCCATATCACGGACACGGCGGTGGTGGTGAACATCCACAAGTATTCGCCGGAGGGGATCGTGCTGGTGGCAGAGATCTGTGCGCCTATGACCAAGGGCATGCACGCCTGCGAGGACATGGCCAAGCGCATCGATGCGCTCTGGTCAGAGGACGGCGGGGTCGTGACTTATGGTGGCCACAAGTTTGACGGCAAAAGCGGCCTGTATCAAATGTCCCTGTACGGTCAGTGGCTGAACGCCACGGAGGAAACCACCGGGGAATGATCGAATAAAAGGAAACGGTGCTTGCCATTTGGCAAGCACCGTTTTGTTATTTTATCAGTTTTTGAATCTTTTCAGCAATGGGGCAGCTGGGGGCGTAGGGACAATCGGGAAAGGCGCAATCCGCTTCTGTCAGGCTGCCGTTTTCCGTGACCGCGGCCACCATACGGCTCTGATCCATGGCGCGGCAATAGCCGCTGAGAAAAGTTTCTTGCTCCATTATTCTTCTTCGACTACGCAGAAGCCCTTTTCACCCAGAAGGATGCCGTCGGCGCAAAGAGTGCGGATGTTGTGACCCAGCAGGATCTTGCCGGGGGCGATCTCCCAGGGATCACGGCCGCGGTTCATATAGACCAGCACCTTCTTGCCCTGCCAACTGCGGCTGAAGCCCACCCGGCGGTTATCGGCGTAGAAGAAGCGGATGTCACCCATGCGCAGGGTCTCGCAGTTTTTGCGAAGCTGACCCAGCTGACGGAAGTGAGTCAGCAGCTCCTGATCCTCACGGCCCCAAGGGTAGGTGCGGCGGTTGAAGGGATCCTTACAGCCTTCCATGCCGGCTTCGTCGGCATAGTATAGGCTGGGAGCGCCGGGGAGGGTGTACTGCAGGAAGGAGGCCAGCATCAGCCGCTCTTGAGCGATCAGATACTGGGTGCGGCTCAGGAAACGCTTGGATTGCTCCTCACGGGTACCTTCGTAATTGTCCACCAGAGTGGTCAGGATACGGGCGGTATCGTGGGTGCCCAGCAGGTTCATATTACATTGAACTACCTGAGGGGGATAGTTCTCCACAATGGACATGACGGTGTTTTTCAGACCGGGGCCGTTATCCCAGCCGCGGATGAAATTGATGATGGCATTGCGGAAGGGGTAGTTCATGGCGGAATCCAGAATGCCGTCCACGAAATAGCGGCGGCGGACACCGTAAGCGGACTTGTTGGAAGCATCCTCCCAGACCTCGCCGATGAGCAGTGCGTCGGGCTTGATCTGGCGGATGCGCTTTTTCAGCATCAGCACAAATTCATCGGGGATCTCATCCACCACGTCCAGACGGAAACCGTCGGCACCGGCTTTGAGCCAGTGAGCCACTACGGAGTCCTCATCGGTGATGATGTACTTGATGAAGGCGGGATCCATTTTGTTGATGGTGGGCAGTGTATCGAAGCCCCACCAGGAGTGGTAGGAATTGGGCCAGTTGTAGAATTTATACCAGCTGTGGTAGGGAGAGGTTTCGGAATTGTAGGCGCCGTCGCTGTCGAAGTGCTTGTACTTGTTGAAATACAGGCTGTCGGAGCCGGTGTGGGAATACACGCCGTCCAGCACGATCTTGATGCCACGCTTGTGAGCCTCGTTGCAAAGTTGGGTAAATTCCTCCTCGGTGCCCAGCATGGGGTCGGGGGTCTTGTAGTCACCGGTGTCGTAGCGGTGGCTGGAGAAGCTCTTGCTGATGGGATTCAGATAGATGATGCTCACGCCCAGATCGGCGATGTAATCCAGCTTTTCCATGATGCCCTTGAAGTTGCCGCCGTAGAAATCGTTATTCAGCACCAGACCTTCCTTGTTGGGACGCCAATCCACCTCTTCATTCCAGTTCAGGTGAACGGTATAGGGCTCCAGCTTGCCGGTCAGGTCGCACTTGCCGGACTTGTGGAAGCGGTCGGGGAAGATCTGATAGATCAGAGCGCCCTTGGCCCAATCGGGAGTGGTGAAATCCGCGGGGACACAGCTGACCTGCCAGCAATCGCCGGCCTCCATATTGGTATCCTCGCTGCCGAATTTGAACAGCTTAAAGTCACCGCCGCGGTTGTAAATGCGAAAGTAATAGAAAAACAGACCGCACTTGCTGAAGGAGAACTTGCCCATGAAGATATCGTAGGGGCCGTCCTTCATTCTGTAGTCCATGGCCACGATCTGAGCCAGCGCGCCATGCTCGTGGTTGATGATGCACTCGACCTTGGTGGCTTGCACGGTGGAGGGGATGTGGATGTTCAGTGTGCAGATCTGATCGGGAACCAGAGTGCCGAAAGGGTCTTTGTACTTAGTTTGCTTACTGTCAAACAGAATACGCATAACGATCTCCTAGTGAATGGTTGTTGAAGAAAATGGAAACGTTTCCAATATTCTCGACAACTATTATACACTATTTTCTAGGAAAAAGGAAGAGGGAACCGACAAAAATGTTGTAATCGGGGGATGCTTCAATAATTTCCGGACGATAGCCAATTCAACCCCTTGCATATTGCCGGGATTTGCGGTAAACTAAATTGGTTATGCAATTGTATAGAAAGGAAAAAACAATGGGCAATCAAAAGATTTCCACTCCGTTGACGGAGAATAAAATGGGCGTAATGCCCGTGGGCAAGCTGCTGGTGAATATGGCTACGCCCATGATCATTGCTATGCTGGTTCAGGCATTTTACAATGTGGTGGACAGCTATTTCGTTTCCAGAATTTCCGACCAGAAGGAGATCAGGGAAAGTGCCATCGCCGCCATGAGTCTGGCGTTTGCGGTGCAGAATATCCTCATTGGCTTTGCCGTAGGCATCGGCGTGGGCGTGAACGCCCTGCTGAGCAAATCCCTGGGCGAGGGCAATCAGGAGCGAGCTAATCGCGCCGCCGGCAACGGCATGACCCTTGCGGTATTGGCAACGCTGATCTTTATGGTTTTCGGTGTCGTCGGAACAAGACCTTATTTCCAGATGATGTCCAATTCCGCACTGACCGTGAAATTCGGCACTCAGTACATCTCCATCTGCTGCCTGTTCAGTCTGGGCGTTTTCATTGAAGTGCTGGGCGAGCGGCTGCTGCAGGCTTCGGGACGTACCATGTACACCATGGTCACCCAGGGTGTGGGCGCGGTCATCAACATCATTCTCGACCCGATCCTGATCTTCGGTTACGGCCCATTCCCGGAAATGGGCATCGCCGGCGCGGCGGTGGCCACGGTGGCCGGCCAGTGGGTGGCGGCGATTCTGGCCATTCTCTTCAATCTGAAATTCAATCCCGATGTGCAGTTCGGTCTGCGCTATTTCAAGCTGCGCGCGGATGTAGTCAAACCCGTGCTGACAGTGGGCATCCCCTCCGTGATCATGAACAGCATTGGTTCTGTTATGAACATCGGCATCAACAAGATTCTTCAGGGCTTTACCCAGTACGGCGAGGTGCCGGTAAATGTGTTCGGCATTTATTTCAAGCTCCAGAGCTTCTTCTTTATGCCTCTGTTCGGCATGAACAATGCCACCATTTCCATCGTGGCCTTTAACTACGGTGCCAGAAAGCCGGAGCGGATCACCAAGACCTTGAAGATCGCCTGCACCAGCGCGCTGGTATTTATGCTGGCGGGTCTGGCGGTGTTCCAGGCTGTGCCGGAGCTGCTGCTGGGCATCTTCGATACCTCGGCGGACTTCCTGCACATGGGCGGCAGAGCGCTGCGGATCATCAGCCTGTGCTTCCCCTTCGCGGCGGTGTGTATCGCGCTGGGTGCCAGCTTTCAGGCTTTGGGCAACGGAATGTATTCCACCATCGTATCTTTGTGCCGCCAGCTGATCGTGCTGCTGCCGGTGGCCTATCTGCTTAGCTTGACCGGTGAGGTCAACGCGGTGTGGTGGGCATTCCCTGTTGCGGAGCTGATGAGCCTTACGGCAACGGTGATCCTGTTTGTCCGGATCTACCGCCGGAAGCTGCGGCCTTTGTACCATGAATAAAGAACAGGCGGTCCGGATGGACCGCCTGTTTTGGTTAAAAAGATTACAATTACAGCTCCGCCGTCGGGACGAAGGAAATCATACAGTGGTTTCGCTCCGGGCGGTAAAGTACACCATGCCGTCATCATCCACTGTGACATCAACGACGCTGATCTTCTGGGTACCGTCCTTCATCGTCACTGTGGTGGTGATGGTGCTGGCGATGGAAGACAAGGAAATTGTAGGATCATTTTCCAGCTTCCATATCATATCCGCAGACGGCATCCAGATCATATTCTCACCGCCGCCGCTGAATTGCCACCGCTCAGAATAGTACTCTCCCGGAACCGTTTTTCCGGTCTGCGGATCCTTCCACGTTTCGATATGCCACATCTGCCCATCGCCGGTTACAGAAACCCGGACACTTTCCACCAGACTAGGGGTTTCAATGGGCACGTGAAGGCAGCCTGCGGAGATAATGGTGACCATGCCGTTTGGGCCGGTAGCAAAATAGCTGCTGTTATCCGAAAAAAGGTCTTTAATCTGCTCCCAAACAGAGGCGGCATATTTCTTTTCCGCTTCATAGGCCGCCTGAATCTCATCTTCCGTCATATCCCTGATGTCCAGGACCCGAATTTGCTGCTGGCCGGAAGTTTTATTTCCATTTTCCAGAATAACAATATCGTCTGCTGCTGCCGTATCAGCCAGTAAGAAAATCCTCATAGGCTTCAACTTTATGTCGGTTCCGGTCTGAACCTGTGGTCCCGGACCGGGCTGAGCCTGCACCGCCGGGTCGGACGGCTGCTCTCTTAGGGTCACAGCGGAGATCACCAGCGCGCAGACACACAGCAGAGCCGATGCTGCCATAATGATATTGCGTTTTCGTGCGGCCCGTTGGACTTTGGCTCTGGCCATTACGGATTGGGCCATTTCTTCAGAAGTTTTCATATTCAAAGCCCTCCTTGATCAATTGATTTTTCAATGCCCGTCTTGCTCGGGACACCAGCATTTCTGTATTATGGGTGGATTTTTTCATGATCTTACCGGCCTGAGCGCAGCTAAAGCCTTCGAAGTAAATCAGCCACAGAACCTGACGGTATTCCGGCTTCAGCTCCTTCATGACCCGGTGGAGCGTCCGCATAGTTTCCTGCTGTATGTATTCCCGTTCCAGATCGGCATCATCGGCAGAAAAGGGAGCCGCATCCTCCAATGGAGCAGGGGCGTTTTTGTTGCGCCGCAGATGGTCCAAGGCCAGATTACGGCCGATGGCGTAAAGCCAGGTCTTAAAGCCGGATCTCGCTGAAAACCGCGGTTTTTTCAGCACCAGCTTCAAAAAAGTATCCTCTGTCAGTTCCTCCGCCACAGTTAAATTGGAAACGAAGCTGTTCAGATACAGCATCAGCCCGTCCTTATACGCGTCAATAAGCCGAACCAATGCTGCTTCGTCCCCGTTCAGGAACAGCCGGTAATCCTGTTCTCCTTGATCCATCGAAGCCCTCCTTTCCTTGCCTTTTCACCTCTTAGACGCATGGCGGGATAAAAACCTCACACATTTATCTTACCGTCTTCTCAAATAAACACAGGGCTGACCGAGGTCAGCCCTGTGTGCTTTATTGATTTTCCCGCAGAAGGTCACCCAGTGTAATGCCTTCGAAAAATTCGTCGATCATTCTATCCAGCCGTTCCCACATGGGCAAGGTCTGGCAACAGGTGGAGCGGGAGCAGGCCGCCGGGCCCTGACTGGTGCAGGACACCGTAGCAAGGCTGCCCTCGGTGAGCTTGAGGATTCCGCCGACGGTGTAGCCGTCGGGGCTGCGGTTCAGGCGGTAGCCGCCGCCCTTGCCGTGGACGGCATCCACAAAATCCGCTTTGGACAGCACCGTCATGATGCTCTCCAGATATTTCTGGGAAATGCCTTCCGTTTCCGCGATCTCCTTCAGGGGGATATAGTCCTCCTGCCCGTGCTGGGCAAGGTAGACCATGACCCGCAGGGCATAACGTCCCTTGGTGGATACGATCATGGCTTACTCGCAGTGAGCGCAATGCTCACAGTCGGGGAACATGGAAGCATCGTAGGGAATATTGTTGCGGTCGTAATAGTCCTTCAGGGCATTCTTAATGGCCTCCTCCGCCAGCACGGAGCAGTGCATCTTGTGCAGGGGCAGACCGTCCAGCGCCTCGGCAACCGCCTGGTTGGTCAAGGTCATGGCGTCCTGAATGGACTTGCCCTTGATCATTTCGGTGGCCATGGAGGAAGAGGCGATGGCGGAGCCGCAGCCGAAGGTTTCAAACTTTACGTCCACGATGATGTCATTCTCGATCTTCAGGTAGATCTTCATGATGTCGCCGCACTTGGCGTTGCCCACCTCGCCGACACCGTCGGCATTTTCGATGACACCCACGTTCCGGGGGTGGGTGAAGTGATCCATAACTTTTTCACTGTACAGAGCCATATGATTTCTCTCCTATTTTACAAAATATATTCTCTCTTGCCGGTCTGCAGATCTCTCCAAACGGGGGAGATGCTCCGCAGATAGGCCACTACCTCGGGAACCACGGTCAGAATGTGATCCATTTCCTCCATGGTGTTGTACTCGCTGAGGCTGAGGCGCAGGGAGCCGTGAGCCACATCGTGGACACGTCCGATGGCCAGCAGCACATGGCTGGGATCCAGACTACCGCTGGTGCAGGCAGAGCCGGAGGAGGCGCACACGCCCTTCATGTCCAGCAGGAGCAGCAGGCTTTCGCCTTCGATGCCCTCAAAGCAGAAGCTGACGTTGTTAGGTAGACGGTTCACCGCATCGCCGTTGAGGGCGCAGTGGGGGATCTTGCGCAGACCTTCGATGAGCTTGTCACGCATGGCGGCTACCTTAGCCATGTTGGTGTCCATGTTCGCGCAGGCATCCTCCAGCGCGGCGGCCATGCCCATGATGGCGGGCAGGTTTTCCGTGCCGGCTCGCTTGCCCCGTTCCTGAGCGCCACCGTCGATGACGTTGACCAGAGGGAAGCCACGGCGGCAGTACAGAGCGCCCACGCCCTTGGGGCCGTGGAACTTGTGGCCGGACAGGCTCAGCAGGTCGATGTTCTGCTCCTTGACATTGATGTGCAGATGACCGGCGGCCTGCACCGCATCGGTGTGGAAGGGGACGCCGGCGGCTTTGCAAACCGCGCCGATCTCGGCGATGGGCAGCACGGAGCCGATCTCGTTGTTGGCATACATGACGGTTACGAGGCAGGTGTCCTCACGGATAGCATCGGCTACCTGCTGGGCAGTGATGTTGTGATTGTTCTTTACATCCAGCAACGTGACTTCAAAACCCTCTTTTTCCAGCTTATTCAGGGTGTGCAGTACGGCGTGGTGCTCAAAAGCGGTGGAAATAATATGTTTTTTGCCCTTGCGCGCGCCCAGACGGGCGGCGGAGATGATGGCCTGATTGTCGGCCTCGCTGCCGCCGGAGGTGAAGTAGATCTCACGGGGCTCGCAGCCGAGGCATTTGGCTACACGCTCACGGGCATCCTCCAGCGCTTCCTTGGCCTCCTGACCTACGGAATGCAGGCTGGACGGATTGCCGTAAACGGCTTCAAAGCCGGGCATCATAGCCTGAAGCGCAACGGAGCTGATCTTAGTCGTTGCGGCATTATCTGCGTAAACTTGCATGGAAATTCCTCCAAAATTGATTTACCTATTTTTTCTATGGGTAATATAGCACCGCTTACCTACTTTGTCAATGGGTAAATATCGCGATTAAAACGTGATTTCCAGCTTAGGAAGGCATGCCCTGAACTTTCGACATTTACTGCGGTTATGATGGCCTGAGCGGCGGAATATTAACAGGGCAGACGAAAAAAGGAGGGGCGGGAAATGAAGAAGATCATCTATCGAATGATCGCGGCGGCGCTGTGTCTGTGGCTGCTGCCGCTGGAGGCTTTTGCGGCGCAGAGTCTGGTTCCGGTGGGGCAGGTGATCGGGCTGGAGCTGCTGAGTGATACGGTGTCCGTGGCGGCGTTTGATGAAACGCTGGGCGTATGGGCACAAAAAGCCGGTCTGCAGATCGGCGATGAAATATTGGATATCGATGGCGTGACGGTGGACAGCGCCCGGGATGTGGCGCAGGCGCTGCAGCGCTCCGACGGGCAGATTCGCATGCGGATCTTGCGCAAGGATCAGCAGCACGAGCTGTGCCTGACGCCTCAGATCACGGCGGAAGGGCCACGGCTGGGCGTTTATCTGCGTCAGGGTGTCACCGGTATCGGCACGGTGACGTGGTACGATCCGGCCACGGGCAGGTTCGGCACGTTGGGTCACGGGGTCAACAACGCCAAAGGCGAGCTGGTTCAGATGACCACGGGCAATGCGTATCCTGCAAGCGTTCTGTCCGTCAAGCGGGGCAAATGCGGCGAGCCGGGGCAGCTGCGGGGCGGCGTGGATTGTCCCCAGAGTCTGGGTACTTTGGAAAAAAACACCCATCGGGGTGTGTTCGGCTCAGCGGAAACGGGCTGGGACGGCAAAACCATGGAAGTGGCGGCGCGCAATGAGATCCATACCGGCGCGGCGACCATCCGCTCCACGGTCTGCGGCAAAGAGGTTCGGGAATATTCTGTGGAAATTTTGAAGATCTATCCCGAAAAGCGGCAGGAGGAGCGCAATATGCTCATCCGGATCACAGACCCTGCGCTGCTGGAGGCCACCGGCGGAATCGTGCAGGGTATGAGCGGCTCACCGATCATTCAGGACGGCAAACTGGTCGGCGCGGTAACTCACGTCCTTGTTAACGATCCTACCACCGGATACGGTATTTTTATAGAAAATATGCTAGACGCTGCGGCGTAAAGCCTCCCTTGTGTAAAGGGAGGTGGCACGGCAAAGCCGTGACAGAGGGATCGTCATGTAACGAGATCTGACGATCCCCCGGTCAGCTTCGCCGAAAGCCCCCTTTGCATAAGGGGGTTTTTCTTTTTTGGAAGATCTCATTTTATTCGGAAGAATGTTGACTTGTGGGCGCCCAATTTGCTACAATTAAATAAAAAAGGGTGTTTTTATGCTTCATTTTGAAACGAGGGATGGGTCTTCTCCCAACGAAAAATCCTGGGTCTTTCTGTGCGCATTGCCGGAGGGAGCACCGGCACAGCTGGCAGCGATCCGGGAAGATATTTTCCAGTTTTGTAACTGCGCCATCTGGTATGACGACGGTGTGGATACACCCCCGGATGAGCTGGAAAATGCCATTGCCCAATCGGCTATGGCGGTGCTGCCGGTGACCGGGTCGCTGCTGGAGGCGGAGTCTGTCATCCAGATGCAGATCCTCCCGCTGCTGCAGAGCCATCGTGTCAGCATATTGCCCGTGCTGGATGATCCCAATCTGCTGGATATGTTTAATCTCCGCTTTCGGAATATTCAGGTTCTGGACAAGCACAATACAGACAAAACCGCCATTCCCTACGAGGAAAAGCTGAAGCGCTTTCTGGACACGATGCTGCTGGGGGATGCCATGGCTGACCGGGTCCGTGGGACTTTTCGTGGACAACTGTTCCTGAGCTACCGAAAGAAGGATCGGGCGCTGGCGCTGGATATGATGAAGCAGATCCGCAAGCACCCCCGGTGCCGCGCCATCAAGCTTTGGTATGATGAGTTTTTGACCCCCGGCGAGGAGTTTAACGGGAATATTTTCAATGCCATCCGGGAAAGCGACCTGTTTTTGTTGGCGCTGACCCAGAATATGGTGAAGGAAGACAATTATGTCATCCGGGATGAATATCCCCGGGCGCAAAGGGAGGAGAAGGAGATCCTGCCGGTGGTGCTGGAGCAGGTAGACAATGGGCTGGTTCAGGATCGGTTCCCTTGCATCCCTCCGCTGATGGACAGCGCGCAAGCCGCAGAGAAATTGGCACAGCGTATGGGCGAGGGGGCGGAAAATACCCCCGAGCAGGATTATCTGCTGGGTCTTGCCTATCTTCACGGCTTGTATGTGGAACGCCAGACCAGGCTGGGTCTGGAACAGCTGGAGAAGAGCGCCCAGCGGGGATATGCACCTGCTGCGCTGCAGCTGGCAAATATTCAGATATTGGAAGATGATGCCCAGGTGCAGCGACAGCACAAGCTCTGTTGGCTGCGGAAGTATGCAGAGCTTTCTGCGAAGGAGTATCAGCAAAATCCCAATGCCGAAACAGCCCAGCAGTATGCCGATGCGCTGGATCGGGCTGCGGAGGCGGAATTTGAACAGCGTCCCGAAGCGGCTTTTTACCTTTATGAACAGGCGGTTCGGGTGCTGGAACACCACGGCTGTCTGGCACAAAGCGCCCAAGTCTGCTCCAATTACGGCCTGAAGCTGGTGGATGCAGGAAAAAATCAGGACGGCTTGCAAATGCTTACCAAAGCCCTCCGTCAGTATTCACAGCAGTATAAGGCAGACCCGGAATGGGCGAAGACCCACACAGCCCAGTTCAGCTACTGCTATTATAATGTCGGCAATGCGGCTGTTCAGGCAGGGGAGCTGAAGCTGGCGAAGCTGATGTATACCTCTGCCATCAACAATTTCTCCATTCTGGCACGGGAAAAACCGGAGGAATATACTCTGGTACTGGCTCAGGCCTACGGCAATCTGGGCAATGTTTATCGCCGGATGTGGCGGGCAAGCGCAGATCCGGAGGAATGCACCCAAGCAGAAGCCCACCACGGCAAAGCCATTGAGATCCTCAATGAGGTTATCGAATGGGATCCGAGGGTCTATGAACCTGCCTTTGCGCTGGAGCTGGTGTCTTTGGCGGCTGTTTATCTGCAAAACCCGGATTCGGATCGGGGCAGAACCAAAATACTGCTGGATCATGCCATCAAGATCCTACAGGCCTATGAGCAGATGTATCCCGGTCAGCATCTGTATCAGCTGGCGAATGCGCAGGGAAATCGGGCGGTTTTGTTCCTGGCAGAGGGCGATCCCGAAAGCGCCCGCAAAGACTTTGACAGCATCATTACCATCTTCCGGATGCTGCCCCACAGACAGCTGGAGCTTGCCAGAGCAATGTGGAATATGGCAAACACCTATGCGATGGAAAAGAAGTATGTTCAGGCTCGGCAGTATTATGAAGAGGCTGCGGCTATCTACGAAAGCGGTGCGGTGCAGGGGTCGGAGCGGAATCCGGATTACGCCCAATGCTGTTACAATTTAGCCTATTGTCTTTGTAACAGCCGCAATTATCCGGAGTCTTTGACTTGGGCTGATCGGGCTGCTGCGGTCTACCGCAGCCTGCAGGGCGGTGCCGGGGAAGTCTATGCTTCCCGGATCCGGGAGCTGCAGCGTTTGGCCGAATGGCTGAAAAGCGTGATTTGAGCATAGCAAACCCGAGGCAGGATGCATCCCGCCTCGGGTTTGTAATTTCGTCAGCCGGCATGAAATAGAGTGGTTTGCATTCTCGCTGATTTTTTCTTGCATTTTTACACAATTATGCTATGATAAAAGAAAAAAGGAGGCCTTCACCATGGCAAAAGAACAACTTTCCGCTGCTCTTTCCGCCCGTATGGAGCAGGAAAAATCAAACCGTGCTTATTTCGACCGCTCTTTCCCCGACAACATGGCGATTCGCCGCTTTCACAGCGACAAGGCCGCTCCGGTCTGGCGTCCCAATTTCGCCAAGGATATCGACCGCATCCTGTACAGCCCCTATTACAACCGCTATACCGACAAAACGCAGGTCTTCTCCCTGATCAAAAACGACGATATCACCCGCCGCAGCCTGCATGTGCAGCTGGTCAGCCGCATCGCCCGAACCATTGGCCGGGCGCTGAACCTGAACCTGGATCTGATCGAGGCCATCGCGCTGGGTCATGACATCGGGCACACCCCCTTTGCCCATTGCGGCGAGGTGTTTCTCAACAGCCTGTACAACAAGCACACCGGCCGGTATTTCAACCACAATATCCACTCCGCACGGGTGCTGGACAAGATCTTCCCTCTGAACCTGACCCTGCAGACCCTGTCGGGCATCGCCGGCCACAATGGTGAGATCGAGCTGAGCGAGTACTGGCCGGTGCCCATGGACAGCTTTGAGCAGTTCGAGGCCGAGCTGGAAAAATGCTACACCATCCCCGGCTACGCCAACAAGATCCAGCCTTCTACCCTTGAGGGCAACGTGGTGCGCATTTCCGACATCATTGCCTACCTCGGCAAGGATCGGCAGGATGCCACCAGCATCCAGATGATCGAGGATAGTGCGTTCCCCTCCACCTCTGTCATCGGCTCCATCAATTCCGAGATCATCAACAATCTGGTGGTCAACATCATCGAAAACAGCTACGGCCAGCCCTATATTATGCTGGACGAGGAGCATTTCAAGGCGGTTCAGTCCTACAAGCGGGAGAATTACGCCGTCATCTACGCCAATGAGCCGGGCAGAGCCATCCTCAAGCGGGTGGTGGAGCCTATGATGCAGGAGATCTACGAGCAGCTTCTGGAGGATCTGCAGCTGGGCAAGCAGGATTCTCCCGTATTCCGGCATCATATTGATTATGTAAACCAGACCCGCTATCCCCGGGATACCGTTTACGAAAAGACCGAGCCCAACCAGATCATCGTGGACTACATTGCCAGCATGACCGACGATTACCTCATCGATCTGCACCGCTATCTGTTCCCGGACAGTAACTACTATGTGGAGTACACCGGTTACTTCAATGATCTGTACGCCCTGCGCGCCCGCCTGGACGGCCAGCTGGGCATGGAAGATTAAAAAACGATCCCTCCGGCGAAGGCCGGAGGGATCTTGCGTTATTTGTCCAGATGTACATTCAGATGGGGGTAGGACATTTCGATGCCGTGCTCCTCAAATACATATCGAACCTTTTCGTTCATGGCGTAATAAACCTTCCAGTAATCGCCGGTGGCTGCCCAGACACGCATCACATATTCGATATCGCTTTCGTTATAGGCATTGACAGCCACGAAGGGCGCGGGATCAGCCAGAACACCTTCGACCTTGGCGGCCTCCAGCAGAGCCTTGAAAACGGTCTGCGTGGGTGCGTCATAAGAGGCGGATACTTTCAGCTCCACGCGGCGAGAGCCGGTGTCAGAATAGTTGACGATGTTGGCGGAGGTGACGGCGCTGTTGGGGATAAAGATCAGCTTATTGTCGCCGGTGACCAGTTTGGTGTAGGTCATGCCGATTTCCTGAACGGTGCCGGCTTCGTCGGCGATCTCGACGTAATCACCGGAACCGAAGGGGTTGGTATACAGCAGGATGAAGCCGCCGATCACATTGGTCAGCAGGTTCTGCACGGACAGGGTCACCACCACGGTGATCACACTGGCCAGAGCCACCACACCGGTGATGTCGATACCCAGCACCGAAGCGGCGATCAAGCCCACCGCCAGATACAGCACGGCTCGAACCAGCGATTTGATCAGGCTGTGAGCAGCCTTCTCCAGCTTGGATTTTTCCAGAGCCTTGGAAACGAGCTTAACAATGAACCGGGTGATGAAAACGCCCACAAGGACGATCAGCGAAAAGGGGAGAACACGATAGATCAGCACATCCAGAATACCGTCGAGCCATAATTGCATGGGTGATTACTCCTTTGCTTAAGAAATTATGCCATGATTATAGCACAAATTATGGGTTTTACAAGTGCGTGGTTTACAATTTGACAAAAACGTGATATGATACAAGGTAACAAAATCATGGAGTTGATTCCGTTTTGAATTTTGACAGTACTTACGTAAAGATCGATCTGGATACCATCGCCGCCAATTTCGACGCGGTCTGCCAAAAGGCCGGCGTGCCGGTGATGGCGGTGGTCAAGGCCGATGCTTATGGTCACGGCGCTGTTCAGGTGGCACGGCTCTTGCAGGAAAAATGCGCCTTTTTCGGCGTGTCGTCCATGCTGGAGGCGCTGGAGCTGCGGCAGGCGGGGCTCACCGCACCGATCCTGATTCTGGGTCGGATGCCGGTGTCCGCGCTGCCCCATGCGGTGCGGGAGAACGTTCGCCCCACCATTTTCCATTACGAGGACGCGGTAGCGCTGTCTGAGGAAGCGTTGCGTCAGGACAAGATTGCGCCCTTCCATTTTGCTGTGGATACGGGCATGAGCCGCATCGGCGTCCAGCCCACGGAGGAGGCGGCAGAGCTTTGCGCCGCCATGGCCAAGCTGCCCGGCATCACCATCGAGGGCGTTTTCAGTCATTTCGCCACAGCCGATTGTGCCGACCTGACCGCTGCCCGGGCACAGGCGGAGAGATTTAATGCCTTCTGCGCCATGCTGAAGGCGCGAGGCGTTGAGGTGCCCATCCGCCATCTGGATAATTCCGCCGGTCTGATGAATTTCCCCGATCACTATGAGCTGGTGCGTTCCGGTATCGTGACCTACGGCATGTACCCCAGCGCGGAGGTGGCGCCGGAAAAGCTGCCCCTGCGTCCGGCGCTGACGTGGCTGAGCCGTGTGACCCATGTGAAGCCCCTGCCTGCCGGCCGCCCCATCAGCTATGGCGGCACCTTCGTCACCAGCCGTCCCACGGTGGTGGCTACGGTTCCCGTTGGCTATGCCGACGGCTATCGCCGGAGTCTGTCCGGAAAGTTTTATGTCCTGATTCGCGGTAAAAAAGCCCCGATTCTGGGCAGAATCTGTATGGATCAGATGATGGTGGACGTGACGGATATCCCCGGCGTTGCGCTGGATGACACTGTGACGCTGGTGGGTCGCGATGGCGACGAAACCATCACCATGGAGGCCATCGCCGCCGCGGCGGACAGCTTTAACTATGAATTTGTCTGCGGTATCAGCCGCAGAGTGCCCCGAATTTATTGCCGGGGCGGCAGGGAAGTACGCTCTGTTCATTACCTGCTGGATACCTGATATGCAAGGAGAGATAGATATGAGCGAAAATACCGAGCGGAATTATCCGCCCCGCCGGCGCAAAAAGCGCCAGCCCAATTACCTGCCTTTGATCGTCATTCTGGTGGCGGTGCTGATTGCGGCGGTGTTCATCGCGGTGCTGCTGCATACGGGCGGCGGCGACCCCAATGCGACCACCGCGCCCCAGACCCAATCCACCCAGCCTAGTACGGAGGCTACCGAACCGACCACCGAGCCCACCACTGAGCCGACGATCCCGCCGGTTACCATTACCGGCACGGCAACCATCGGCGCAACCGGCGATATGCTGATGCATATGCCCTGCATCGAGCCTGCTCTGCAGAGCGACGGCAGCTACGATTTCGGCACCTATTTTGCCAATTTCTCCGGCTATGTGCAGGCGGTGGACTATGCCGTGGCCAATCTGGAGACCACTTTGGCCGGCAGCGATTACCGGCACGGCAGCGGCAAGATCGGCTACAGCGGTTATCCTCAGTTCAACTGCCCGGATGATATCGTGCCCAGTCTGAGAAGCGCGGGTTTTGATATGCTGCTGACGGCTAATAATCATACCTATGACACGCTGACCACCGGCTTCTTCCGCACTCAGGAGATCATCGCTCAGTACGGTCTGGATCACATCGGCACCAAGCCTGACGCAGAGACCGACAGCTATCTGATCAAAAACATCAACGGCATTTCCGTTGGCATGATCAACTATACCTACGAGACCAATTCCGACCCGGACAAGGTCGACCTCAACGGCGGCGCGGATCTGAAGGAGAATGAAAAGAACCTGATCAACGTATTCCTGAAGGATGACGTGGCGGGCTTCTCCAAGGATCTGGAGGAGAATATCGCCGATATGAAGGCAGACGGCGCCGAGGCCATTGTGCTGTATATCCACTGGGGCGAAGAGTATCAGGTAAAAGAAAACTCTCAGCAGAGAGCCATGGCGCAGGCGGCCTGCGATCTGGGTGTGGATGTGATCGTGGGCGGTCACCCCCACGTGATCCAGCCCATGGATCTGCTGACCAGCACCACCGATGACAGCCACAAGACCGTGTGCCTGTATTCCACCGGCAACGCCCTGTCCAACCAGCGCATTGAGCATATGAACCTGAAGACCGGCCATACCGAGGACGGCATCTTCTTCAGCTTCACCTTCGTCAAGTATTCTGATGGTACTGTCCGTGTGGAAAATGTGGAGGTTCTGCCTCTGTGGATCAATCTGTACAAAAGCTCCGCCACTGGCGAGAAGGTCTACGACATCCTGCCTTTGGACAAGGCGGTTACGGATTGGAAGACGGAATTTGCCCTGACGGACAGCACCCTTTCTCAGGCGGAGAAGTCCTATGATCGCACCATGAAAATCGTGGGCACGGGTCTTGCGAAGATCGAGGAGTATCTTTCCGGTCTGCCGGTAATCGAATAAGCTCAGCGGAGCTGCCGTCGGCAGCTCCGTTTTTTGAATTGGAAAATGTTTACGTTTCATTCACTTGTCAATTCCGGCGATCATGGTATAATAAAAGCTGGAGATGAGTGCGCATGAAAAAACTGCTGTTTATTATGAACCCCTTCGCAGGGCAGCGGCGGGCAAACCGCTTCCTTGCGGATATTCTGACCGTATTCAACCGAGCGGACTATGACGTGACCGTATATATGACCGCCGGCCCCGGTGACGGCGCTCGTGCCGTGGAGGAACGCTCCGCACAGATGGATCTGATCGTCTGCTGCGGCGGCGACGGTACTTTTAACGAGACCGTGACCGGCATGATCCGTGCCGGTGCGGATGTGCCGCTGGGCTATATTCCTGCCGGCTCTACCAATGATTTTGCCGCCAGCCTGCGCCTGCCCACCAATCCCGTGAAGGCTGCTCAGGCCATTGTGGAGGGTAAGCCCCGCCGCTATGACGTGGGTCGCTTCGGTGGCCGTTATTTTACCTATGTGGCCTCCTTCGGTGCGTTCACCCGTGTCAGCTATGCCACGCCCCAGAGCGTGAAAAACGCCTTGGGTCATACAGCCTATCTGCTGGAGGGCATTCAGGAGCTGTCCCAGCTGAAGAATCTCCATGTCCGGCTGGAGCTGGACGAGGGCAGGGTAGTGGAGGATGATTTCCTCTTCGGCGCCATCAGCAACTCCACCTCCGTGGGCGGCATCCTGACGCTGGATCCCAAGCAGGTGGACATGAGCGACGGCAAGTTCGAGCTGCTGCTGGTTCGCGCGCCGCAGGATCTGTCCGAGGTGTCCGAATGTCTGCGGGCCTTGCAGACTCAGAAGTATAACTGCCGCATGATCACCTTCCTGTCCGCATCACACGTCCGTGTCACCGCGGAGGCGGATATGGTCTGGACGCTGGACGGCGAACGGGAGGAAGGCAGCGCTGTGGTAGAGGCAGATATCCTGCACCACAGAATCCAATTACTGCAGAGGGAAGAAGCATGATCAATACCACACTTTGCTACGTTACCCGGGGCGACGAGGTGCTGATGCTCCATCGGGTGAAGAAGAAAAATGACATCAACAAGGATAAATGGATCGGCATCGGCGGTAAATTCGAGGGCGAGGAAAGTCCGGACGAATGCCTGCTGCGGGAAGCCCGTGAGGAGACCGGTCTGACCTTGACTAACTGGCGCTGCCGGGGCGTTGTGACTTTTCTGTGCGACGGCTGCGAGGGTGAATTTATGTACCTGTTCACCGCTGACGGCTTTGAAGGGCAGCTGAAAGAATGCAATGAAGGCGACCTGCAATGGGTCAGCCGTGAGTTCCTGTACAGTCTGCCCATGTGGGAAGGGGATAAGATCTTCCTCGACCTGCTATGGGCGGATGCGCCCTTTTTCCTGCTGAAGCTCCATTATCAGGGCGGCAAACTGGTGCAAGCCGTTCTGGACGGCAAGCGAATCGTTTGACAGAAATGAGAAAGCAAGGTGGATCGGGTCGATTCGCCTTGCTTTTTGCGGTCTGCTGTGGTAAAATGAAAAAACTGAGATCTTTGCTGGAAGGAGGGCGAATATGAGAAAAATAGTGGCTTTCGTGGCGGTCGTGCTGTGCGTTTTCGGGCTGTGTATTCCCGTATTCGCCCGAAGCAGCGCCGAACAGCTGTGCTGTGAGGCAATGGTGGGGGAGGATGGCAGCTGCGCTGTGACACTCAGCGTTTCTGTGACCTTCGATGAGGCCGTGGCCGAGCCGAAATTTCCGATCCCTGCCGAAGCGACGGATGTGACCCTGAACGGCAGCGCCGTGGGCGTCAGCCTCGGCAGCCGGGGAGGAACGGTGGATCTGCGGGGGGTTACCGGCGGTATGGCCGGCACCCATTCTTTTGTGATCACCTACCGACTTGTGGGTGCGGTGGTCGCCCAGCAGGACGGCTCTATGCTGCTGACGCTGCCCATTCTGTGCGGCTTTGATTATCCCGTGGACGATCTGGCTGTGACGGTGACCTTGCCCGGAGCGGTCACCGGTGAGCCTACCTTCGTCAGCGGCTATTATCAGGAGAATACCGCGGATCTGCTGGCGGTGTCCGTGTCCGGCTCTGCCATTGCCATTCGCTCCCGTCAGACTCTGCTGGATCATGAAACTTTGACCATGACGCTGCCTGCGGACGCGTCACTGTTCCCCAGCACCGCCGCAACGGCACGGGTGCTGGGCTTGATGGATATTGCCATTCTGGTCAGCATTGTGCTGGCTGCTATCTATTATCTGCTGGCTATGCGGCCTGCGCTGCCGAAGAAAATCCTGCGTTCCACCGGCCCTGACAGTATCACCGCCGGTCAGGTGAGCGTGTGGCTTACCGGCGGCGGTACGGATCTGAGCCTACTGGTTGTGGCATGGGCGCAGCTGGGCTACCTGCGCATTCAGGTGGAGGATACCGGCCGTGTGCTGCTGCATAAGCGGATGGAAATGGGCAACGAGCGAAGCCTGTATGAAAACCGGGTTTACAAAAACCTCTTCGGCCGCCGCCTTGTGGTGGACGGCACCGGCGATCATTATGCCCGACTGGTGCGCACTGTGGCCAAGCGGGGTCCTCAGGCTGGTGAGGTTTATCGCACCAACACCGGCAATCCCTATATTTTCCGTGGCCTGTGTGCGCTGCCGGCATTGCTCAGCGGTATCGGTATGGCCGGCGCCCTTGCGCCCCATTCGTTGTTCCTGCAGATTCTCATGGCTGTGATCGCCGCGGTCATGGCGGTGCTGATCCAATCCGGAGCTGCCAGCCTTGTGCTGCGCAATAAGCTGCCGCTGTGGATCGCCGTTGGCTGCGCCGTGGTGTGGCTGGTTCTGGGCATCGTAGCCGGACAGTGGATCACCGCCGTTTTGATGATCGCGTTTCAGGTCTTGGCCGGCCTTGCGGCTGCCTATGGCGGCAAGCGGACGGAGCTGGGTCAGCAGGCGCTGGTGCAGCTGCTGGGTCTGCGCAAATTCCTTTGCTCCGCCTCCAAGACGGAGCTGCAGCGGCTACTGAAGGCCAATCCCGGCTACTTCTATGAGGTGGCGCCCTACGCCCTTGCGCTGGGGGTGGATCATGCCTTCGCCCGCCGGTTCGGCAAGCTGCGGATACCGGATTGCACCTACCTGATCACGCCTCACCGGAGCCAGATGACGGCTGCGGAATGGGCGGCTGCCCTGCGCGCGGCGGTGGATGCGCTGGATGCCAAAGCCCGCCGTCGGCACGTGGACAAGCTGACCGGAAGGTAAAAAGTTCAATTATAAGAGCCCATCCGGCCGGATGGGCTCTTTTTGCCCCCATTTTCTGCAAGATTTTGTGTATTTCTCCAGTGGACTCCATTCGGAAGTTCGTGTAATTTGTGAAAAATCACGGAAAGTTTTCCAACTTTTTATATAAATTGCCGCTTTCCTAATCGGAAAAAATGTGGTATGTTATGCGTGGAGAATTATACCCTTTTTTCATCCCACCAAAGAAAGGAAATGACGATTATGACTGAAGAACTTTCCACTGCTCTGTATTACTACCACACCGGCAACAGCACCAAGGCGTATGAACTGCTGGGCTGCCATCCGGAAAACAGGGACGGTGTTGACGGCTTCGTATTCCGTGTCTGGGCACCCAATGCCCGTGCGGTCAGTGTTGTGGGCGACTTCAACTACTGGAACGGCGAAGACCTGTACATGAACAAGATCTCCGACGGCGTTTGGGAGGCATGGAGCCCCAACGCCCGGGAGGGACAGGCTTACAAATACCTGATCCATCACTGGTCCGGCCGCCGTGTCCATAAGATGGATCCTGTGGGCTTCCAGTCCTGCAAGGCGCCCGATACTTCCTCTGTCATCTGCCGTCTGGATAAGTACAAGTGGCATGACAGCCTGTGGATGGCTCGTCAGGCTCGCCGCGGCCCGCTGGAATCTCCCATCAACATCTATGAGATGCATCTGGGTTCCTGGCGCCGCACCTGGGACGGTAACCGTTACCTGAGCTACGCCGAGATGGCCGAGCAGCTGCCCAGCTACCTGAAGGATATGGGTTACACCCACGTGGAGATGATGCCTCTGGGCGAGTACCCCTACGATCCCAGCTGGGGCTATCAGGTTTCCAACTACTATTCTCCCACCAGCCGCTACGGCACCCCTGACGAGCTGAAGCTGCTCATCGATAAGCTGCATCAGGCCGGTATCGGTGTTATTCTGGACTGGGTTCCCGCTCACTTCCCCAAGGATGAGTACGGCCTGTACGAGTTCGACGGCGGCTGCACCTATGAGTATCAGGATCCCATGATGAACGAGCACGCCGAGTGGACCACCCGTATCTTCGACTGGGGTCGCCCTGAGGTCAAGAGCTTCCTGATCTCCAACGCGGTGTACTGGCTCAACGAGTTCCACGTGGACGGCATCCGTGTGGACGCGGTCAGCTCCATGCTGTATCTGGACTACGCCCGTCCCAACTTCCGTCCCAACCGCTACGGCGGCCGTGAGAATCTGGAGGCCATCGACTTCCTGAAGCAGTTAAACGAGGCCTGCTTCAATGTCCGCAAGGGCATCATCACCTGTGCTGAGGAGTCCACTGCCTTCCCCATGGTTTCCCGTCCCACCTACGACGGCGGCCTGGGCTTTATGCTGAAGTGGAACATGGGCTGGATGAACGATACTCTGCGCTACATGAAGGAAGACCCCATCTACCGCAAGTATAAGCACAATACCCTGACCTTCTCCATGACCTATGCCTTCTCCGAGAACTATATCCTGCCTCTGTCCCACGACGAGGTTGTGCACCTGAAGGGCAGCCTGCTCAACAAGATGCCCGGTGACTACTTCTGGAAGTTCGCCGGCGCCAGGGTCCTGCGCGGCTACCAGATGGCTCACCCCGGCAAGAAGCTGTGCTTCATGGGCGCGGAGCTGGGTCAGTTCACCGAGTGGAACTTCAATAAGGATATCGACTGGATCCTGCTGGATCACGAGATGCACCAGAAGATCCACCTGTTCTATAAGGAACTGAACCACTTCTATAAGGAACACAGCGAGCTGTGGGCCGATGATCTGAGCTGGAACGGCTATCAGTGGATCCAGCCCGATGATGCCGACAGCAGCATTCTGGCATTTCGCCGTATCGATCCCAAGAAGGGCAAGGAGCTGATCTGCGTTCTGAGCTTCACTCCCGTGTGCCGTGACGATTACCGTCTGGGTCTGCCCAAGGAGGGCGCCTATGAGCCCGTCTTCTGCTCCGATGATTGGCGCTACGGCGGCACCAACCAGCTGCCTCATGAGGTCAAGTCCGAGGAGATCGGCTACCGTGAGTATCAGCACTCCGGTCTGTTCCGGATCCCGCCCATGTCCATCACCTTCTACGCCCGCAAGAGCGAGCGCAAGGGCAAGAAGAAGGCCGAGGAAGCTGTGGAATAAGCAACGATACCGTCATTACGAACCGGTCTGCGGACCGGTTCGTAATGATGTGGCAAAATTGACTCTGCAAGCAAATGCGATCTACACTTAACATAAGGAGTTGTGACCATGTACTTTCAGAAAAAACGCTGCATTGCCATGCTTCTGGCCGGTGGCCAGGGCAGCCGGCTGAAGGTTTTGACGGAGAAGACCGCCAAACCTGCGGTTCCCTTCGGCGGCAAATACCGCATCATCGATTTTCCTCTTTCCAACTGCGTCAATTCTGGCATTGATACTGTGGGTATCCTGACCCAGTATCAGCCTCTGGAGCTGAACGAATACATCGGCAACGGCCAGCCCTGGGGTCTGAACAAGACCCACTCCCGGGCGCAGGTGCTGCCGCCCTACGAGCGCTATGATAAGAAGTCCGGCTGGTACAAGGGCACCGCCAATGCCATCTACCAGAACATCGACTTCATTGACCGCTACAGCCCTGAGTATGTGGTGATCCTCTCCGGTGACCATATCTACAAGATGGACTATGCCGCCATGGTGGCATACCACGAGAAAAACGAGGCCTCCTGCACCATCGCGGTGCGCAATGTTCCGCTCAGCGAGGCCAGCCGGTTCGGTATTCTCAATACCAATCCCGATGGCTCCATCTATGAATTTGAGGAGAAGCCCAAGCAGCCCAAGTCCACCAATGCCTCCATGGGCATTTACGTGTTCAACTGGAAGGTGCTGCGGGAGGCTCTGATCGCCGACGAGGAGGACGAAACCTCCTCCAACGACTTCGGCAAGAATATCATCCCTAAGCTGCTGAATGCCGGCCACAAGATGATGGCCTACACCTTCGACGGCTACTGGAAAGACGTTGGCACCATCGATTCTCTGTGGGAAGCCAACATGGAGCTGCTGGGCAAGGAGCCGGAGTTCAACATCCGCGGCGACGAGCGCACCAGAATCTACGCCCGCAATTCCGCTTTGCCTTCCTCCTTCATCGATGAGGATGCCAAGATATACAATTCCTTCGTGGCCGAGGGCAGCGAGGTCTACGGCACCGTCCGTCACAGCGTCATTTCCGTGGGCTGCACCATCGGCGAAGGCGCCCTCATCGAGGACAGCGTGGTGATGCCCGGTGTGGTTATCGAGTCCGGTGCCATCGTCCGTCATGCCATTCTGGGTGAGAACAGTAAGGTCTGCCGCAACGCCGTCGTCGGCGGCGCTTACGGCCCCAAGGATAAAAAGAAGATCAGCGTCACCTCCAAGGGTGCCGTTGTGGAAGAAAACACCGTGCTTGCGCCCGGTGACATGATCTGAAGGAGGGAAGCGCAATGCATGTAATGGGCATTATTTTCGCCAATGACGCCACCATGGGTGACCTTACCGGCAAGCGTACCATGGCCAGCCTTCCCTTTGGCGGCCGCTATCGCCAGATCGATTTCCATCTTAGCAATATGGCCTGCGCCGGTATCCGCAATATCGGCATCATCTCCCGGCACAACTACCAGTCCCTGATGAACCACGTGGGCGACGCGGAGGAATGGGGTCTGGAGCTGGGCGAGGGCGGTCTGGAATTTTTGACTCCCTACGCCATGTCTACCTCCGACCGTTACCGCGGCAAGCTGGAGAATCTGTTCAACGCCATGGACTTTTTGGAGTACGGTGTGGACGATGAGGATGATTATGTGGTCATGGCGGACTCTGCCATCCTGAGCAATATGGATATGAACAAGGTTATCGAAGCCCATATCGCCAGCGGTAAGGATATCACCGTAGTCACCAAGGCAGGCATTGCCAACGGCGAAAAGCAGCTGGATCTGGCGCTGAAGCTGGATGCTAAGGGTGAGATCGTAGACGTCGCTGTGGACTATGTGGCACCTGCGGATTATCTGGCTTCCATGGACACATTTGTGCTGTCAAAGAAGTACCTGAAGCATCAGATCAAGGAACTGGTGGCGCGCAATAAGTACCACATGGACAGAGATCTGGTCATGGGTCTGTATCAGAAGGGCTTTGCCACTATCAATGTCTATCAGTTTGAGGGCGTGGCGCTGTTTAACGAGTCCATTGAGGAGTATTTCCGCAATTCTCTGCGTTTGCTGGATAAGGATGTGCGCCATGACCTGTTCGGCGGCAACCATCCCGTGTTCACTAAGGTTCGTGACCGTGTGCCCAGCTACTATGGCGACAGCTGTGAGATCGAGAACTGTCTGGTGGCCGACGGCTGCTTCCTGGAGGGTGAGGCGGAGGACAGCATTCTGTTCCGTCAGGTCACCATCTGCGAAGGAGCAGAGGTTGAAAACTGTGTGATTATGAACGATGCGGTCATTGGCGAGGGTGCGGAGCTGGAGTACGTCATTCTGGATAAGAATGTCACCGTCCGTCCCGGTGCACGGCTCATCGGCACCGAGAAGAATCCCATCATCATCAAGCGAGGAGAAACTGTATGAGAATTGCCATTCTTGCCTCCGAAGGCGCGCCCTATGTGAAATCCGGCGGCCTGGGCGACGTGATGGAGGCGCTGCCCTCTGCGCTGGCTCGTATCGAGGGCAACGAGGTGATCCTCATTTTGCCCTACTATCATAAGATCAAGTACAATCCCAAGTGGAATGTGGAGTTTGTAGGCGATTTCAAGGTGACTTTGGGCTGGCGGCAGCAGCATGCCGGCGTCATGAAGCTCCACGGCCGCACTGATGGCGTGCAGGTCTACTTCATCGACAGCGAGTATTACTTCGGCGGTCGTGACGCGGCCATCTACGGCCACGGCGACGACAGCGAGCGTTTCGCCTTCTTCTCCCGTGCCTGTCTGGATGCCATGGCCATGCTGAACTGGATTCCCGATGTGGTGCAGTGCAACGATTGGCAGACGGCGCTGGTGCCCACCTACATGAAGTCGCTGTACAGCCATCTGTACTACCGCACCCGCTGCATGTATACCATCCACAATATCGAGTATCAGGGCTGGGCAAGCGGTTCGTTCTTTGATGATACGCTGGGTCTTCCTTGGGATTGGCGCGGCTGTCTGGATATGAACGGCGCGGTGAACATGATGAAGGCTGCCATCGAATGCTCCGATCTGGTCACCACCGTGTCCGAGACCTACGCACGGGAGCTGATGTATCCGTACTACGCCCACGGGCTGGACGGCATTATTTCCAATGTGTCTTGGAAGCTCACCGGCATCACCAACGGCATCGATGTGGGTACATTCAATCCCGAAACTGATCCGGCTCTGCCTGCTTACTATCATTCCGAAAACTTCGAGGTGGGCAAAGCCAAGTGCAAAGCTGAGCTGCAGAGGGAAGTCGGCCTGCCCGTCAAGCCCGATGTGCCGCTGTGCGTTATGGTCACGCGCCTTGCGGGTCATAAGGGTCTGGATCTGCTGTGCTACATCGCCCGCAGACTTTTGTGGGAGGAGGATGTGCAGCTGCTGATCCTCGGCACCGGTGAGCCTCATTTTGAGGCCTTCTTCCGGGAACTGGCTGCGGAATTCCCCGACAAGGTGGCGGCGAAGATCACCTTCAATCTGGGTCTGGCGGCGCGGATCTATGCCGGTGGCGACATCTATCTGATGCCGTCTAAGTCCGAGCCCTGCGGCCTGAGCCAAATGAACGCCATGCGTTACGGCACCGTGCCCGTGGTTCATGCCACCGGCGGCCTGCGCGATACTGTTCCCCCTGCCGATGAAAACGGCGGTGGTGGTCTGGGCTTTACCTTCCAAAGCTACAACGGCGATGATTTCTATGCGGCGCTGCGCCGCGCGCTAAACCTGTACAACCACAACCGCGAGGGCTTTAAGGCTCTGCAAAAGCGGGATATGGAGCAGGATTTCAGCTGGAACAAGCCTGCTCAGCGGTATATGTCGCTGTTCCGTCAGATGCTGACATGGTAAATGAAACCCCCGGCGTAGTGTGAACTGCACCGGGGGTTGATGTCTTAAATTAGCGGGGGCTTTTACCTTCCTTTGCCCGCAGCTTGCAGGCATAGAAATAGGCATTCTTGTAGTCCTCCATCTCCCGGTAGGACTGCTCCAGCATGGCGGTGCATTCGTCGGGATGATCTTCTTCGGCGTTCTTAAGATGGCTCACAGCCTCGGAGAACCGCTCCTGCGCCACAAGCGCCTTGCCTCGCAGGAAGTTCCATTTGGAAGAACTCTTGTCCTCGGCGGCATCCAGATACTGCAGTGCCCGATCAAAGTTGCCCTCGCTGATGGAAACGGATGCCCGAACCAGCAGCGCCTCGTCATCCGGAGGCAGCGAAACGGTATCGTTGGACACATTGCAAAGCAGCAGCAGCCGCTGACGGCGGGTGGCTTCGTTGTAATAGGGGGTTTTTTCACCGGCACGGGCTGCCCGCTCCAGCAGTTGGGCGGCATGAGCCGAGTGGTTCTTCTGGATGGCGATGGCTGCCAGCTCGATGCAGCTCTGGGCCTCCAGCAAATAGTATTCCCAATCGAACACCGGATCGTCGGGGACATACTGGGTCAGCAGGGAAAGGGTCTGGCCGTAATTCTCTGCGGAAAAAGCGGCGCGCGCCTGCTCCATCAGCTCCTGATTGGGAGAGGGGGGCTGATCGTCCAGAAAGAAGCTGACGGGCTTGCCCAGCTTCCGAGCAAGATAGGTCAGGGTCTCCATAGAGGGCTGGGCGGTGCCGTTTTCAATTTGAGAGAGCATATTTCGGGTGATCTGCTCACCGCAGAGCTCCCGCTGAGAAAGGCCGGCGTCCAACCGTGCCTGACGCAAACGCTGTCCTAATTCCATAGTATCCCTCCCGGGTAATTCTAATTTACCCTATCATAGCACAGCCGCGAAAAAAAATCTACAATTTTTTTGTAAAACTGATATTTGGTGCATAATGCGTGTCTGGGAGGGCATACTGACCTTGGACAGAAAACGGACAGCAAAGCAGGATGGGCTGTGACGACATCTCGCCGTGCAGTTGTACATTTTTTGTCAAGTGTGTCGCCGGGAGCGCAACGGTGTGACGCGAAAAAGGCGGATGTGATATCCATCCGCCGGTACTTAATTGGAAACGTGGTTTATTTGTATCTCATATTACCGGCACACCACAGTATGTTGTGGTGTGCCAAAAAAATGCCGTTTTTTTCTGCGAAAAACAGCTGGCTACAGCCGTTGTATCCCGGCGGAAACTGTGGTATAATGTCTATAACTATCGGATACGCGAGGATCAGGAAATGAACATACAGAACATCAGCATCGACAGCAGCGAGCTGCGCCGGCTTCTCGGAGCCGCCAGCGGCGATGCGGCGCTGCTCTACTTATATATCCGCGGCGGCAATGACCCTGCCTCTGCGGAAGCGGCACTACATATGGGCGAGGGACGTCTGGCCTGCTCCATGGCGACTCTGCGTCAGCTGGGGCTGTGGCAGGAGGAAAAGCGGACGGTCATCGCTTCCGGCGAGCGCCCCAATTATTCCGAGCGGGATGTGCTGCAGACCATGGACACGGATCCGTCCTTCCGCAGCCTTTACGGCGAAGTCCAGCGCAGACTGGGTCGCCAGCTGAACACGGAGGAATTGAAGGTTCTGCTGTCGCTGGTGCGCTACCTCGGCCTGCCGGTGGATGTGATCTGCGTGCTGGTTACTTATTGTCAGGAGCGCGCCCGCAGGAAGGGCAGCATCCGCAATCCCAGCCTGCGCACCATCGAAAAGGAGGCCTATGCCTGGGCGGAGCGGGGCATCGATACCATGGAGGAGGCCGCAGCCTTCATTCAGGCGCAAAATGTGTATCACAGCCGCCTTTCCGGCCTTTGCCGGCTGCTGCAGATTCGGGGCAGAGCCCTGACGGCGGCGGAGGAAAAGTATGCCGCGTCATGGCTTGATATGGGCTTTGACGATGAGGCCATCACCATGGCTTATGAGCGCACCTGCCTGAATACCGGCGGCTTGAGCTGGGCGTACATGAACAAGATTTTGACCCGCTGGCATGAGGCGGGGCTGCATACGTCGGCGCAGGTGCGTGCCGGAGACCGCAAGGGCGGCAGCAATGCCGGTCAGCGGCAGTTTGATGCCGACGAGCAGGCGGCGATCAGAAGAATGCTTGAGGAGGGCTGAGATATGGCGTATAGCGCGGAAGTGGTACAAAGAGCCCGGGATCGGCTGGCGCAGGCCAAGGCCGATCGGGAATCGGAAAACTTACGTCATTTGACCGAGGCGTACAGACGTGTGCCCCGGCTGAAGGAGATCGATCTGCAGCTGCGGCGCACTATGGCCAAGGCTGTACAGGCGGTGTTTGCTCAGGGCGACGATGTGCAGAAGGCTATGGAGCAGGTAAAAAATGAGAACCTGTCGCTGCAGCTGGAGCGGCAGGAGCTGATTGCTGCCAATTTCGAGCCTGGTTATCTGGATGACAGCCCTGTGTGCGAGCAATGCGGCGGTACTGGCTATGTGGGCTCGACCATGTGCGAATGCCTGACGGAGCTGTGCCGGCAGGAGCAGAAGCGGGAGCTGACCGTGCTGAATGTTGGCAAGGAGAGTTTCGAACAGTTCCGGCTGGACTATTATCCCGATCGGGTGGATCCCGGTCAGGGCGTGAATATCCGCATGGTCATGGAAAAGACTTTCAAGATCTGCCGCCGCTACGCCATGGAGTTTACGGAGCGGTCGGAGAACCTGCTGTTCTCCGGCGGTACGGGTCTGGGTAAGACCTTCCTGTCCGCCTGCATCGCCAGAACCGTAGCCGATCGGGGCTATTCCGTCTGCTATGAGACCTCCAGCCGGCTGTTTGCCAAGCTGGAGCGGGCGAAATTCAACGGAGACGAGGATGCCCGTAAGGAAGCTGAAAAATACACCGCATGCGATCTGCTGATTGTGGACGATCTGGGCACGGAGATGGGCGGTCAGTTCACCACTTCGGCGCTGTACAGCCTGATCAATGACCGTCTGCTGGCCGGCAAAGCCACCATTATTTCCACCAATCTCAACAGTGACGATCTGGAGAAACGGTATTCCGCAGCGATTGCCTCCCGCCTGCGGGGCAATTACAGACGCATTGCCTTCATGGGCGAGGATATCCGCCTGAAAAAGACCGGAGGATTTTGACCGTGACCGGTGTGATCTTTGATCTGGACGGCACACTGCTGGATACACTGGAGGATTTGGCGGATGCTGTGAATGTGGCGCTGGGGCAGTTTGGCTATCCCGAACGCAGCCTTGAGGAAGTGCGCTGCTTCGTAGGAAACGGCGCTGCCCGACTCATTCGGGAGGCGGTGCCTGCGCTTGCGAATCCGGAGCCGGTCTACAAGGCGTTCCGGCAGTACTATGATAGCCATTGCCAGGTGAAAACCGGCCCCTATGAGGGCGTTTTGGAGGCGCTGAGCCAGATTCGGCAGGTGTATCCCGTGGCCATTGTGTCCAATAAGCCGGATCCGGCGGTGAAGGCTCTGTGCGCGGATTATTTTCCGGGGGTCTATGCCCTGGGTGAGCGCGAGGGCTGCCCACGAAAGCCGGCACCGGATATGGTGCGAAAGGCCATGGAGGCCATCGGTGTGGAGCGCTGCGTCTATGTAGGCGACAGCGAGGTGGATGTGGCTACGGCGAACAATGCCGGCGTGCCGTGCCTGAGCGTCCTGTGGGGTTTTCGTGACCGGCAGGAACTGGAGCGGGCCGGTGGGTCGCATTTCTGCCAAAGCCCGGAGGAATTGTTTGCGGGACTGAATACCCTGCTTTGACTTGACGATGCATAAAAAATGTGTTATGATACCGCTTAGCCGCCGTTGTGGTGGAATCGGTAGACACAGGGGACTTAAAATCCCCCGGTAGCGATACTGTACGGGTTCGAGTCCCGTCAACGGCACCAAAAAAAACGGATACCCCGTGGGGTATCCGTTTTTTTGCGCCGGACGGGACTCGAATAATCAAATTCAACAGTCCGGTGGACTGTTGATCGCTCCCGGCTGGACGGGAGCGACACCATACTTTTCGCCTTTGGCGAAAATGCAAACGAGTCCCGTCAACGGCACCAAAAAAGCCAGCCCTGTCGGGGCTGGCTTTTTTGGTACTCGTTGCGAGACTCGAAAAGATAGTCGCAGATGAGGGGGAGGGGACGCAGGCTACGGCGGTAATTTGGCTTGACAAAGTATGTCATATCATGGTAAAATTACTCAGTAAATGGGGTTTTATGCGGTTTGGGCAATTTTCGTCCGCAAGCCCCTTTGAAATGTTGATTTTGAAAGGCTTTTTTATGAGTGAGGCTGTTTTTATCGGCGTCGGATATCTGATTTTTACGCTGTATACCTGCGGAATCATGTATCTCGGCGCCGTTTTGGAAGATAAAACCTCCATAGACCCCACCATCTGCAGAAAGCTGACCCATATCGTTTCCGCCTTTGTCTGGGTGATCTGCTATTTCTTCTTCGGCTGCTCGCTCCATTGGGTGATCCTGAACTTTGTGGGTGCGGCCGCTCTGGGTGTCGTTACCTTTGGTGACAAGTTCACCGCTTTTCAAAGAACGGATGCCGATAAGTGCTACGGCTTATTCTACTTTGGCTTGTCCACGGCGATTGTGGCACTGATCTGCTATCTTGTAGGCGAGGAGCTTTATCTGTACACCGGCGTTACCTATTACTGCCTTGCCCTTGGCGATGGCGTGGCTCCGCTGGTGGCTAAGGCCTGCGGCAAAGCCAATGTCCAGATCCGCCCCGGCAAGTCCCTGTGGGGTACCGTGAGCGTTTTCCTTATGTCCTTCCTGTCCGCGTTTGTGTTTTCCCTGATTTTCCGGATGGAGTTGGACATCGTGTTCCTGCTGTCCGTAGCGGCACTGACCTGCGTCACCGAGTTCTACGGCATGAAGGGTACGGATAACCTGTTTATTGAGTTTTTCGTGTTCGGCTATCTGGTGCTGAACCATTACGGTCTGGTGAGCCTGCCGCTGCAGATCGTGCTGATTGTTTCGCCGGCGCTGGCCTGTCTGGCCATCTACTCCGGCGCTATGTCGGAAAGCGGCGGCATCTGTGCCTTCTTCCTGTTTGCTTTCGTGGGCTTTTTCGGAAGAGGCTTTGTGCCGGTGGTGTTCATTGCCGTGCTGTTCCTTGTCAGCACCGTGGTTTCTGTGGTGGGCAAGAAGATTAAGAAAAGAATCGCGGGACAGGCAGAGAGCCATAAGGCTCGCCGCGCCCATCAGATCACCGCTGTCGGCCTGTTTGCTATCATCGCCCTGATCCTGTACTGGATCACCAACGTGCCGATCTTCTATTACCTGTTCTTCCTGGCGTTGACGGAGCAGATTGCTGACTCCATGGCGTCGGATATCGGCTGCCTGACAGCCAAAAAGAATGTCAGCATCATCACCGGCAAGCCCGTGGAGAAGGGCATCAGCGGCGGAATTTCCGTGCTGGGCACGGTGGCCGCGCTGGTTAGCAGCTTCCTGTTGATGGTGCTGCCCATGGCGTTCGGTGTGATCTCGCCCCTGATCTGTCTGGCTATTGGCCTGATTGCGTTTGTGGGCACGCTGGCAGACTCTGTTGTGGGCGCGCTGGCTCAGTCGCTGTATGAATGCGATACCTGCAACGCTCTGACGGAAACCGATATGCACTGCGGAAAGCCTGCTAAGCTGATCAAGGGCTTCCGCATGATCGACAATGTGGCGGTCAACTACATTGCCGGCCTGATCACCTGCGGCTTCGGCTTCCTTCTGCTTTTGGCTGTATAAGTACGTTTTCCCAAGGAGGCGCACCATGCATACGGATAAGATCATTGCCGCGCCGGAAACGGTGGGCATCATCATGGATGGCAACGGTAGATGGGCGCAGGCGCGCTCCCTGCCTCGCAAGGAGGGTCATACCAAGGGTATGATCAACCTGATCGAGATCGCCTCCGCAGCTTTCCGGCTGGGTGCGAAAAATGTGGTTTGCTACAGCCTTTCTACTGAAAATCTCAACCGGGAAAAGGACGAGCTGGAGCATATCCTCAGCCTGGTTTTGCGTTACTTTGATGCCTTTGTGGATGCCTTCCGCAGCCGGAAGGTCTGTGCCAAATTCGTGGGCAGGCTGGACCTGCTGCCGGAGGAGATCCGATATTCTCTGCTGCGCACGGAGTCGCTTCTGGCTGAATTTGCCGGTACCGGCAGAACGATCTATATCGCCATCGCTTACGGCAGCCGCGCGGAGATCGTTGACGCGGTGAACAAGGCGATTTCCCGGGGCGAACCCGTTACAGAGCAGGAGCTTCTGGCGGAGCTTAGCTTCCCACTGGAGTTGGATCTGATCATTCGCACCGGCGGCGAACGCCGGCTGTCCAATTTCTTCCTCTATCAGGGAGCCTATGCGGAGCTGTACTTCTCGGATCGTTATTTCCCGGATTTCTCCAAGGAGGATCTGCACGAGGCCTTTGAATGGTACGCCTCCCGTCAGAGAAGGCGCGGTCTGGTTCTGTGATCCTCGCAGCTCTGACACAACTGGAAAGCGATCGGAAACCATATGGATTTTACGAAGAAGTTTAACCTAGGTCTTACGCTGGAAACCGGCTACGAGGAATTCGCCTCGTTTTTGGAGACCTATCACACATATATCCACTCTTTCTATTTTTCGCCGCCGGTGGACAGACGCCTGCACACCCGCACAAAGGTGGCACAGGCCTTCTGGCTTCCGGGCAAGAAGCGCCAATTCTGGAAAATGCTCGCCCTGATCAAATCCTACGGCATTGAGCTGGAGCTGCTGTTCAACACACTTCAGCTGGATGCGGAGCTGATCGGCAAGACGGCACAGCAGCTGGCGCGCAACGGAGTCGAGGTGGACTCGGTCTGTTTTCTGGGCGATTATTACGACGCGGTGCGCACCTATTTTCCGGGGAAGAAGTACATTCTCAGCTTCAACAACGGCTACCAGCGCAAGGCACAGATCGAGCAGGCCATCGAAGCGTACGATGCGGAAGTGTTCGTTCTGGGCTCCGCCTTTATCCGCAACAATAAAATATTTGCCTATCTGCACGAGCAGGGGAAGCAGACATATCTTTTGCTGAACAATGGCTGCTCGTTTAATTGCGGCACCTGCAATAATGTGCTGTCGGTCTGTGAGAAGAGCTTTCAGGAAAACCTGAAGCACCACAGCGTGGAATATCTGTACGCCCTGCAAAGCATTTTCCCCCATGAGCTGCGGGACGGTACCATCGACCCGACCCATATCCAGTGCTTCAAGATCTCCAACCGGAGCAGCAACCTGAAATTCCTGCGCGGCGTTTTGGACAGCTACATCACCGGCAGGGTGGACGACTATGTCCGTGCCGATACAAATAACTATGCATTTTGGGGAAGAGCCGGCTATTTCTGGAAGCATTTCTCCAAAATGGATCTGCAAAAGATCCGGCAATACAAGGAGCAGATCCTGCACAAGGATGCCGGTGAACGCCTGTATGCTCCGGATGAGACGAAGAGGGAAACAGAATGAACACGGCTCCGATTTCCCTGAAGCGCTATGTATCCGCTCCGGCCTCCGCTGTGGAGCTGGAGATGTTCCCGCAGGAAACCGCGGCTTGCTTCGCTCCGTTTTTTGCTTTGCGCAGTGAGCTGGGGCCGTGGAAATGGCAGGCGGTTACCGCCGCCCGGGATGCTTTGATCGAAAAGCGGTGCCTTGCCGATTTTTCCGTGCAGCTGCAATGGAAGCGCAAGACCGAGGCGTACATGAACGACGCCGGGCAGGTCTATCTGTCCGCCGGTCTGCTGGCGACAAGCTCTGCTATGACGGTTTTGTCCGTCTATTGCCATGAGCTTGCCCACATCAAGTTATCCCAGCGGGAGGATTACCCCGCTATCAAAGCCCTGCAAAGGGAGTTTAAGCAGCATTTCAAACATCACAAGCAATGCGAGCTGTTGTCACCCATCGAGTTTTACGCCATGCTGATCTCACGGCCACTTTTATCGGCAATGGCGGAAAACGCCCACAGCGACCGGCAGAAAAAGAAGCTTGCGCGGCTGCAGGAGGATCTGGAGCAAAAAATCCGCCTTCTGGAGCAGCAGATCGTAAAGCTGAGCGAAGAATTTGTCACCTAAGCGGCAGGGCCGCTTAAAAATAAAAAACTACGGAGGAAAACAAAATGAAGTTTGAGCACATGGAGACCAACATGGACAAGAAGGACGTTCTGGATCAGTACATCGCCCAGACCGCTGAGAACGAGGATGTCCACTTCAGCCACGCAGACTGGATCTACAGCGACTCCAGCGATTGCTGCTGCTGATAATCCTGACCGATGTTCGGCTACTTCAGACCTTACCAGGCAAAGCTGACACAACGGGAACGCATCCTTTTTAACTCCTATTATTGTCGGACTTGTTACTGCCTGCGTATAATTGGAGGGCAGGTGGCGCGCATGTGCACCACCTATGATGCTACGGTGTATGCCTTGATCCTCGCTCTGCAGAGCGGGGATGAGGCACCGCCGGCATTGCCCTGCGAGCGGTTTGGAAAGACGAACCTGAAGTACTTTGAGGATGATGCGTTTGGCATGAAGCTGGCCAGACTTAGCTTGATCAGCTTTGGTGAGAAGATTCACGATGATCAACTGGATAACAATAATCTGAAATCCAGATTGATTCCCGCACCGCTGATGAAGGCGATCCGTGCCTCCTGCAAGGCGGAGCCCGAAATGGCAAAAGATTCCCGGGCGGGTACGGACAGAATCAACCAGCTTCAGGATGCCAATTCGCCCCTTCCTGAAATTTTTCGGGCGTATGGGGATATGGCCGTTCGGTCGTTTTCACAATTTCAGGAGCTGACTGCGCAATCGGAGGAGTTAATTCGGGCTGTTTCCGAGTGGAACTTCCTTGTGGACATGGTCTGCGACTATGGAGAAGACTACAAAAACGGCACCTACAACGGCTTCAAGAGAGAGGGACTTCCCACCTTTTCGGAATATTTCGACAAGCATTATGTGGAGTTCTCTGCCATTGCCAATTCCATAAGTGATCGCTTTGTTCAGGCGCTGTGGGCAGTACAGGAGGATTCCGTTGTCTGGAATACCTTGTTTAAGATCTGCATCCACGCCTTGGATACGGTGTTGACCTCAGCCATTCTGGGCGAAGATGTCAGCTTTCATTATTTCAAAGACCTCTTCGAACGGATCGGCAAGAATAGACAAATGGAGCGCGATATCAAACGTTTGGGGATCAGTAAGCCATGAAAAAAATCGAAGTCATTTTGAAGGTCACCGATGCGTGCAACCTTCGGTGCAAGTACTGCTACAACAGCGAAAAAGCCTATGTGAAGAATTGTCTGCCGCTGGAACAGTTCGAGAAATTTCTGAACGTTCTGCTTACCGGCTACAATCTGATTCATATCATCTGGCACGGCGGCGAGCCTCTGTGCGCCGGTATCGACTATTTTCGCAAGGCTATGGATGTGGAACGCCGCGTCCATATCCAGAGCGGTGTCACCATCGAGAACAGCATCCAGACCAATGGCACCCTGATCAACCGGGAATGGATCCAGTTCTTCAAGGAGCATGATTTCCGGGTCGGTATCTCTTTTGACGGTATCGAAAACGAAGCTTATCGCGGTCAGACAGATAAAACCTTGCGCGCAATGGATACGCTTCGGGCGGCGGGACTCCGGTTCGGCTGCAACGCGGTGGTGTCCAATGACGCGTATGACCTGAAGGCGAATTATCGCTTCTTCAAGGAAAAGAAGATTTCCTTTGAGTTCAGCCCGCTTCTTTCGGAAGGTGGCGGCAAGAGTATGCCCTCCACCGGCTCTGTCCGCTATGCGCAGGCCCTTTGCGACCTGTTTGACGAGTGGATCTACGATGTGGACGGCGTGTCCGTGCGCACCTTCTCGCTGTACCTGAATTTGGCCACCGGCGGCCGGTTCCGTGTCTGCACCTGCGCGTCCTGCCACCTGAAATACCTCAGCATCACGCCGGACGGCACGGTCTACAACTGCGGCCGTGACAGCGTGGGTAAGTATCCCTTCGGCAAGATCGATGACTTTGAGAATACAAAGCAGATCTTTGCCTCCGAGGGCGCTAAGGCATTGATCGGCGGCTCTGTGCTGCGTCGGGAGAAATGCAAGGCTTCCTGCGAGTATTTTGGTGTTTGCGCCGGCGGTTGCGCGGATATTGCCATTATGGAAAACGGGCTGGAAAATATGCCCACCGATTTCTGCCATACCTTCAAAACGGTGTATAAGCACGTGTCGGAAACCTTTGCTGAGCTGGTAAAGAACAATACGCCTCTTTCCCAGCTGAACCCGGCTGTGAAGGCCATTCTTGCAAAGAATATGGCCAAGATGACCGGCACCACGGAGAATGACCTTGCGGATACTTACGTCTGATGGTAGACACTTCTTCAACGGAATTTAAAAAGCCAGCCCTGACAGGGCTGGCTTTTTTGTTACGGCAGGGAAGATGCCGCTTCTGACGATCAGATTCAAAGCTGGAAAATGCGGTTTTAAAGATAATATTTAATTTTTGCTCAGTCAATATTGGAATATAAAAGAAGAAAAACCAAGTATTTTAAATTTCCTAATTGCTTTCTTGCACTAACTGTGCTAAGATAAAATAGATATTATGATCGTATTATGGGCATTATTGCTCCCTTTGGTCGAAAGGAGGTCGCGCATGAAGAATTTCAGCCCCGGCGTGGGGTCGGAAATCACGCCAATGACGGCGGCGGGTGCGGTCTTCCGAACCAAGCCGGGATACGCGCTGCGGGAGGTCTGCGGAGAGTATTTGACCATTCCCGTATCCCTTCCGCCCAACGAGGCATCCCGGATGGCGGTGCTGAACGAGGAAGGAAAATTCCTGTGGGAATTGCTCCGGTGTGACAAAAAGTTGGAGGAGCTGGTGGCCGCAATGACCGAAGCCTACGACGTTTCGGCGCAGGAGGCTCGCACGGATATCTTGGAATTTCTCGAAGAAATGGAAAAACATGCTTTGCTGCTGATAAAAAGTGAGGTAGAACTATGAACGCTATGAACGTGATCAAGAAAACCGCCGCTGTGGTGCTGAGCGCCGCGGTGGCTTTGGGTTCGCTGTCCTATTCCAACATCGTGTCCGAGGGCGCGGATGTGACTCTGGGCAGCGGTACTCAGACCGGCGACTATATTTCCATGCCCATCACCATTCGTGACTTCGCTGCTGATGGAATGCTCTTTGATATGAACGCCTCCGGCGAAAGCGGCACTGTGGAGATCGCCGATAACAGCTCCGGTGTCGTTGTTCCGACTCCTTCGGTTAAATTCCGTCCGTCCGATTCAGGCAGCATCAGCAATACCTATTTTACAAAAAGCAGCCAGACCGGAGAGGGTGGCTATCTGCGTTTTACCACCAGCCATACCACCACCACCAACTCGGTCATGACCTTTTATATGCCTTCCGGTACGACTAGAGGCGCTACTAGATATTTGGTCATCAAGTATCGTACCAGTGCTGCTGCGCAGTCAGGTCAGACCCCAATCATATATCAGCGCAATACTGGCGGCACCAGCTATGGCAATATCAATTTCCCCACCACCGGCTACAATAAGACTACCTGGACCACAGCGGTTATTGACTTGACTGGCTCCAGCTATACTGCATCCGATGGTGTTGGCTATGTGACGTTCTATCCCAGAATTGCTTACAATAAATATATCGATATTGCCTATGCCGCATTCTTCTCCGATAAGACGGATGCCCAGACCTATGCCGATTACTACGCCAATTCCACTGATTATGATACCACCGTGGTGAAAAAGACCTATATCGTCAAGAACAACGCTGGTTATGGTTTGATTTTTACCAACGCAAATTCTCAGGTCAACAACATGACCCTGAATACATCTACCACACCTTGGACAACCACCGGCACCATCAATGGTTCTCAGTTTTATATCAATAATGCCACCAGCACCTCGGTGACACCCCAGACTGTTACGTTGAACAGCGGTGCCACCATGACAGGCTACGGCGGCTTGCTCCGTCTTGACTTGGTGGAGGGCGAGCTGGGAGAGGGCAAGCAGCTGACGTATACGGAGGGGACGGTCACCTATGTGGCCGAAATGCTTCAGGAAACACTGCCGGTGGATTGGGAAAATGCTGACGGTACCCGGAATCTGCATCATGTCATGGGCATGAATCTGTTTAACGACAGCTATCAGTATGTGGGTCCCAACGCATCGGGTGCCACCAAGGACCTGGCGGATGTGCTTCGAAACCAGATTACCGGCGGCCTGGGCTCCTATGCCGATGCCAAGGCCAAAAATCCCAAGTCCTACACGGATATAGAAACCTATTTCGACGCGGCCTACTTCCTGCTGCACAATACCTTCAGCGACAGCACCGGCTACGGCCAGACCATCAGCCAGTACAACTCTCTGCGTTTGCTGGAAAAGAAGAAGGATGACGGCACCACCTTCTATACCTTCAACTCTGCTTACAACGATACCATGTATGACACGACCAATGGTGTCATTTATAACACCCAAACCACCACTGCCACAGCCCGAGATGCGTCCAGCGGAGGCATTTATTACAACCGCGGCAATATCGTTCCGCTGTACAGCTTTAACCCTGTGGGCGATTTGGGCTATGGCATTACCACTCAGTTCTACTATGAATATCTGCAGCACATTTCCGGCACCACTTATGGTGCTGACCTGACAAATTACTACTCCAACACCAACTTCAACTTCTCCCTGGAGGGCCATGCCCAGTTCGTCTATTACGAGGACGATGATCTGTATTTTACCTTCACCGGCGACGATGACGTGTATCTGTTCATCAACGGCAAGCGGGTCCTGGATCTGGGCGGCGGCCACGCCATTGCCAAGTCCCATATCGAACTCAATGATATGAAATCCGTGCTGGGCCTGGAGGATGGCAAGGTCTACGACTTCGACTTCTACTATATGGAGCGTGGCGGCGGTGCCGGTAACTTCGGTATCGAAACCAATATGAAGATCGTGGAACCCAGCATGGTCACCAATATGCTGGGCTACCAGAACGGTGTCACCACCGGCTATAACGGCTTCGTGGATCCCTCCAAGAATGTGGGCTACGGCTATGAATTGACCAACAGCGGTAACGAGCCCATCACCAATCTGACCTTTACCAATGCGGCTATCGGTGTCAGTCTGACTCCCAGCCAGATCACCCTGAACTCCCGCTCCAACATTGCGGAGATGTACGTCGTTACCTACAACGCGGACGGTACGGTCAAGAGCCGTTACAATGCTCCGAACCTGACAGAGGATGTGCTGAAGGCACTGCTGGCGGCCGGTATCGATGCCGGTGAAAAGTTCGGCGTATATGGTGTGAAATATGATATCACCAACGAAGATTGGAGCGCCGGCGGCGATACCTTTACCAACACGGTCAAAACCACCGCTGATTCCCGTGACAACGTAACCCTGAATGGTTACGCCGAATGGAAGGTTCAGAAGCGGAACTATTCCTATGACTGCTTCGATATTTACGATTGGCTGGAGCCCGGCACCCAGCAGGGTGTGACCGTGACCAAGGCGGAGTTGCTAAAACCGATTACAGATGCCGGCCAGACGGTCGATGCTTCCGCGGTCAGCATTGTGCTGTGCAGCCCTTCGGGTAACACCGATACCACAGCGCTGAGTGAAAACGCGGTGCTCAATTCCGACGGCTCTATCACCTATACCGGCGCCAAGGCCGGTGTTGAGAACATCTATTATAAGGTCACCGGCGGCACCTGGGAGAATGTGGTTTTCCATTACCATGCCTATACCTACGATGTGACGGATGATGCTTTCGTTCTGGACTACGGTCTGCCGGTTGAGCTGTTTGATGCCAGCTATGGCTTCCTTGCAAACGATAAAGCTATTCTGGCTGAGAATACCAAGACCGCTGTTACGGTCGTGGGCACCTCCGATGCCACCTCCAATTACGGCAGCTTTACGTATGGCGGCACATCTCTGAAGTACACTCCCAATAAGTTCATGAGCGGTCTGGACAGCGTGACGGTTACCATTCGTGTTATGGAGACCGATGCCACCTCTCTGACCAAGTTCACCGGTGTGGAAATGACCCAGAGCATCAAGGTCATGCCTGCCAACGTGGTCTACTATGAGGACGATTTCGCCGGCCTTACCTACCTGAACAACAGCGGCAACAAGTGGCAGCTGGGCGCGGGCAGCTCCGTGCAATCTCCCGACCAGAACGCCAACTACGGCTCCGACCCTGTGTACAATCAGGATAACGGCGCCACCGACTCCAACGGCACTGTCAGCACCCTGCACGTGTCCGCCACCGCCGATGTGCTGAGATTCAGCTTCGTCGGCACCGGCTTCGAGCTGGTCAGCCGTACCACCTATGAGCAGTACGCGGTCATCGATGTTGCGGTGACCGATGCCAACGGCAATGTGGTTAGACGGATGCCCGTCATCACCGAGAGCAAGGGCGGCCATCTGTATCAGGTTCCCGTGATCTCCATCACCGGTCTGGACAAAGGCAGCTACACCGTGACCGTGAAGGCCGGCGGCTCCACCGCCGACAAGGTGCGTATGCTCTATATCGACGGTATCCGCGTGTTCAATCCGCTGGCTGACAGCGATGCCAAGATCTACTATAACCCCGGCGAGTACAACGCATCCTTCCTGGAGATCAAGCAGCTGATCGAGGATGGCAAGACTATGTATGCCAACGCCTCCGAGTCCAGCTCCTCGCTGCAGTTTGCCACCGGTACTACCCTCATCGAGGACGTGGAAAGCAACGGCGTGCTCAAGAGTGTCAGCAGCCTGAGCCAGTATATGACCCTCGGCCCCAACAACGAGATCTATCTGGATGGCGATGCCGCGGTGGGCATGATCGCTCTGTACCTGACTCCCGATGCCTCTGTGACTGAGGGCAGCAGAACTATCCAGATCGGCGCCCACAGAAAGGTGGACTCCGTCAACGGCTCCAACGGTTATGTCACCATGACCTACGGCAGCACCGCCGCCGATATCGTCAGCGGCACCAATTCCTACAAGCTGTACAACGGCACCGAGCAGTACTATACCATCGATGTCAGCCGCCTGACTCTGGGCGAGGATGGCCGCTACCTGCTGATGATCGGCACCAACGGCAGTGAGAGCCAGGGCGAAGTCCTGTCTCTGACCAGCCTGAAGCTGGCCGGCTACACCATCAGCAGCATGGAGGCAGTGCTGGTCAACGCAGCTAAGTCCGGCGATCTGTCCGACACCACTGTGGTCAATGAGGCCGCACAGATCTACAACTACGGCTCTGAGCAGACTCTGCCCACCGACGGTGAATGAGGAGGCTTATCATGAAAAAAATCTATCATAAGCCTCGCATCTGCGTCGAGGAGATCGCGCTGGATCAGCCTATTGCGGCTAACTGCAATGCGGATCACGCGGATATTCGGACACTGATGGAGTTTGGTTACTTCATGGAGGGCAGAAACTGCGTTGTCAATCTGCTGCCCACCGGTGGTTTTGACCACGACGGCGACTTTGTGGCGGATAGCCATAACACGCTGTGCTACCATTCCAACGTACAGACCGCGTTCCTTTCCTGACCTATGGTTTTTTACGATTTCCAGATCTGCGGCCTGCTGTTTCGTGTGGAAGCGGCACGGGCTTTGACAGTTCCGGACAATTTCCGTCCGTTTGCGCTGAATGAAAATGCTGCCGCCGAACCGGATCTGCGATTGCAGATCCTGTTCGGTGCGCCCCCTGCGAATGCGGTGGCGGCGGAGCGGTTTTATTGGCAGGAAGGGGAGTACATCGTCCGGCAGGAGCCCGGCGAGGCAGGGGAACCTATCCGCCTGTATATCCCTGAGAGCTTTGCGGATACCTTCTGCCGGCAGGGCAACTGGCTGCTGTATCTGGCACCGGAGCGTCTGCTGCAGTCCTTTGACCGGCTGATCCTGCACGCCTCCGCGGTGTTGTATCAGGGCAAGGCCTATCTGTTTTCCGCCCCTTCGGGAGGTGGAAAGTCCACCCACGCCGCTTTATGGCAGACCCACTACGGCGCAAAGGTGCTCAACGGTGACAAGGTGGTCATCCACGTCACCGACGGCGGCTGTACCGCCTACGGAAGTCCCGTGGCCGGCAGCTCCGGAATCTATGAAAATGAGGGCGCACCGGTGGCGGCGGTGTTCATGCTGAACAAGGCTGCGCACAATCGTCTTGCGCCGCTGACCAAACGCAGCGCCCTGCTGGCGCTGTATAGCGAAGCCATCAAATGCGCTGCCGATCCGGCTTTCAATACCCGTCTGCTGGATCTGCTTCAAATGCTTTTGAGCGCGGTTCCTGTCCTTTCTTTGGAGTGTCTGCCGGAGAAGGGGGCAGTGGATTGCATTTTATCAAACCTGAGAGAGGGATGACACAATGACACAACTGAAATCCCATTTGAAATTCCTTCCGCTGGTGCTGGCGGTGGTGCTGGTGATCGTGCTGTGCGTGATCTTCGCACCGGATGCCATCAATGCTGCCGGCGGTGATTGGACGATGAAGGCCAATTCTGAGATCTACTGGGTCGAAACTGCGGACTCCAAGCTCACCGATGAGGCATTGGAGGATCAGATCCAGCTGTTTGCCAAGGAACTGAAGGAGAAGCTGGAGCTGAGCTATGATATCCCCATCTCCTACGGCCCGGCGGATAAAGCCGGTGCCAATGACATCGTGCTGACACTGGACAGCAGCGCCGGCATTGCCACTCAGGGCTATGTTGTGGCGGCGTCTTCTACCAATGTGGTCATCTCTGCTTCCGATGCTGACGGCCTGTTCTACGGCTGCCGGGATCTGATCAAGCAGCTGATGCTCAGCAGCAAGGTCACCTCCAAGACGGAGCAGGCACCCGACGTTCTGGAGCGCGGTATGTCTTTGGACAACGGCCGAAAGTATTTTAGCGTGGACAATATCAAGAGTCTGATTCGGGAACTTTCTTGGGCCAATATGAATTGCCTAACCATGCATTTCTCTGAGGAAATGGGTCTGGGCATTGAGAGTAAGCTCTATCCCTGGCTTAATGGCCGTGACGGAACGCTTTGTACTCAGGCTGAAATTACGGACGAGATGATTGCAGCCAATCCGGATTTTAATATGTATCTGACACAGGAGCAGGTGATTGATATCATCAACTACGCCAAGCTCTACCATGTGCAGATCATTCCTTCCCTGGATACCCCCGGTCACATGAACCACATCGTAAAAAAGTTTAATGAGCAATGTGACAAGGGCAATTTCTCCTTTACGTTCAACGATGTCACCTATACGACCACCGCGGATACGGATATCGGCAACTATTTCCATTACGGCAGCTACACCCCGGTTATCGTCGGCGGCTCCCGTAATACGAATTACTCCCGCGGCATTGACATTTCCAATGCAATGGCTGTGGCGTTTACTAAGAGCTTAGTTCAGGAGTACGCTACGCTGTTCTATAACGCAGGCTGTACCACCATCGACATAGGTGGCGATGAGCTGCTGGGTTGGGCAACTGCCTGCGTATCCACCTCCACCGCTTCCAGATGGAAGCAGCTGGATCACTGGAAGGCCTATGCGCAGGCGCAGACCGGAAACTCCAGCGCAGTAGCCTATGATGCCTTCCTGCTGTATATGAATGATATGAATGATTTCGTTCGGGATATCGGCTACACCTCCGTCAGAATGTGGAACGATGATGCCCTGCGTACCTCTGATACCGGCTGGAGCATTGCAAACGGTGTGGTGCAGCTGGATAAGAATATCGACATTCTGTACTGGTATCCCAGCCACAATGTGGATGTCTATGTGAATGCGGGCTACAATGTTATCAACATCCTCGATGGCTACAACTATTTTGCGATGGTAAATGCCGGCACATACGGCAATTATGGTGGTGATAATCTGGTTGTGAACGGCCTGATGCTGCCGTCGGCTGAGGGTATCTATAAGAAGTGGGATCCGTACGTGTTTACCTATACTTATGCAAACGGAACAACGATGGGCGCGAACATTTCTGCGGCAAATCAGGACGCTGTCATTGCAACAGCGCTGGGCGTTTGGTGCGATCTTCCCACCAAGCAGACCCAGGCAGAGGTGTTGGAAGAGCTGTTCCCCAGAATTCACGCCCACGGCGCTAAGGTGTGGAATCCCATCACCAGCAATTCGGATTCCTATGCTGCATTTACCGCCAACTGGACTACCTTGGGCGCGGCACCTACAGGCACCGCCGCAGATGGGGAGATTTATGTGGTGGCAGATCTGACGGCTCTGCAGGCGGCCATCGCCACCTACAGCACCACCGACCTGACTTACCGCACGCAGGCTACTGCCGATGCCTACACCGCCGCGGTGGAGGCCGGTCAGGCGATTCTGAACCAGACGAAGCCGGGGCAGGAGGATGTGGATGCGGCTACGGCAGCCATCAATGCGGCCTATGCCGCGCTGGACTATCCCGATCCTTCGCTGCTGCAGAACGCGGTGACCTACTACGATGAGAGCTTCGACAGTTCCTTGTACAAGGGTGAGACCGTGGCAATCTACGCCAACGCGGTGGAGCAGGCCAGAGAATTCCTGAAGCAGGAAGAAGGCACCTACACCGAGACGCAGCTCAACGAGATGCTGGCCACGGTGAACAAAGCCAAGGCTGGCCTGCGGTTGAAGAATGAGGTTACCGGTGAGGAATGCTTCATCTCCGGTGATTTCAAGGCCGCAACCGTCTACGTGGGCAAGGTCGCTACCATCAACATGAGTGTGATTAAGGATAGCGAGATTGCTGGCTTCCAGATCTACAACGATCTGGGCACCGAAACCACAATCTTCAAGCAGACCAGCAGCACCTACAAGTCCGACCGTGATAATTACTGTGTCATGTTCTATGCCACAGAGGATCTGGTGGGCGACCGTACTTATTACATTTACGCCGTTTATGCCGATGGCACCCTGTCCGGGGACAGCCTTGAGCTGACGGTGACCGTCAAGAACTGATCCATCGGGCTTCCGGCCGGTAAAGCCGGAAGCCCTTTTTTAAAGGAGTGCGTTATGTCAGATCTGGACATCAAAGATTATGTGTTCCGCAAAGGTGCGGCGAAGCGGATACCGGTCAGTGGTACCTTTGAGCTGACCGCCCGTTGCAACCTCAGCTGCAAAATGTGCTATGTTAATATGTCCAAGGACGAGCAGGACAAGCTGGGCGCGGAACTGACAGCGCAGGAGTGGATCGAGCTGGGACGGCAGGCTGTGGACGCGGGTATGATCTACCTGCTGCTCACCGGCGGCGAGCCTCTGTTGCGGCCGGATTTTGCCCAGATCTACAAGTCCTTGATCGAAATGGGGCTGATGATCACAGTCAATACCAATGCCACGCTGATGACGCCCCAGATCATCGACCTATTCCGCATTCACAGACCTGAGAAGGTCAATGTGACTCTGTACGGCATGTCCGATGAAACCTATGGGGGGCTGTGTGGTTATTGCGCCGGCTTTGAAAAGGCATTGCGGGGCATAAAAATGCTGAAAGAGGCCGGTGTACGGGTAAACCTGAACACAACTTTTACCCGGAAAAACGTAGGCGATCTGGAGAAAATCGTGGCATTTGCCAAAGAAAATCAGATTCCAATCCGTATGACCGGCTTTATTTTCCCACCGGTGCGCAATCAGCATCCGGCGGAGGATGTGTACCTGAGTCCGGAGGAAATGGGACAGCGGGCGGCTTGGTTCGACCGGCTGACTCTGACACCGGAGCGGCTGGCGCAGCGGCAGGAATTTATCCGCAAGTGCCTGAACGACCAGAGCGCGGAATTGGAGGCGCCGGAATGCTCCATTTCTTCCTGCATGGCCGGCCGGGGTGCCTTCTGGATCACTTGGGACGGCAAAATGTATCCCTGCGGCATGCTGCCGCAGTATGAGCAGAATGTGCGCGCCAAGGGGTTCTCTCCGGCGTGGAAGGATACCTGCGCCGCGGCGGATACCATGCTGGTGTGTGCTGAGTGCAAGGTCTGCAAGTATCAGAAGATCTGTCCCAGCTGCGCCGCGGTGTCCATGAGCTTGACGGGGGAGAGCAACGGCCTTGCCCGTGAGCTTTGCCGCCGCACGGAAGCCTATGCCAAGGCTTTCTTAGAGGAAATGTAAATAAAAAGGAGGCTGTCCCGAAGGACAGCCTCCTTGCTGTTTGAATTATTCCTGAGTCTGGAAGGTGATCTCGCCGGTCTTGGGATCCATGGACTCAATGATAGCCAAAGACTCCAGCCGATAGCCTAGATTGCGCATCCGCCAGCCGCCCTCTTGGTAGGCCTTCTCGATGACGATGCCCAGCCCCTCTACCGTAGCTTCGGCGGACTCTACAAGGGAGATCAGACCCTGCATAGCATAGCCGTTGGCCATGAAATCGTCTACGATCAGCACACGATCCTGGGCGGTGAGGAACTTCTTGGATACCACCACCAGATGCTTTTTCTTGCTGGTGAAGGACTCCACCTCGGCGACGTATGTATCGCCGTCGATGTTGACGGATTTGGACTTTTTAGCCACCACCACGGGAACGCCGAACTCACGGGCCACGCTGCAGGCGATGGCGATACCGGAGGACTCGATGGTCAGCACCTTGGTAATGGGCTTGTCCGCATAGCGGCGATGGAATTCCGCACCGATCTGATCGAGCAGGGCAATATCCATCTGATGATTCAGGAAGCTGTCAACCTTCAGCACATTGCCGGGCTTGACGATTCCTTCGCTAAGGATTCTCTGCTGTAAGAAGTTCATGAGCCGCACCTCCTGTTTGATAAAGTTACTATAGCATATTCTTCAAGAATTGTCAGCAATTTTGTAGAAAAAACTTAAAAAAGCAGGCAGCCGTTTTGGCTGCCCGCTTGGGGGAGGTTACTGCAGACCCTGCTCGTAAGCCTCGATCATCTTCTTGACCATCTGGCCGCCGACGGAGCCGGCCTCACGGGAGGTCAGGTGACCGTTGTAACCGTTGGTCAGGTTGACGCCGACCTCGGAAGCGGCCTGCATCTTGAACTTGTCCATGGCCTCACGGGCCTGGGGGATGTTGATCTGGTTGTTGTTCTTGCTGCTCATAATCGCTCTCTCCTTTTGTCGTTTTCCGGAAAGATAAGCCCCTTTCTTTTGGAAAACGACTTTTTTCTTTCCGTAGTCCTAGTTTAGCCAGATAAGTTTTTCGTATGAGTGGAGAGTTGCGGAAGGGCAGGAAAAAATTGATTTTATGACCGGATGCCTTAGGTTTCAGACAGATGATCCCGGAACAGCAGTACAGATTTGCCGCAGCGGCGGATGCTGGTGATGACCTTGATTTCGCCGTTGTGCATGCGACGAATGATCTGATTCAAATAAAATGATCGCTTCATCATGCTTGTTACCTCATACTTACTTTCTGAATATAGTAACTTTCAGATGAAGCATAGCGTATCCAAAACGAATAGCAAGAGAATATCGTCACATATCAAAAAAACTGCTGCATAGCCTTGCAGAATATCAAGCGGATGGAATAGCTGTTCTTTTGATATTCGGCATAAATAGGGAATGCTGCCCTTTTTCGGGGGGGAATTTGGGGGACGGTACAGTTCTTTACGAACGATACCGTCCCCGTATTTCAGGATTCTAATTCACGATTGATTCTTCACAACGAAATTAACCAAGTTCTCCGCCAATCGAGTCCCAAGGATCAAGGTAAGTAGGCAGAGGGGTAGTTGTCGAAGGTTCGGTGATACCCACAGAAGTGGCAATAATATCATCGGTTTCAAATGCAACGATTTCCATTTCCGGCTGTGTATATTTCATAAATTCACCTCCTGAATGTAAACAGATATACATCTATTACTAATATTAACCCAAAAAAAAGAAATGTCAAGGTATTTTAAGAAGATACATTCTATCAATTGTATGTGTTACACATCATTGCAACACAATTCATCCTACGATTAGCTTGTTATACATTGACAAACTTGCTAAAAAATGGTATACTACAAACTGGTATTTTGGGGGGTTTATCTTATTTTGTTGAGGATAATACTCTACGAATGCTTTACGCGATCTGTTGGCAACTGTGTTACCCTAATGTAAATATGAACAAGGGAGAAGTATTCAAATGAAAACATATTTCATGAAACTGATGGCGTTTGTTCTGGCGATTGCTATGATGGTTACAGCGGTACCCGCGTATGCTGCTACATACAGACCGGGTGCACAAGCTGGAGCATCAAATTCCTATCAAGTTGGAAAATATTACAGTCATTATTTGCAGGTCCCGATTACGGGAGATAACCGTACGGACCTGATTGCGATTGCGCTTTCTCAGTTAGGATATCAGGAGGGCGCGGCGGACGGTTACTTCTCCGGTACGATTTCCGGAAGCAACAACTATACGGAATTTAGCTATAATATGGGCGATTTGGGATTAGGCTACGGCGGCTCCGATTACCCGTGGTGTGCTGCGTTTGTGTCCTGGTGTCTTTATCAGTCCCGCTGTACGAACCATGCTACATACAGCACACTGTGCCGTTATCATTCCGGGGACTATAACTACATCTGGAAAGAGATCAGCTGTGCCATGTGGGTCAATCAGCTGAAGGGCGCAGGATATTTTTCTTACAGTGCCAGCATGGGTGGCTCCTATACGCCTCAGTACGGCGATCTGGTATTCTTTAAGAGCTCAAGCAGCCCGTCCCATATCGGCATCTGCCTTTATGTCAAGGATGGTGTGCTTTATACAGTTGAAGGCAATACCAGTGATGCTTCCGGCCTGGAAACCAACGGCGGCGGTGTTTACTTTAAGAGCTACTCTTTGGCCAGTACATATCTATATGGTTTCGGCAGACTTCCTTATGTGTCTGACAGCTCAGTTACAAAGATCGACTACAGCGGTGAAAATCCCACGCCGGGTCTGTATATTTCCAATGCTGCGAAATATATTTACGATTCGGAAACGGCTACTACCTATACATATGTGATCCCCAGATTCTCTATGTTTGAGATCACAAGAGTAGGCTCCAACAACAGACTTTACGGCACATTTGTCAATACTGCCGGTCAGACCTGTACCGGCTGGATCGAAAACAATTCCAGCCGTATCATTCAGATTTCTGCAAGCAATGTGATTTCCGGTTCCTGGCATTACGATGGTGTTGGATATAAGTATCAGTATTCCGACGGAACCTTTGCTCCCCAGGGATGGCTTCAGGATCCGGATAACAATGCTTGGTATTACATCGGTGCGGATGGCTATGCCGCAGGAGGTTGGCTGTATTTGGATACCGGTACATTCTATCTGGATCCGAACTCCAAAGCAATGCTGACCGGCCATCTGTATATTGACGGAATATGGCATTACTTTAACAGCGACGGCTACCTCTGTGACGGCGACTGGGTCTCTGACGGAGTGGGGTATATGTTCCGCTTTGTGGATGGCACCTATGCAATCAACTGCTGGGTGGACGATCCCAGAAATAACTATGCAAGATACTATCTGGACGCCAGCGGACATGTGGTATGCGGCTGGCAGACCATCGGCGAAGAAACATATTATTTTGATCCGGGTTCAAACGCACTGCTTCGCGGTTGGCTGTATATCGACAACAACTGGTATTATATGGACAGCACGGGAGCCATGCAGACCGGCTGGATCGAGTTGGATGGGGCTCATTATTACCTAAACCCCAGTACCGGCGCCATGGCAACCGGGACGCAGGACATAAACGGCTCTACCTGCACCTTTGACGAGAGTGGCAAACTGGTAAGCGGCACCATCATTGAGGATACGGATGCTGTGAATCCGACTCCGGAGGAACCCTCCGGTTCGCCCGGCTATGACAGCTATACCGGCGGGATGGCAGCCAACGGCATCGGTACGGTATACGCAGAGGGAATTGATATTTCCAAATGGAACAACGGCGATGATTGGTCTACGCTGAAACTGAACCTGGAGGCTGTTGCTGCAGCAGGATATGATTTTGTCATTATGCGCTGCGGTTCTACAAACAAAGGCGAAGATCCGATGTTTGATATGTACTATGATGAGTGCAAGCGTCTGGGACTTGATGTAGGTGTATATTTCTATACCTACGCTCTGGATGCGGCGACCGCACTGAGCGATGCGCAGAAATGCTTGAGCTATATCGAAGGCAAGCAGCTCGAATATCCTGTTTATCTTGATTTTGAGGATCCAACCCACGAGAATATTGGAGGAACACTGTCGGCAGAAATCTGCAAGACCTTCCTGGATGCGGTTGCGGCAGAAGGATATCTGACCGGACTTTACAGCTACAAGAGCTGGCTGGAGCTTGACTGGGTCACAAACTCCGGTATTCGTAATAAATACGAGGCATGGGCGGCCTATCCTGTAACGAGCCAAAACCATGCGCTGTATGATGTGGAAATGAGCCAGAAGTTTGGTATGTACCAGTACACCTTTGAAAAGGTGATTCCCAATGCGGGCACCTTCGATGCCAATGTATGCTATAAGGATTATCCCACGATTGTGAAAACCTATGGGTTTAACAATTACGGTGCATCTTCCTCGCTCAGTGCTTCCTGGGTACAGGATGAAAACGGCTTCAGATACCAGTACTCGGACGGCAGCTATGCCGGTGCCGGATGGCTTTATGATGAAAGCTGCAGCGCATGGTACTATTTGGATGCCAATGGTTATGCGGTCAGCGGCTGGGTAGAGGATAGTGGCAAGACCTATTACCTGTGTCCTACTTCCAATGCTATGGTTACCGGACACAGATATATCGACAATGTTTGGTATTACTTCGATGCCAGCGGCGCATTGATGACCACCGGCACTTGGGTGGCCACGGCAGATGGCGTAAAATACCAAATGGGCGACGGCACCTATGTGGTAGCTCAATGGGTGGACGATTTCTCCAATGGCGGTGTCCGCTACTATATGGACGAAAACGGCTACGCGGTAGGCGGCTTCAATACCATTGACGGAACGCTCTATTACTTTGATCCGGTATCCCATGCGCTGCTGCGCGGCTGGCTGACGATCGACGGAAACGTATACTGCACGGCCGCTGACGGCGCGATCCTGACCGGCTGGCAGTATATTGATGGGTACTATTATTACTTTGATGCCAATGGAGTGATGCAGACCGGTTTTGTATATGTCGGCGGTGAGTATTATTATCTGGAAAGTGACGGAAAGATGGTTACCGGTTGGTTTACCTCTCCGTCCACAGGGTATGTCTACTACTTTACCACTGATGGCGATATGACCACCGGCTGGCTCGAGCTTGACGGTGAGTGGTATTTCTTTGAAGATAACACCGAGAAACACTACGGCGCTATGCAAACCGGCTGGCACGTTTCCTCCGCATCGGGCTATACATACTATCTTGGCAATGATGGTAAGATGCTCAAGGGCTGGCAGGAGATTGACGGCGATACCTATTATTTCCTGCCTGAGGACGAAAACTACGAGGGTATGATGTTTACCGGCCAGCAAGAAATTGATGGCGTGACCTATGTTTTTGCGGATGACGGCAAGCTAATCGTAGATAAGACCCATGCTGTGACCTGGGATGAGTCCGATATTTACGTAATCACCACTGAGCAGGATCCTGCGAATATCACGGAAGGCGATAGCTTCAGCTTTAAGGTTGAAGTGAAGGCTGGTTATGTCGTGAATGCGGTAATCGCTAATTCTGAAATACTTGTTGCAAATCAAGGTGTTTATACGGTTGAGAATGTAACTTCTGATTTTAAGATTTTGGTTATTACATATCAGACCGAAACGGTCACCTATCATAAGGTAAGTTTCCTTGACTATGACGGAAGCATTATCGACATTCAGTACATTGAAGAGGGCATGGCCGCTATAGCGCCGGAAAGCCCTGTCAGAAGCGGCTATACCTTCACAGGCTGGAATGGATCCTTTGACAGCATAATGGCGGATACTGAAATTACAGCGGTATATGAGCAGAATACGCCTGAAACGCCGGTTGCCGACCAGGGAACTCTTAAGATTGAAGTTTCCGGCGGAAAAGGGTTCACGATCATCGTTGATAACGGTGATGCGCGCTCTCAGGGTACCTATTATGTCAATTCCAAGATGCCGGTGGGCAGCTATGTTACGGTAGAGGCCGTTGCCCTTGAAGATGCTGAATTCCTCGGCTGGATCAAGCCGTCCAACGGTAAGATTTTGTCTACGGATGCTACCTACAGCTTCTATACAGGCGGTAATGATTACATCAAGGCCTTGTATAAGACGGATGTAGAGGGAGCAAGCTTCGTTGTCTTTAAGAACGACAAAACAGGCCAGTACTTTGATATGCAGTATTACGCAGCGGGAGATACGATCGTATTCCCGGATGATCCGGATTATTACGGCTATGATTTTGCCGGCTGGGATCATACTGCAGAAGAGATTCAGGCAAAGCTTGCCAATGGAGAAGATGTGTTGGTAACCGCCACATGGACGGTACGCCCGGTGTATGTGGGTATTACCGTGAATGGAGGCAGCATCACAGCCAGCACCGCGCCTAATGAAGAGGGCAAATATTTGTCCGGCAGACCGATTACCATTGAGGCGGCCGCCGCGGCGGAAGGTATGAAGTTTGCATATTGGGTGGATGAAAACGGCGATATCAAGAGCTATTCCTCTTCTTATACCTTCTACCTGTGTGACGATAAGGAACTGACAGCGGTATACGTAGGTGAAGAAGAAACGGTTTCCCAGGAAGTTCTGGTATATGTGGAATCTTTCGAAGGCAAGGATATCTACGGAACCTTTATCTATAGCTGGTCTGTTCCGGAAGAGGAGAATTCCTTGACCTATCAGGCATCCGGTATCGTAGCTGTGGATAAAGAATACTATCAGGCAGATATACTGTATCACGGAACCACAGACAGCAATGTAAAGGATCGCAGCGTTTCCGCACCCTACAATACAGCATCCGGATCGTATTCCTGGACTGGGTATATTGATTCCGGAGAAAACTGGGTCGCTATGGCTTGGGTACAGTACACAGACAGCGATGGAAATACCTATATCGCCTATTCTGAGCTGTTTGAAGTAACAAAAGAATAATGTGGTTATTGGTTTGTGTAAGCATCGCACCTCACCTCCTTCAAGGAGGGGGTGAGGCTGCGTCCTCCTACTTACAAAGGCCGATATCCATCAAGGAAACAAATTTCGGGAGGAAATGGAAATGAAAAGAAACATCAGCACACGGATCTGTGCGATTTTGCTGATCGTCAGCATGCTGATACCGATGCTTCCGGTGGATGCGTTTGCTGCGGACACGGAAAGCACACAGGCGCAGGCGGTAGAAACGATTACGATCGTTGCAGGAACAGATTTCCAGGGTCGGGAAACAGAAACGGAATCCTGGGATTCTGACAATGCGGTTAACAAACGATTAGCGTCTATCACCAAGATTATGGACCAGATCGTCGCCGCAAAGGGAGATACCATTGATAACTTCTTCTTCCTGGGCGATTATGCTTCGGAGACTGACACTGTTCAATCAGCAGATCAGAATCCTTACTGGAAAAGTAGACTCGGTCTTGTGAAATTGCGGGCGCATATGACGCAATATGTGTCCACAAAAGATGAAGCATCGTATAACGATATGTTCTTCGTTGAGGGTAACCACGAGTATGGTATGGGAGTGGAGCATGGCTTGACCGGCTCCGGTCCACACGACCGGGATGCCTTCGGTACCTTTATCATTGATGCAGAAGATCTGGAAAACTGGAATGATAACGGCACTTCAGAAGATGAGGTGAATGCTGTCGTTGCGTCAATGAAGGCCTATTTCGATGAAAAGATCGCTGAAGATTATAAGAAGCCGATCTTCATTCTTGCCCATTATCCTCTGCACTACTCTTTGCAGAGCTATTGGGGAGGTGCGTACCCCTATGCCTCTTACTTGGTAGATGTGATGAACGACGCTGGTGCGGCGGGGTTGAACATTATCTATATGTTCGGCCACCAGCACTCCAGCTATTATACCGACTATCTTGGCGGAGAAGCGGTGTACCTGAAGCGCAATGATACCCTGCTGGTTCCCAATCCTGCTACCGTAGGAATGGAAAATGGAAGCTATATGAATAAGGGCTTGCCTCTGGCAAGCACGCTGCAGTTTACCTACATGAATGCAGGTTATGTGGGCTATTACGGAGCGTATAACGACACAGATACCTCCGATCTTTCTATGACGGTTTTCCAGATCACCGGCAATGAGGTTACCATAGAGCGATATAACGAAAATGGCCGGGTGGACCTGAAAAATAAGGGTGAATGGAGAACACACGACCCGAATTTCCCCGAAACAGCTGCATATTACGGTGTTACAGATGCATATCTGAATACCGCCTATACAACGGATATACTGACCCCCACGACGGGAAATGAATGGGTTCCGGTGTATACCTATGCATGGGAGCAGGCGGATGCGTTCTATAATGGTAACCAGTACTTGATCCTGACTGGAAATACGGGTGGAACCACTGCACAGGCGGTGGGCTTCGGCAACAAGGCATCTTATGCCCAGGATCCAGACGGTAATTGGTACCAATATGTAACGGTTCTTAAGGATATTGCTGTGAATGCACCCAGTGGGGGAATCACACGACCTTATGTGGAAACCCATGACACGGATCTGATGTTCCGCTTCGAGCAAAATCCTGACTTTACGACAGGAATGGGTGCGCCTACGGGCAAACTGTATGTATGTGATAATAGCCAGTTCCCCTTTGAAGAGCGGGGCTTGTACGGATTGTTTGCAGAGTATGCTGACGCGGCGTGGAACTGGGCCGTTGAAACCCCAGATACAGGAGCTAAAAGCTGGTCGAATGCGTTAATTCTGAAAACCACCGATTGGTCAGAAGCGGATATGCTGTACAATGGCGACGTAAACGGTCGATACACTTTTTGGTCCTACAATCCGTCCTATGGTGTGATGACCGCTTACGCCGGCGGACACGGAAACTACGGAGCAACATTTGCTGAAAATTGGCGGCTTTACCTTAGACATAGAGATGGCAAGCTGTTTACCCGTTGGGGCTCCGGTATTGCCAGCAGCTCCACCGGTGCTACCTATATCTATGGCCGTACCAATAAGATCAGCAGTACAGAATATGTGCAGCTGGCAAACAATGAATTCACCATTTTGGCTGGCGAGTACGGCAGTTATTTCCAGCTGGAGAGCATGATCAAGTCGAACCTTGTGCTGAATGTATCTTCCAGCGCGGATGGAAGCGATGCGGTGGTCCAGGACGGCGGTTATACATTGTCCGGTACCGCTTCGGTGGATCAGGCAGGCATATATCGCTTGGTCGTTAACTATAAGGGTGCCGAAGTTGGCAGTGTAAAAATCAATGTGATCGATAGAGCGAGCCTTGAGTCCGCAACCGTCAGTACCATCGGACAGGTTTATATCAATGCACCTTCCAGCGCGGATACCGGAGCGGAACTCACGCTGACTGCCGGTAACGAAAGCACTGTTAATGTGCCGGTTACCCTGGATATGCTGAAGGCCGCTAACCAGCAAGCGGTGGATACCAGTAGGGAAACCACATATACCAAATTGAAGGTATACATCTCTTATTATGACAGCGAAGGCGTAAAACAGGAAAAGCTGGTATACTCGGACTTTACTCTGCACGTTGTCGATGCGGATTATCCCCAGTATCCGAACCCCGGCTCTGTAAAGGTAGATAAGAATGGCAGCGGTATCGATTTCCAGAACACCGGTGTTGCGCAGGTTGAGTTGTCCGCAACAGGTATACCCTATCAAAGCGGTGTGGATGTGATCCTGATGCTGGATACATCCGGCTCTATGCGTGACTGGGTCGATACCACTGTGACGCAGGATGAAGCGGTCCAGAGAATTGAGGCTCTGCGCCAGTCGGTCAATAATCTGATCGATCAGCTGAAGGAGTCGGTAGAGACGGGAAAAGCGAAGGATATTAAGATTGCAATTGCCGATTTTAACGACTACACAGTGGATGATGCCTATTCCTACAATTGGGATAACACCGATTATCTGGCCTACGAGGAATCGTACAACCTGACCGATCTTGGACAAACAGCGGGAACGACACAGGGTGTGCGTACCGGTGACATCGATGATTTCTCCGCGGCTGCCTTTGTAGATGTTACCACGCTGAACAACAATGGCTTCGAGTTTGCAACCAGGGAAAACATCTACGATCAGGCGGGTACCAACTATGACAGTGCCTTTGACATGATCTATAAGCTGGGCTCTGCTATCCGTGAAGAAAATGCCCAAAACGGTCAGGAAGGCAGAGAGCTGATCGTCATCTTTATGACCGATGGCGGACCGGTTCAGTTTAACTTCTTCCGCGGTGTTTCCGGTGTTGATCTGGGGGAATATGACCTCTGGGCAAGCTGGTATACCGGTTCGGCGGATGATCTGTTCAGCACAGGTACTGCCGGCTACTTGAATGCTTCGGCTGCTGCCCATATGCATTACTATCATACTGAAGGTAAGCATTGGACGGCGGAGGCTATCAAGGGAAGTCAGGACGCGACCTATCCGATCATCAGCAAGGTAGCTGAGCCGGCAGAGGGATGGTACAATGGCCTGGAAAACATGATTTCCGTTAAGGGTCTGGACGCGACCATGTATACCATCGGCTTTGGCATTCAGTATATGGAGGATTATACGGACGAAGCGACCACGCTGCTGCAGACCATTGCCTCTACAGACAGCAATGGTGACCCGCTGTTACAGTTGGTAGAAACGGAAGATGAATTGTATAATTCTTTCACCAATATCGGAAACGCCATTATTCAGGCGGCAACCGGAGCCTATATGCTGGATACCATGGGCGAGGATTACGATCTTCTGATGAAGAATTATATTCAGAAGTCCGATGGAACCACGCATGGGACGATACCTACCATCCAGGTTATCGAAACCACGAAGAGCAGAGCTGTCAGTACCGTGCTTGAAGAAGTGACCTTCAATGCGGAAGGTACTGCCGCTTATAGCAATTTGATCGGCGATACCACGAATATTTTGACCGACGGTGTGATTTGTGCGAAATATTTCTGGTATAACGCAAACAGCACAGCTGTGATGATCGATGCTGACGGCGACGGAACGGCAGAATTTGAGCTTCCGGCAGAAACCTTCTATTGGAAGCTTGGAATCATTAGCGAAACTAAGCTGACACTGAAATATTATGTATACTTAACAGACGCACTGGATGATAATAAGGATAATGTGGGTGTTCCGGCAGGTACTTATCCTACCAACGAAAGCGCAACACTTTATTACACTAACTATCTGGGGCATCAGTGTGAACTGGATACCATCTCTCCGGAACTGCCGTGGAAAACCGCGCAGGTAAGCTACGGTTACTATCTGGTCAATGAAAAGGGTGAGATCCTTTCTGATCCTGCGGCAGGAACCACAACGACAGATTTTGCAGACCGTATTGAATTAGTACCGTCTACGATTTTTGCCCAACTGGATCTGAATACCGGATCTGATTTGTCCTCTATCATTAATTCTATCGGAAAGTTGCCGCAAGGCTATGAGCTGTATGTCACAAACGGTGTTGACTATACGATTCAGGTGAATTCCGGCGATGGCAAGGGAAGCTGGACGATTTCGGATACTACCGGTACGACCTATGTCACCGGTTATTATGGCTCCAGCTATACCACGCTGGACAGCCAGGAATTCAGCGCGGAGGAATCTGACAGCTTTGATTACTCCAACACCACTGTGTGGTTCGCTGTGGTCTATAAGGCGAAAACGGTAGAAGACATCGTTGTAATCGATTTTGGTATTCCGGTGGATGTCAGTGTGCTGGGGAACGATATCTTTGGCGGACATGCTCACTTGGACGGAATTGGACCGCTGTCCGCAATGCCTGAGGCAGGTTTTAGTGAGACACTTTCTTCCGAATTTACAAGCCACTGGAATGGCGCCTACGGCACTGCACAGATGAACGGTGAGAAAATCCGTTATACGTTAAGCAAAGCCAACGGTATGCAGATGGAAAGTGTAGAATCCTTTGTCTATGCGGTACATTATACCGGCACGGATGGCGCGGGCATCTATTATGGTATCGTTACGGTTACTCCGGCGGCGAATATCTATTACGAGGATACCTTCCTGACCTATACAGACGCAGCCAATGCCTATGTAACCAGCAATGGGGAAAGGATCGAAACCGGAGATCTCACCGAGAATGTGATCGTGGATCTGACGAAGGAAGAAGAATCCGCAGAAACGATCGAGGATTATTATCTGTTTGGCTTTATCAACGGAGCGAATTATGCCTGCGAAGAGGATGGCGCCAATTTGGGAACCTATAAGTTCGTAAATGGTAAGCTGACGATGATCTTTGCGCAGGATAGTTATGTGGGCGTGAAATCCGCTGACAATGCTACTTGGTATATGACAAACGGATGGCTCGGAACTGATGTAACATCCGCAACGCTGTATGATACCAATTGGGGTATTGAAGCGAATAAGCTCTATGTTCCGGCTGGGAAAGAGATCGAGTTCACATTAACAGAGAATTCCGACGGCACATTGACGCTGAGCTATGTGATCAATGAGGATTTGACGGATTACTACTTGTTCGGCTATATCAACGGAGCGAACTATGCTTGCGAAGGCGATTATTCCCATATGGGCCAATACAAATTTGTAAACGGCAAATTAACTGCTACCTTCGCGGAAAACAGTTATGTCGCGGTTAAGAAGAGCGGAAATACGGCCTGGTATATGACACAAGGCTGGCAAGGTGAAGTGTCGTCCGCAACGCTGTATGACACCAGTGCGGGCTTTGCCAATGCCGATAAGCTGTATATTCCGGGCGGAATTGAAATTGAGTTTACTCTAACCGAGAATGCAGATGGTACTTTGACGCTCAGCTATGCACCGGTAAAAGGAGAAACGGACTACTACTTGTTCGGCTTTATCAACGGGGCGGATTACGCCTGTGAAGATGATGCGTCCAACATGGGTGTGTATCAGTTTACCGATGGCAAACTGATCACCAGATTTGACACGGACAGCTATGTGGCGGTTAAGACCGGCGGAAATACCGCGTGGTTTATGACCAACGGATGGCTTGGATTCGACGCAACATCTGCTGCCCTTTATAACACTACAACATTGGGAAGCAATGCCAACAAGCTGTTTGTACCGGCTGGAAAAGTGGTTGAATTTACATTGGGGCAAGATGCCGATGGAAATCTGACCTTGAGCTACAGTTACCTTGCGACGATGGGTGTATGGGAAGTTGTATCTGATGTTGATGATACCAATTCCGTCATTACCCAGGAAGAAGACAGACCGGGTGCGGATCTTAACAACGCACTGGGAAGCCTGGATGCAGACAATGTTTACGGCTACGATGCGGCCTATGATTCCTGCAAGGAGTTCAGCCTTGGAAAGACATACAAGGTAACGGTCAATGCGGAAACGGGTACGATCGTAACCGGCCCCAAAGCAAGCTTTACCTTCAGCGGCACCGGCTTTGACGTGGTTTCTCTTACCAATAATCAGTCCGGTGTAATCACAGTGTCTGTATACGCAGTCAATACGGATGGTACTGTGGCCGAAGAAAAGACCAGAAGCCTGATCGTAAGCAACTATTATGGATACACTTATGAAGATGGCGAATGGGTCGTAACTCCTGACGCCGGAGCAAATGGTTTGTATCAGGTCCCTGTTATGAAGGTGGAAGGCCTGGCCTATGGTAAATACTATGTTGAAATCCAGGTCGTGTATATGAGCAGTCTGGATAAGACACCGGAGGAAGGTTACAGCTTCTGGATGGATGCAATCCGTATCTATGATCCTGCGAAAACCGCGGCGGATACAGAAGGCAATATCATTGAGGATGTCTATGAGGCAGATAAAGAAGCCAACCCTGACTTGACTACCGTGAAGAAGCTTCTGCTGGATGCAGATACGATTCTGAATGCAGATGCGACAAGCAGCCACGTGGGCGCAATGTTCATTGACGGCAAGAACGCGATCTCTTCCGGCAGCTCCAACATGAGCGATCTGATTGCAGACTATGCAAACCAGGGACCGAACAACGAAGCTTACCTGCAGGCAGGTCAGGCAATCGCTTTCCGGTTGATCAGCAATGCCGATCCCAGCCAATATGATTATCAGATTCATCTTGGTGCGAAACTGGCGCAGGGAAGCGGCGCTGTTATGAATGTCAGTGGCATTACCGGGAATAAAACGATTACAACAGCAACCAATATGTTCTATCCTCTTGCTCTGACTTGGACGCAAGACGAAACGAATAATATGTGGTATGCAGATGTAGTGATTGTGAATGTCAGTGATGCTGCAGATCCTGCAATTCTTTCCATTACGGATTTGAAGGTGACATCCACCAATGGTGCTGTTTTCGGAACCACGCTGAATGCAGCAAACGAAGCCGCGGCTGTGGCAAACCGTATGGCAGCGGCAAATGAGGTAGAACCTGTACTGACAGCGGTTGTCAATCATGAGATCATCACATATGCTGTCAGCCGTCTTGAGGAGCTTGACATCATCGAAAATGGATCCAGTGAAGAAGATGCACCTAAGGCGTCTTTGAGCCTCTACTCCATCAGCCTGACTGGAAATATTGCAATCAACTACTATGTGTCCCTTGATGAAAGCCTTTTGGAAGATGCTAATGCTTATATGGTATTTACCATGGCAGACGGAAGCGTAATCCGTGTTCCTGTCAGCAATGGCGTGCCTAAGGTCGTCAGCGGAAAGACCTACTATGTGTTTACTTGTGAGGTTGCAGCCAAGGAAATGACAGATGAGGTTAAGAGCCAGTTTGTTTACACCGGTGGCAGCTCGAAGGAATACACCCGTACCGTAAAGGGTTATGCGGAATACCTGCTGGCGAACAGCGGTAATGCGAACTTAAAGACGCTGATCACAGCCATGCTGAATTACGGCGCGGCAGCACAGGTGCATTTCGGATACAACACAGATCGCTTGGCAAACGAAGGTATTGACGGCGCTGTTTCTGATTATGATGTTGCGCTCAGTAACTATACGAGCGTTTCCGGTCAGGGTACAGATAATGTTAAATTCTGTTCTGCAAGCTTGATCTTAAAGTCCGAAACAACACTTCGTATGTACTTTACCGCCCAAAGCAGCGACTTTACTGTAAGCTATCAAGGCGAAGATTTAGCAGTTATGCAAAAGGGTAATTACTACTATGTGGATATTACCGGAATTTCTGCAAGAAACCTGGATGAAGCGGTTACAGTAACGATCAACGATGGAACAGCTTTCGCGGATGTTACATATAATCCCATGGCATACTGCCAGACGGTGCTTTCCGACACCACGGGCGTATATGCAGCCGATATGAAGAATGTAGTGGCAGCGCTGTACCTGTATAACCAGGCTGCAAATACATACTTTGGCGAGAAGTAAGAGGTGTGAAAGATGAAAAAAGAATATCAAAAACCTGATTTTGTTTTCGAAGACTTCACGCTGAACGCAAACATCGCAGGCGGCTGTGGAGAGGGCTTGATCACCCATTCAGGAAAGGAAAGCTGCACCAGATATGCAACAGCTTCCAATGGAAACAGCTGTTACTTCTATGACAATACCGTGCAAGTTTTTGCAACATCAGTAACTGGTTGCATGTTTACAACACAGGATGACTTTGACGGAGATAGTGATACCTTCTTTGGTTTGTGTTATCACGTGTCATCAGGTGACAACAGAATGTTTGCATCGTAAAAACAACACTTTAAGGAGATAATCATGGAAAAGTATTTGGAAGCTGAATTAGAGGTCATTCATTTCCTCATGGAGGATGTCATTGCCACAAGCTCTGGGCTGCCCACGGTTCCGGATGAACTGCCGACGGATCCGGATGAACTGCCGTTGGTTCCGGTGTAATGCCTGATTTCTAAAAATTCAAATAACTGAGGGTACCTTATCCGGGCGTTTTCCGGTCCACGAGGAACCGGAAAGGTTGATGTCCCGGAACCCGGCAGCGCAGCACCGGGAACGGATGCGCAAGTGAAGTTACGGCAGGGCCCCTAAATAGGACCCTGCCGTAATTATTTGCTTTGGTTAGCTGATTGCTGAGAATATCAGTGTAAAAATGGAGTAGTATATGACACAACAATCCAGAATAGCGCAAAATGAAGCGCAAATTGCATCCTTTTTACATATGAAATGCGGGAAAAAGGGGATACCATTGGCAGGAAATTTTGAACTGACTGCCAGATGTAATTTTTCCTGCAGGATGTGCTATGTACACCAGGAGGAACACAGGCAAAGAGAACTGTCGGCAGAGGAATGGATCGCACTGGGAAGAACAGCAAAGGACAATGGTATGCTTTTCCTGCTGTTAACAGGTGGAGAGCCGTTTTTACGAGCAGATTTTGCCCGGATCTATACGGAGCTTCGTAAGATGGGATTGATGATTTCCATCAATACCAACGGTTCTCTGTTGACGGATGAGCTGATGGAGGTGTTCCGGCAATATCCACCCACCAGGGTCAATGTGTCCCTTTACGGCGGTTCTGCGCAGACCTACCGGGATCTGTGCAGGAATGCGGCCTACGAAACGGTTACGGCCAATATCCGCAGGATGAAGGAGGCAGGCCTTTCGCTTAAGATCAATTGTTCTGTCACGCCGTATAATGTGCAGGATATCGAAAAAATCTTTGATTTTGGAAAAGAGAACGAGATTCCGGTTCAGGCAACTACCTATATGTATCCACCGGTTCGTATCAATGGCGAAAAGTACGGAACTGCGCCGGATCGGTTTTCCTGGGAGGATGCGGCAAAATATTTGGTTTTATGCAGGGAACAGTATTTGACACCGGAGCAGTTGATGTATGGAATTACCCAGACGGAAGAAGATACGCTGGACTGTACCGGAGAAACCGGAATGCCGATGAACTGCAGGGCAGGAAGAACTGCGTTCTGGGTGACCTGGGACGGGCGCATGCTTCCCTGCGGAATGTTTCCGAACGAGGGATATTCCGTCCGCAGTATGAAATTTGAAGAAGCTTGGCAGAAGGTAAGGGACTATACAGCGTCTATTATGATGCCAGCCGAATGCAGCGGATGCAGTAAGCGGGAAAAGTGCGCCGCATGTGCTGCAGCCTGCATTGCGGAAAGCGGTGATTCCACGATCAAGCCGGAATATATCTGCAATATGACCCAGCGGCAGGAGGATCTGATCAAGCAAAAATATGGGAGAGGAATACGATCCGATGAAAACAAATAAAGGTGTCATCTACCGTAACATTGCCGGAGAGCATGTACTGATCCCGGTAGGAAGCATTGCAATGGACAAGAACGGGATGTTTGTTATGACTGAACTTGGCGGATGTATCTGGCAAATGCTTGAACAGGGCACGACCAAAGAAGAAATTATCACAGCGCTGCTTGAAGAGTATGAAGTGGAAGAAAGCCGTCTGCGCGCAGATGTGGAAGACTTTCTGCAGAGGATGATCGATGCAAAACTGATTGAAGAGTAGGGGAAAGCGCGTGAAAAAGAAAACCGTCTAATTCTGTCGGGGTTCCTTCTTGCTGCTGTTCTCATTTGGATTGGCGTTTTCGCCATACAGAAGGCAAATCGTCCGGATGGCAATACGCAGACAGAAGCGGAAACGGAACAGGATTATCTGCTCAGCCTTGGAAATCAACTGTACATTCACAAGCTGGTGAATATCACAGGCACCTATGTCGAGAATGGAAAAGATGAAGCTGTCACGAAAGTAGCAGCGATTACAGTTGAGAATAGAAGCGATCGAACACTTCGGCTTGCGAATATTAGCCTGCAGGTGGAAGGGGTCGAATATACGTTTTCGCTGACAACACTGCCGCCGGGACAAACAGCCATGGTTCAGGAGGCACAGAAACGGATATTTCCGAAAATGGATCAGCTGCCTGATGCTAATGTGAAGCAGGTGGTATTCTTTGAGGAGGAACCGTCCTTACATCAGGATGTATTTGCGATTACCACATCTGCATTTACGATCGAAGTATCCAATAAATCGGATACAGATATTTCGGGGCCGATCTATGTATACTATAAAACGGTAGAGAAAGACTATTTTCGGGGCGGTATCACATACAGAGTGCATATTCCCGGAATTGCAGCAGGCGAAACCTATACGGCCTATGCCGGGCATTTCTACGGGCAAGAGAGTCAGGTGATGTATATTGACTACGCAAAGTAAATACTACTGTCTGGCAGAAACCGTATTTTGTATGGAAAGCCGATGCGCGCTTGTGGAAACAGAGGCTTTAAAAGACTTTCAAATAGAGGAAAGAACGCCGGATTATTTGGTTCACATTGATTTTGCAAAAGAAGGGGAAGAAACCAACGAGGCATATGGCTATGCCAGTATCAGCAGAATTGAAAACGAAATTTGGCTGTCACTGAATAAAGAACGAATGGAGACTGTTTCGGACTGGCAGATATTTGTCATTCTTCCGTTGGTGAGGCTTCTTTTGGAACAGGGGATATTAGTTCTTCATTCTTCTTATGTAATCCATAAGGGGAAAGCGATCCTTTTCACCGGAGACTGCGGAATTGGGAAATCCACACAAGCGGCTTTGTGGGAAAAGTATCGCTTGGCGGAGATAATTAACGGTGACAGAAGCCTTGTGTACTGCAGGGACGGCAAAGTGTATGTGGGAGGACATTTTCATTGTGGAACCTCCGGCATCCGAAAAAACAAATCGGCAGAGCTGAAAGCAATCGTTTTGTTAAGTCAGAGCCCTGAGAATAAAGTGTCTGTTCCGAAGGGAATCGAAAGCTTTCAGAAAATACTGTCCCAGTGCGCCTATGACGTAGAGAAACGGAAAGAGATTGAAATGGCAACGGAGCTGGTTGCACAGCTGGTTCAAAATGTGAGGATCCTGAAATTGAGCTGCCGCAAGGATCATTCTGCGGTGGAAATGTTGGAAAATGTGATAATGCAATCAGAAAAATGAAATAAAATCGTTAAAGCTGATGTGCGAACAAAAAGGTGGCAAGTGTTCTTGCCACCTTTTTGCGTTAAGAATAGGTACTCCCAATTATGTAAGAAGATTGGAGGAAACACTGGAATATAAGATTTGTGGATTAACATAACGGGAGTAGGATTTAATATGTAGAAGGTACACCCTTGTCGGAAGCGGCCTGCATCTTGAACTTGTCCATTGCCTCACGGGCCTGGGGGATGTTGATCTGGTTGTTGCTCTTCATACCGATTTCTCTCCTTTTGTCGTTTTCCGGAAAGGTTGCCGCCTTCCGTTGGAAAACGACTTTTTTCTTTCCGTAGTCCTAGTTTAGCCAGAGATTTTTTGCGTATGAGTGGAGAGTTGCGGAAGAATAGGAAATGTTAGCTAATGGATGTTGCGCAGATTTATCAAACTGCATAAAAAATGCGCAATCCTGAACATAAGCATAAATGATGCTGGATTTTCCCTGAAAACTGGTATACAATGGGGATAGTTGCATCCGCAACAGAAAGAGGATGAATTATGAGAGAGAAAAAGAGATTGACGAAGCTGGAGAAGAGCTGGATTTTGTACGATGTGGGCAATTCTGCCTTTACGCTGCTGGTTTCCACCTTGCTCCCCATTTATTTCAATGCTCTGGCCACCTCGGCCGGTGTTGATGAGAACATGTATCTGAGCTACTGGGGCTATGCCGGCTCCATTGCTACCATTCTTGTGGCGCTGATTGGCCCTATCTGCGGCGCTATGTCCGACCGCAAGGGCTTTAAAAAGCCCCTGTTTGTGCTGTTTATGCTGTTAGGCGCCCTGGGCTGTGCCGCCCTGGGTCTGGCCAAGGGCTGGTTGATCTTCCTTGGTATCTTTATTCTTGCTAAAGTGGGCTTCAATGGCAGTTTGGTGTTCTACGATTCCATGCTTCCTGAGATCTCAACCGAGGATCGCATTGACGATGTTTCCACTCAGGGCTACGCATGGGGCTACATCGGCTCGGTGATTCCCTTTGTAATCTGTCTGGTTCTGGTACTGGCCGGCGGCAGCTTCGGCCTGGATCAGACTACGGCTATGGTTGTGTCCTTTATTCTGACGGCGGTCTGGTGGGGGGTATTCACGGTACCGCTACTGCGCCGCTACAAGCAAACCGCTTATGTGGAACGAGGCAAGCACCCCGTCATCGACACCTTCCGGCAGCTGGGTCAAACCTTCCGCAAGGCGAAGGAGCAGAAGCACGTCTTTATGTACCTGATCGCATTTTTCTTCTTCATTAACGGCGTGTACACCATTATCGACATGGCCACGGCATACGGTACCGATCTGGGTCTGGATACCACGGGTCTGCTGCTGGCTCTGCTGCTGACGCAGATCGTGGCGTTCCCTTGCGCCATCATCTTCGGCAAGCTGTCTGCCAAGCATGACAGCGCCAAGCTCATGAAGATATGCATCATTTGCTACACCTGCATCACGGTTTTTGCGGTGTTCCTGGTGAGCCAGTGGCAGTTCTGGCTGCTGGCTACGCTGGTGGGTATGTTCCAGGGCGCTATTCAGGCTCTGAGCCGTTCCTATCTGGGTAAGATCGTGGCGGCGGAGCAGAGTGGCGAGTTCTATGGCTTGATGGATATCTGCGGCAAGGGCGCATCCTTCTTCGGCATGGCGCTGGTGAGCTTCATCAACCAGATCACCGCGGATGTGGAGATCGTGATCTTCGGCCTGCGGCTGCAGAATGCCAATCTGGCGGTCAGTGTGCTGGTGGTGCTGTTCATTATCGGCTACATCCTGTTCTGCAAGGCGGATAAGCTGAATAAAGCCCGGCAGGCTTCTTAACGATTGCGGGCGGCGTGCGAAAGCACGCCGCCTTTCTGCGTTCCCATCACCCTGAAATATCCAAAGGTAAACAGAAAATGGAAATAGTCCACGGAAAATTAATAGCTTATCCATACTTTTGCGCCGGAACGGTGTTGAAATCCGCCGCTGAATATGGTAAACTAAAATTTGGTCTGAGAGCGGAGTCCTCCGCTCATTATCGACAGGAGGGATCGTATGCCGACGCTGCGCGAACGCAGACAACGGAATAGAAGAACCCGCAAGCCCCGTTGGACGCTGTGGGCGCTGGTCGGCATTCTGCTGGCGCTGCTGTGCGGCCTGATCGGTCTGGCGATCGGTCTTGCCGGCGCATCTACCTCCAATAGGGAGCTGGAGCTGCCCCAGTCGGTTCAGATCAACGGCGCTGTGCTGGCGGATTGCGCCCAGCCCAAGCCGGAGGATTTTGTTTCCGGTTTGGAGAATACGGGCATTTCGGTGTCATTTGGAGCGGAAGTACCCAATACCCTTGAAGCGGTGCAGGTCACGCTGACCTTTACGAATGGTAATGCCACCTGCTCTCGCCAGACCACGCTGCAGCGCTTCCATCTGGAGCAGAAGGTTTGTGTGGATATGGAGGCGACCAGCATTCCGGGTATTCGTGATTTTGTTGCGGATGCAAGTCTGGATGCCGCTTTCGTTGGCAAGACTCCGGATCAGGTGAGCCTTGATCAATGTGGCGAGACCGTGTTGGTTATTGCCTGCGCAGGTCGGGAGTACGAAGTGATCTATTCCGTGGAGGAGAGCATCGCACCTCAGGCTACGCCTGTCCGCGGCACGGCTCAGACCGGAAAGCTGCCGGATCCTGCCACGCTGGTCACGGATATCGTGGATCACTCTAAGGTGACGGTGACCTATTTGCGCGAGCCGGATCTGACGGTGGTGGGCAGTGTGGATATGACCTTGCTGCTGACGGATGCCTACGGCAACACCGCCACGGTGGACACGGTGATCGATGTGATCCCCGCGGTAAATGCCCCTCAATTTACGGGTCTGGAGGATATGTATATCCGCGTTGGCGCGTCCATTTCCTACAAGGATGGCGTTACAGCGGTCGATCCGCAGGACGGCTCTGTGACCTTTAGTGTGGATGCTGCGCAGCTGGATCGGAACACCGAAGGTGAGTATCTTGTGTATTATTCCGCCACGGATTCCGATGGCAACACGACCATTATCCCCCGAAAGATCATCGTGGAGGATGTGGATCGGGCGGCGGTCATGGCCTATGCTCAGGCAGTGCTGGATAAGATCATTACCGATAATATGTCGCTGGATCGCAAAATTCAGGCGGTCTACGTCTACACCAAATACAATGTGCACTACGTTGGTACGTCCGACAAGACCAGCATCCTCCACGCCGCCTATGAGGGCTTCTCCACCGGCAAGGGCGATTGCTATACCTATTACGCCATGAATGTGGTGCTGTTTGACCTGCTTGGTCTTACCCATCTGGAGGTCACCCGTATGGGCGGAACCAGCCACCATTGGTGGAATCTGGTTCTCCATGAGGATGGCAAGTACTACCATGTGGACTCCACGCCCGTGGCCGTAACTGTGGAGGGCGTGAAGCATGGCAAAATGACCGACAGCGATCTGCAGGTCTATACCCAGGATCCCGGCGTGTCCAGCCGCAGACCGAATTTCTACGTTTACGACAAAACGCTTCCCGAGTATGAGGGAATCGAAATCGCACCCTGAGGATAATCCATGATAAAACGAATTTTGAAAATTACCGCATTTGTGCTGGTTCTGGTGCTGGTGCTGTTTGCGGCTCAGCGGGTTCTGACACCGAAGTATGTGTCCGAAGCGCTGGATGGCAGACTGATTGCCGAGTATTACGACTCCACCAAGAACCATGATATCGTCTTTGTGGGCGACTGTGAGGTTTATGAGAACATTTCGCCCATCACCTTGTGGGAGGATTACGGTATTTCTTCCTACGTCCGGGGCAGCCCCCAGCAGCTGATCTGGCACTCCTATTACCTGATGGAGGAAACCTTGCGCTACGAAAAGCCCGAGGCTTTCGTGTTCAATGTGCTGTCCATGAAGTATGGCGAGCCCCAGAGCGAGGCCTATAACCGGCTGGCGCTGGATGGCATGAAGTGGTCCGGCAGCAAGGCCGATGCCATCAACGCCTCCATGACCGAGGAAGAGACCTTTATCTCCTACCTTTTCCCCCTGCTGCGCTTCCACTCCCGGTGGAGCGAGCTGAAGGCGGAGGACTTTGAATATGCCTTCAAGAAAGTGCCCCAGCTGTCCATCAACGGCTACCTGATGCGCGTGGACGTGGACGGCATCGACCAGCTGCGCAAGGGTCAGGAGCTGGGGGACTATACCATTGCCGATGTGTGCTGGGAGTATCTGGACAAGATGCGTACCCTGTGCGAGGAAAACGGCGTGGAGCTGATCCTGATGAAGGCGCCTACCAACACCCCCCAGTGCTATTGGTACGACCAGTGGGATGTGCAGGTGAAGGCCTACGCGGAAAAGCACGGCCTGCGCTACTATAACTTCCTTGAGGTCACCGACGAGATCGGGCTGGACTACAATACGGATACCTACGATCAGGGCTTCCACCTGAACCTGTCCGGTGCGGAAAAGCTGTCGGCCTATTTTGGCGGCATTCTCACCGAGGAACTGGGGCTGAAGGGTCATCACGGCGAGGCGGAGTACGAGCAGATCTGGACGAAGCTGTCGCAGCAGTATGATCAGATCCGCGAAACGCAGGAGCGCCTGCTGAAAGAAAACGGAAAACTCACCGGCTTTACCGGCCTGGAATAAGAAAGGAAATATGATATGAAAAAGCTTTTGACCATTCTGCTGTCTGCCCTGATGGTGCTGAGCCTGTGCGCCTGCGGCGAGGACGCTCAGACCACCGAACCCAGCGGCAACACCAACACTCCCTCTACCACCCCTGTGGGCTATACCTTTACCTACAACGGCTATCAGTTCGGTGTGGGAATGTCTGTGGACGCAGTGCTGTCGAAGCTGGGCACTCCCAGAGATCAGTACACCTCCAACAGCTGCGCCTTCGGCGGTGAGGATACGGTCTACTACTACAGCAGCATTCAGATCTCCACCAACGATGAAGAGGGTTATGAGAAGATCTACTCCATCTATCTGGAGGACGATCTGGTGACCACCGAGAAGGGCATCTGCATCGGCAACACCGCCGATCAGGTCAAGGCCGCCTACGGCGAGCCCGATGCCGCTTCCAGCGACAGCTGCCTGATCTACGCCAAGGATGGCATGAAGCTGCGCTTCAACATGAACGGCGACAAGGTCAGCTCCATCACCTACGATACGCTGTAATAAGAAACGCCTCCGGCTTAACCGGAGGCGTTCTTTATTCGCTTGCGCCCTGCAGCTCCAGCAGCTCAAGGACAGCCTGACCTCTGGCGGTCAGAGCCATGGAGCCGTGGATGGGATAATCGGGGGAGGGCGTGTGGTTTTTTAGGGGGCGGTCAAAGTCCAGAGAGATCAGGGACTTTTTCTCAAGCAGCTGCAAGATCAGGCTGTATTCCTCTCTGGAAAAGTCCGCATCCTCCAGATAAATTGGGGTTGGATCGGCAATCGTGCGGGCGATGGGCAGGAAGGGAATCTGAGCCAGCTTTTCCAGCACACGGCATTCAACCTCGGTCAGGGTCAGCTCACGGGCGCAACTGCCGCAGCCGCCGGAGCAATTGTCACAGTGGGACATAGGAGTTCCTCCAAAATCGTTTTTAGAATCATATCAGCAAACCTCCGCTGTGTCAAGATATGCAGTGGTAACATAAATGATTGTTTAGGGGTGGGACGTGTTACTTTCTTGTTTCCGAACAAGAAAGTAACCAAAGAAATCGGCATAGGGGAGGCGCTAGTTGCTTCGCAAAAGCGAGCTCCCCTAAGAACCCCTCCCGCAACCTAGGATCTAAGGCGAAGCCCAGAAAC
>JAFTIZ010000017.1 GCA_017456645.1 Oscillospiraceae bacterium
AGCGGGCATGGCCCGCGGCAAATGCGTTACGAACAACGGAGCAATTCTGAACACCGCTGGGGGTCACTCGGTAACCAAAAGCTCGGTTTTCGGAAATAGAAAGATACCGAGCGGTACCCAATGGCGTAACGAATATTGACCAGCCGAACACGAATTGTCAGCCGGCACTGCCGGCAAACATTCATTTATCTTCCTAAATCAAAAATCCCCATGCTTTTCAGGCTTTCCCATTGCGCAAACCGAAAATCCATGCTATAATGGTCAAAACTTTGCCCAAAGGTGACTTATATGCTCAATTATCTAATCGTATTTCTCGTTTCCATGGTGCCGCTCATCGAGCTGCGTGGAGCCATCCCCATTGCCCTCGGCATGGGGCTGCCTGCCGTCCCAGCCTATATCCTCTGCGTTCTGGGTAACCTGTTGCCTGTGCCCTTCATTTATTTCTTCGCCCGTAAGGTTCTGGTCTGGGGCGCGGACAAGCGGTTCATCGGTAAATTCTTTACCTTCTGTCTGGAAAAAGGCGAACGTGCCGGCCAGAAGCTCACGCAAACCGCTGGTCGCGGTGGCCTGTTCGTGGCGTTGATGATCTTCGTCGGCATTCCCCTGCCCGGTACCGGCGCATGGACCGGCGTCCTCGGTGCCAGTTTTCTGAACATGGGCTTCAAGTCCACCGTAGCTTCCGTCTCCCTGGGCGTGATCATCGCTGGTATCATCATGGGCGTAGTCAGCGCCCTCGGCCTGCACATTTTCGGTTTATAATTCAGGAGGTAACAGTATGTCCAACTGCTTGTTCTGCAAAATCATCGCCGGCGAAATTCCCTCCACCAAGGTCTACGAGGATGACACCGTTCTGGCCTTCCGGGATATTGCCCCTCAGGCTCCCACCCACATTCTGGTGATTCCCAAAACCCACATCGGTTCCGTAGCCGAGATCACCGCCGAGAACAGCGCCGTGGTGGCCCATATTTTCGAGGTCATCGCTGCCATCGCCAAGGCCGAAGGCCTGAAAAACGGCTACCGCGTGGTTTCCAACTGCGGCGATGATGCCGGTCAGACCGTCCATCACCTGCACTACCACATCCTCGGCGGCAAAAAGCTGGCCGTGGAAATGGCTTGACAATCCGCCAATTTTCGCTATAATACCCATAGATCGCAAAACAAATCAATCTTCGGGGTGCCGCGCGCTGCGGCTGAGATTGGGCAAGACCGTGCCCTGACCCGTGAACCTGATACGGCTAGTACCGTCGGAGGGAAAGATGCACATATGGGATACCTCTATGTATCGCATTGCACCTGGACGGGTTTGCAATGCGATACTTTATTTTTTGACCCGGATCGAATAATTCTTTTCCCCGGAGCAGCCGCTCTTTTGCCGCAACTCTGCGGCTTTTCCCCTTGAAATACACAAAGTATTCCTGCAGGAAAAAGCCTTGATTTGCAACAAAATTTCAAGCTGTCCGTGCAAAAACAATTATCCGAACCGAGTCAGAGGGGCTTTCACCCCGAGGAGGTTATATTTTATGTCAACCAATCAAAGCAATGTCAACAAATCCCACCTGCGCATCCGCGCTCTGTGCGAGGGTGCCATCCTGCTGGCCCTGTCCATCGTACTGAACTACCTGTCCAAGGTCATCTTCGCCAACATGCCCAACGGCGGCTCTGTCAGCCTCGCCATGTTCCCAATTTTGTTCTACGCCCACCGTTGGGGACTTGGGCAGGGACTTCTGATAGGCTTCGCCTATGGTCTGCTGGATATGCTGCTGGACGGCGGCTACGCCTGGGGCTGGCAGTCCATCCTGCTGGACTATCTGGCAGCTTACACGGCTCTGGGTCTGGGTGGCGTATTCAAGAGCAAGGCTTGGGGCATTTTCCCCGGCATTGCTTGCGGCTGTCTGGGTCGCTTCCTCGTCCACTACATCAGCGGCGTTACCATCTACAAGATTCTTGTGCCCACGGAGGTGGAGGGCTTCGGCGTATTCGCCAACCCCCACGTCTATTCTCTGGTCTACAACGCCGCCTACATGGTTCCCAATATGCTCATCGCCATAGCCATCGCCGGCGTACTCTTCGTACCCATGAAAAAGTACTTCGCTGGCAACGACATCCGTAATTGACTGCGCAAATAACCACCGGGCAGGAGCATTGGCTCCTGCCCGGTTTCTATTCGCTATTCTCAGATAAAGGCATCCAGCGCCAGCTTGAACGCGCCGTAAGCGCCGGCGTCGTTACCCAGAGAAGCCAGCTCGAAGCGGACATTGGAAGCCGCGTGGAAGACATTCTTCAGGAAGTAGGGCTTGGTGCCTTCAATCAGCACCTTGCCGGCCTTGCTGACGCCGCCGCCCAGAACCACAGCCTCGGGGTTGACCACGCAGCACAGGTTAGCCAGGAACTCGCCCAGCAGGGAGTAATACTTGTCGAGGATCTGCAGCGCCACCTCGTCACCGGCCTTGCCGGCATCGAAGATATCCTTGCAGCTGATGGACTCCAAAATCCGCAGGCTGGAGAAGGCATCGGTGGCTGCCAGATGCTTGTAGGCCATGCGGACGATGCCGGTGGCAGAGCAATACTGCTCCACACAGCCCCGCTTGCCGCAGCCGCACTGCTCGGTCTCCTCGCGGTTCAGCACCAGATGGCCGATCTCACCGCCGGAGCCGTGAGCGCCGTGGAGCAGCTGGCCGTCGATGACGATGCCGCCGCCGACGCCGGTACCCAGCGTGGCAAAGACCATGTTGTTGCAGCCCTGACCGCCGCCCTTCCAGTATTCGCCCAGAGCGGCCACATTGGCATCGTTGCCGGCCTTTACGGGGAAGCCGGTCAGCTCAGACAGAGCCTCGGAGATATTGAACACGCCCCAGCCCAGATTGATGCACTTATTCACAACGCCCTTACCGTCCACGGGGCCGGGAACGCCAATGCCGATGCCCACGATGGAAGCAGGGTTCACATCATGCTCGTCCATGTAGCCCTTGATGGAGGCAGCGATATCCGGCAGAATCTGCGCGCCGCCGCCGGCGGTGACAGTGGGGATCTCCCACTTGTTCAGCATAGTGCCGTTTTCGTCGAAGTAAGCGATCTTGACGGTGGTGCCGCCCAGATCAACGCCAAAGCCGTATTTCATATGTATATCCTCCTGTAATTTGGGTTTATATCCCGTTTATTATACATACTCTGAACAAAAAAAGCCATAGGTTATGCTCACTTTTTTCAAAAGTTTTTAAACTTTTCTTTGGGGGCTTGCGTTTGACGGCATTTTGCGGTAACATATGACAAGACATATAATAAGAAAGGATGTCCCACTCTTATGATTAAAGTTGATATTTCCAATGTTTGGGGTCAGGTATCCCTGCCCGATCTGCTGGCGCTGGAGAAGGAAGTCTTCGACGCCCACATGACGCTGTCCGAGCGCACCGGTGCCGGCAACGATTTCCTGGGCTGGCTGGATCTGCCCGTCCGCGAGCCCACCGAGGAGATCAAGCGCATCCAGGCTGCTGCCGAGAAGATCCGTAACGACTCCGAGGTCTGCGTGGTCGTCGGTATCGGCGGCTCCTATCTGGGTCCCCGCGCCGCCATCGAGCTGCTGCAGGGTCCCAACCACAACATCGGCAAGGGCAAGGGCAACCCCCAGATCTTCTTCGCCGGTAACGGCCTGAGCACCCGCCACTGGAATGAGCTGATGCGTCTGCTGGAGGGCAAGGACTTCTCCGTCATCGTCATCTCCAAGTCCGGCACCACCACCGAGCCCGCCATCGCGTTCCGCGGCTTGAAGTGGATGCTGGAGCGCAAGTACGGCACCGACGGTGCCAACAGCCGCATCTACGCCATCACCGACCCCGCCAAGGGCGCTCTGCGCCAGATGGCTGACGAGCAGGGCTGGGAGACCTTCGTCATCCCCCCCAGCGCCGGCGGCCGTTTCTCCGTGCTGACCCCCGTGGGTCTGCTGCCCATCGCCGTGGCCGGTATCGACATCATGGCCATGATGAACGGCGCTGCCGACGCCAAGGAAGCCTACGACATCCGTTCCTTCGAGAACCCCGTGTGGCTGTACGCCGCCTGCCGTAACCTGCTGTACCGCAACGGCAAGACAATCGAGCTGTTCGAGAGCTACGAGCCCGGCTTCAAGATGCTGGGCGGCTGGTGGCAGCAGCTGTTCGGCGAGTCCGAGGGCAAGGACGGCAAGGGCATCTTCCCCGCTACCGCCGAGTTCACCGCCGACCTGCACTCTCTGGGTCAGCTGATTCAGGAGGGCGAGCGCAATATGTTCGAGACCATGGTTCGCTTCGACGCTCCCGAGCAGAAGTACGTCATCGGCTCCGACGTAAAGAATCTGGACGGTCTGAACTACCTGACCGGCAAGACTCTGGACTTTGTGGACGAGAAGGCATATCTGGGCACCATGGCCGCTCACGTGGACGGCGGCGTGCCTGTCATCACCATGGATGTGGGCGAGCTGACCGAGCGCAAGCTGGGCGAGCTGTTCTACTTCCTGGAGTTGAGCTGCGGCGTTTCCGCCTATATGCTGGGCGTCAACCCCTTCAATCAGCCCGGTGTTGAGATGTACAAGAAGAACATGTTCCAGCTGCTGGGCAAGCCCGGTTACGAGACTAAGTAAAAAATTTGCAAAATTAACAAATAGGTGTTGCAAATTTTGCGTTTAGCTGGTAGAATTACCATAACGCCACTAACTGGCTAAGCAAAGGAGGACTATCCTATGATTCATGTTATTATGGGCCTGAAGGGCTCCGGCAAAACCAAGAAGCTGATCGACTCTATCCACGCTACTGTGGCCACCGCCAGCGGTGATGTTGTCTGCATCGAGTACGGCAAGAAGCTGACCTATGATGTCAACTACCGCGTCCGTCTGGTGGACTCCGAGGAGTACGGCATCAACTCTCTGGATATGCTCAAGGGCTTCCTGAGCGGTCTGCACGCCGGCAACTTCGATATCACCCATGTGTACATCGATAACCTGTATAAGACCATCGGCAACGACCGTGCCGCCGGCGAGGCTTTCGTCGTTTGGTGCGCCGAGTTTGCCAAGATCAACAACATGGAGATCACCGTCACCATTTCCGATGATATTGCCGAGGCCTCCGAGGTCATGAAGCAGTATCTGTAACAAACCCTGCAAGGGCGTGCCATCCGGCGCGCCCTTGTTTTTTCCGTTGATCCGATATTTTTCAGGAACCTATTTACAATTCTCCCATTTTCGTGTATAATAGGCGGCGAACAGAGTAGGAACCTCGCGTGAAGTGCTGTCAGAATGGGGAGTTGTGTGACAGACGAAGGGCCTTGCGTCCGCGATGAGGTATCCGCACCCGCTGCGCCATAATGGAGTTGCCTCCTTTATGTAGCAACGATACTCGGTCGGGCGAAGTCCGGGCTGTATTTTGCTGCCCTCCCACTGTGTCTGTTTTGCTCCCCTTACGGCTTGGCCGCAAGGGGATTTTTTCAGGCCTTGGGCGTCGCTCACTACAAAAGGAGGCTATTTTTATGTCCACACGTATCAAATCCACCGCACTGTATCCCCACCCCTTCTCCAAGGCCTACTGGAAAGATGCCGCTGCCGAAGTAAAAAGCACCAAGACCCTGGTTATCGCCGCTCTGATGGTCGCCCTTCGGGTGGCTACCAAAGGTCTGGCGCTGCCTATCGCGCCCAATCTGGATCTTTTCAATCTGGCCAGTTTCATCAACGCCCTCAGCGCCATGATCATCGGCCCTGTGATGGCCATCCCCGCTGCCCTGCTGTCTGACTTTCTGGGCGTTCTGCTGTGGGACGGTCTGGGCACCTATTTCTTCCCCTATGCCCTGCAGGAGATCGCCAGCTCTTTGATCTGGGCGCTGCTGCTGTACCGGGCCAAGGCCACACCCTGGCGCGTCATACTGGGTCGGTTCGCCATCTGCATTTTCGTCAATGTTCTGCTGGGCACCGGCATTAACATTTGGTGGCAGATGGTCTACTACGGCAACTCCACCGTAGCGCTGACCATCCCCCGGATCATCAAGAACACCTTCATGTTCCCCATTGAGTCCGTGGTCATGACCTTCTTCCTTGGTCTCATGATCCCCATCACCAATCGCATGGGTCTGACCTATACCGGCGCCAACGCCAAGGAAGCCCTGACCTTCGGCAAGAAGCAGATCATCCTGCTGGTGGTACTGTTCGTGCTGGGCATCGGCTGCGTCACCGGCTATCTGTTCTACCACTACGATACCACCTCCCTCAGCGCCAGCTACACCACCGAAGAGCGCTACGAGTATAACTGCGACATGGACGCCATTGTCCACGAGCAGGCCGAGGAATACGAGGGTCTGACCACTGTCACCACCATCGAAAGCGCCTACAAGAAGCTGGGCAAGGGCTACACCACCTATAACGTTGCCGTTTATACGGTGGACGAAACGGCTCTGCCCGACTCCGATTACACGCTGGAGCAGCTTCGTGGCCTGTCCAAATCCAAGGCAGCAGCCGCGGCAAAGACCGGTGTCATGGAAAAGACCGCCACCGCTGTCATTGTGGTAGATGGCGACGGCAATGTTCTGGAATTTACCCTGAACCCCACAAAATAACAAATATTGACCGGGCTGCCTGGGCAGCCCGGTCTTTGTGTAACGTGATCGCACCGACGGAATATTTCTTTCCTTTCCGCAAACCCTACTGTCAGAAAGGAAGGTGCGACCATGAAACGTGACGAAAAGCAGCCCATTCCATGGGAAGCTAAAGACCCCAAGCCCCCCATCATCCACTCCGGTCATCTGGAAAATAAGAAGCAATGAACGAACAAGCGGAGCTGCCCGTTGGCGGCTCCGCTTTTGCGTTGCGTTATTGATTGGCCAGCTGTTCCAGTTCTTCCTTCGTCAGCGCCTGCACACGGCCGCCCTCTACCCGATAAGCGCCGCCGCACAGACTCAGCACCGACATCCGGTGGGTAATGACCAGAGTCGTCACGCCGCTGCGCGCCAGATTTTCCAGCACCCGCTGTTCGGTCTGACGATCCAGCGCGCTGGTCACCTCGTCGAGAAGCATCACCGGTGCTTTGCGAACCAGTGCCCGGGCAATGGCCAGCCGCTGGGCCTGACCTTCGCTGAGTCCCTTGCCGCCTTCGCCGATGGGCGTATGGATCCCCATAGGCAGCTGGCAGACAAATTCCCACGCGCAGGCATCCCGCAGCGCCGTCTCCAGCTCCATTTCGTCGGCATCCTCCCGACCGAGGCGCAGATTTTCCGCCACCGTACCGGCGATCACCGTGTTGCCCTGGGGCACATAGGAGAAGCAATGCCGGCTGTCAGCGCCCAGAGGATACCGTTCTCCCGAACCGTCCACCAGCACCATCTGTCCCGATTGTGCCGGCAGAAGGCCCAGCATCAGCCGCAACAGAGTGGTCTTGCCTTCACCGGAGGGGCCCACCAGAGCCGTAACCTGACCGGCAGGGGCATCCAAATCAACATTCTCAAGGATTTTCCGCTCCGACCCGTAGGCCGCCTGAACGCCCCGCAGCTCCACGGCGCAGCCGCCCTGCGGCATGGCAGGCGCTTCGGTGCGATCCTCTTTTTTCAGGTTCATCAGCTCCCGGATTCGCTCCGCCGCCACGCTGCCGGACAGTGCCGTCGGCACCAGCGACACCAGCGCCGAGAAGCCCGCGGACAGATTTGCCCGCTGCTGCAAAAACAGCGTCATGGTACCAAACAGAATATCCTGCCGCCACAGCCGCCACAGACAGTAGCCAAAGGCGGCATACTGCACCACCGTACCCATGACCGTCAGCCACGCATTGGTGCGGATGGAGAAGCGGTTGTACTCCAGCATGGCATCCTTGTAATTATTCTGCCAGAAGCGCAGCTTACGACCGGTCTGTTCCTCCACGCCGAAGCTCTTGATGGTATCCACATTACGGAAGGTCTCCGTCTGGAAAGCGGACATATCACCCGCCACCTGCCGCAGGTTCTGATTATGATCCCGCTGCTGGCGCATCAGGGATCTGGACATCAGGAACAGCAGCGGCGTGCTGGCGCAGCCGATCAGCGCCATGACTGGATCGTAATACCAGATCACAACCAACGTGGAAATCACGGAGAACAGCTGAATGATCAGATTGGGCAGCCAGCTGACGGCGCAGTTTGCCACGGTATTGACATCGGTGGAGAACCGGTTGGCCAGATCGCCGGAGGCGAAGCGGGACAGCTCCATCCAATCGGATCGCAGGATGCTGTCAAACACCGTCGCCTGCACGTCGTTGTGCATATTCACGCTGAGCTTGGCGGAAAAGCGGGAGGTCAGGCTCTGGAACACCACACCCAGAGCGGCGCTGATCACCGTCAGCACGCAGTACGGCAGCAGACGGTTCATATCAAGTGCGATGATGCTGTCGATCATGTACTTACTCAGCACACCGGCGGCCAGCCCCCAGACGCTGGACAGGATGCCGCACAGGGTATACAGCACCACCGCGCCCTTGCGCCTTCGGCTAAACGACCAGATCCATTTCCAGTCCTCCCACACGCCCTTGAGCGTTCCGTCCTTGGCCTTTTGCCCCATGATATTTATAAACTCCGAGGATGTTTTTTTCTTCTTTTCCAGAGTAATTCCTCCCTTCTTCCTGATATTTCGCCGGTTTCCTATTGCATCCGGCAATTCATTTGTGCTATAATCATCCTTAATAATGTATCGTAACCGGGAGGCCGCCATGATCGACATCCATTGCCACATTCTCCCGGATTTTGACGACGGTGCCGACAGTCTGGAGGAAGCTCTGGACATGGTTCACATGGCCGTCATTTCCGGTGTTACCGATATCATCGCCACGCCCCATTTTCAGGGCGAGGCCGAAAGTTTGCAGCAGCTTCCCATCATCGACCGGCAGTTTCAGGTTCTTCGCGCTGCCGTCGAAAAAAACAATCTTCCTTTGCAGCTGCATCCCGGTGCAGAGATTCTTTGCGTGCCGGATACCATCAGCCTTGCTGCGGAGCATAAGCTGCCCACGCTGGCCAATACCGACTATGTGCTGACGGAGTTTTACTTCGACGAGTCCTTCTCCTTCATGGACGAAATGCTGTCGGATATCGCCGGCAGCGGATACCGCCCCGTGGTCGCCCATCCGGAGCGCTACGACGTGATCCAGAAGGATCCCCGGCTGCTGCAGCGCTGGGCGCGGCAGGGCTATGTGATCCAGCTGAACAAGGGCAGTGTTCTGGGCTCCTTCGGTGCACGTGTGGAGCAGACAGCCAACGAAATCCTAGCCATGGGGCTTGCCCATGTATTCGCCAGCGATGCCCACGGCTGCCACAGCCGCACCCCCCATATGGGTGCTCTGCAGCAATGGGTGGAGGAGCTGTGCGATGCGGATTACGCCGCCATTTTGCTTGAACACAACCCCCGCCGGCTGCTCCACGGCCGCCCCATGGTGGGCACATAGGGGCAAACGCCCTTCATTTTCCGCCATTATAGCACAGGCCCTTCAGAATTTCCACCCTGTTAATCGAAAAAATCATAAATTCCCCAAAAATTCCGTTTTTTTCATTTACATTCCCACTCAGAAATGCTATAATATCTGCTATGTCTTAAGCGATTTTTCCACGCACGCCTACGCCTTATTTTCATGTATCATACGGAAAGGAGAGCTCCGAACTATGTCGTCTCTCAACTCAAAAAAGGCCCCCAATCTGCTTCTGCCCCGGATCACCCTGCTGGTGATTCTGGATATTATCGTGATCAACCTTTCGGCATTCATGGCGCTGTTTATCCGCTATGAGTTTGATTATGCCACTTTGATCGCCAGCGGATTTCTCGATACTCTGACACAGATCGCAGTACCCAACACCGTGGTTATGCTTCTGCTGTTCTGGCTGCTGCAGCTGTACAGCAGCCTTTGGGGCTTCGCCGGTGCGGATGAACTGATCCATATTTTTGCCGCAACCATGCTGGCAGGGTTACTCCATTCACTGGTTATCTTCTCCGGTCTGGTTTCCCTGCCCCGCAGCTTCCCCATACTGTACGGAATGCTGCTGTGCGTATGCACCATGATCATGCGCTTTTCTTACCGGTTCCTCCGCCGTATCCGCTCAGGCATCGGTATGTCCGGCCGTCAGCGGACGATGCTCATCGGTGCCGGTCAGGCCGGCGCGCTGGTGCTGCGTGAGTTCAAGAACAGCCGCTTCTCCCGCAATCAGGTGGTCTGCATCGTTGATGACGATCCCAATAAAAAGGGTCGCCAGCTCATGGGCGTCAAGATCATCGGTGGCCGGGATATGATCCAGACCGCTGTTAAAAAATACAACATCAACGAGATCATTCTGGCAATCCCCTCCGTGCCCACCCAAGCCAAGAAGGAGATCTGGGAGATCTGCAGCAAGACCGGCTGCAAGTTTAAGCAAATGCCCGGCATTTACCAGCTGGCCAACGGTGAAGTCAGCATTCAGGCTATCCGGGAGATCGATATCGAGGATCTGCTGGAGCGAGATGTGGTAAAGGTCGATATGGGCGGTCTGTCCGATCTGATCCGGGGTAAAACCGTCATGGTCACCGGCGGTGGCGGCAGCATCGGCAGCGAGCTTTGCCGTCAGCTGGCAAGCTACCAGCCCAAGGAACTGGTCATTTTCGACATTTATGAAAACAACGCCTATGCCATCGAGCAGGAGCTGCACTCCAGCTACCCTGACCTGACCACCCACGTCCTGATTGGCTCCGTCCGGGACGAGCACCGGATCGACAGTGTTATGGAACAGTTCCGTCCCGCCATCGTCTACCATGCCGCCGCGCACAAGCACGTTCCGCTGATGGAGCGCTCCCCCCTGGAGGCGGTGAAGAATAACATTTTCGGCACCTACAACACAGCCCGTGCCGCCGCGAAATACGGCGTTGAGCATTTCGTACTGATCTCCACCGACAAGGCCGTAAATCCCACCAACGTCATGGGTGCCTCCAAACGGGTCTGTGAAATGGTGATTCAATCTATGGCCGACAGCTCCGACACCTGCTTCGCCGCCGTTCGCTTCGGCAACGTGCTGGGCAGTAACGGCAGCGTAATTCCGCTGTTCCGTGAGCAGATCAAAAAGGGCGGCCCCGTCACCGTGACCCATCCCGACATCACCCGTTTTTTTATGACCATCCCCGAAGCCGTTTCCCTTGTGCTGCAGGCCGGCGCCTATGCCAAGGGCGGTGAGATCTTCGTGCTGGACATGGGCGACCCCGTCAAGATCAGCGATCTGGCCCACAATATGATCCGGCTGTCCGGCTTTGAGCCCAACGTAGACATCCCCATCGTTTATACCGGCCTGCGCCCCGGCGAAAAACTCTACGAAGAGCTGCTGATGAGCGAGGAAGGTCTGACCAAAACCGCCAACGATCTGATCTATGTCGGTCAAAGAACCGACTTTGATCCGGACAGCTTCCTCGAAGATCTGACCGCTCTTCGTCAGCTGGAGGAGGGTCAAGACGCGCTTCTGCGCACCCACCTGCGCCATATGGTCCCCACCTACGCCCCTGCGCTGGAAACTGTACATAGCTGATCCATCGGCTCAATCCGCGGCGCTTCGCGCCGTCTGTTTCAGGAGAATACCATGAGAGCATTGAAACATATATTGATCATTCTGCTGGCAATCGTAACCGTCTGTTATGTAGCCACATTGATCTATCAGGGCTCTTCCGAGCACAAGGAGCCCCCCGTTATTTCCTGCCCTGCGGAAATTCTGGAGGTCTCCGCCGCTGATGACGAGTCCGTCCTTCTGTCCGGTGTCACCGCCTCCGATCCTCAGGACGGAGATCTGACCGCCCATATCATCGTAGGCGGTATTTCCAAGCTGATCACCAAGGATACCGCCAAAGTCACCCTGATGGTCTTCGACAGTGACCATAATCTGGGCACCTGCATCCGCTATATCCGTTACAAGGATTACCAGCGGCCCCAGTTCTCCGTCACTAAGCCCCTGAACTTCTCCTCCACCAAGGATGTGTCCCTGCTGGATCGGCTGACCGCCACCGACGTGGTAGATGGCAATATCTCCAGCCGTATCCGTGTCTCCACCCTGAGCTCCACCGACAATTCCGAGGTCTACAAGATCACCATTCAGGTCACCAATTCCATGGGCGACACCGCATGGCTGCAGCTGCCCGTTATCGTGCAGGAGACCAATCCCCTGCGTCCCATCGTGGAGCTGAAGAGCTATTTGGTCTATCTGGAGGCCGGCAGCAGCTTCGATCCTGCGGAGTATCTGTCCTCCGTGACCGTGGCCAACGTGGCTGAGCCCGTGTCCAAAGTCACCATCGATAGCAATGTGGACACCGCCAAGGAAGGCACCTATCAGGTCATGTATACTTACAGCGCCAACGGCAGTACCGGCTCCGCCATTCTGACCGTTGTGGTTCAGTAAAGGGGTGGAAGCTATGGATAACAAGCAAAAAAGCATCCAGTGGTCCCACATCTCTCCTCTGTGCCTGCTGCGTACCCTGATCTCCAATCTCTGGATGATCGTGGCTACAGCCCTGATTTTCGGCATGGCAGTGACCTTAGTTCTAACATGGTTCCATCCGCCGAAATACACCGCCAGTATGACCTACTCGGTCAACTCCCGTACCACCTCCTCCGTTACCGCCGGTAACCTGACCTCCACCCGTGAGGTTGCCGCCGTGCTGACCCAGCTGCTGGAAACGGATCTGATCATTGACGGTATCCGGGAGTCCGACCCCCGTCTGGAGAATTTTAACGGTGTCATCACCGCCAGTCAGGTCGGTCAGAGTAACTTCATCGTAGTTTCCGCCACCGCCTCCACACCGGAGGCTGCCTTCCTTGCGCTGGACGCGCTGGTAGAGGTATTCCCCACCGTGGCCGATTACATCTCCACCCGCAACGTTCTGAACGTCATGCGAAACCCTGCGGTTTCCTCCATCCCCTCCAACCAGCTTAATACCTCCCAGCTGTCGAAAACCATTGCGATCATCGGTGCACTGCTGATGGCCGTGGTTCTATGCTATCTTTCTATCCGCACGGAAACCATCCAGACCCGTACCGGAGCCCGGCAGCTGCTGGACGCGCCCATCATCGCTTCTGTGTGCCATGAGCGGAAGAACCGCACTCTGAAGACCTTCCTGAAGCGCAGCACCAAGCAGGTCCACGTGTTCTCCCCCACCACCAGCTTCGCCTACACTGAGCAGATCAGCGCCGTATGCAGCCAGCTGGAGCATGAAGCCACCGCCCGTAACCGCAAGGTCTTTATGATTACCGGCGTGGGCGAAAGCGAGGGCAAGTCCACCGTGGCCGGCAACGTAGCCGCCGCTCTGGCGCTGAAGGGGCATAAGGTCGCCCTCGTGGACTGCGACCTGCGCAAGCCCGCCCAGAACCAGTTCTTCTCCAATCAGTACGATTCTCCCCTGCCCCTGAACAAGCTGCTGTCACGTCCCTATTCCCGGGATAATCTGCTGCAGTGCATGGTTCCCCATGAGCAGCTGGGATTGTATATGCTCTTCCCCACCGCCGGCGACGGCCGCAGCGCCGAGCTGTTGTCCGGTGAGACCATGGGCACCCTGATCCAGCAGCTGCAGGTCTTTGATTACGTGATCATCGACACTCCGCCCATGGGCATGTTCCCCGATGCGGAAATTCTGGCCGAGCGTGTGGACGCTTCCATTCTGGTGGTTCGTCAGGACTATACCGCTGCCTGCGACGTGAACGACGCCATCGACACCCTGCGGCAGTGCAAGGCTGCATTCCTCGGCTGCATCCTCAATGATATGCTGGTCTCCCCCCATCGCCAGTACGGCTACGGCTCCCGCTACGGTTACGGCGGCAAGTACAGCTACGGCGGCAGCCACAGCAAGCATTCCGGAAAACACAAATCCGGCTCCAAGGATTCTTGAAGGGAGGAGACGTGAAGCATGGAACAAAAAACAACCGACCAGATTAATCTGGCCACCTTGATGATCCGGCTGAAGATCGCTCTCTTCCGCCTCTGGCCCATTGTGGTATCCCTGTCGATCCTCTTCGGCCTGATCTGGTTTGCCCGAGCCCGAAATTCCTATGTCCCCATGTACGAATCCAAGGCTATTTTCACCGTGGATTCGGGCTATACCGCTGAGGATATTTTCGTCACCGGCGCCTATTACGATCAGTACGCCGCCCAGCAGCTGGCCGGCGCATTTCCCCACTTCCTGAGTCTGGACATGATGAACGACCTGGTAGTTCAGCAGCTGGACAAGGGCTATATCAACGGCCGCGCCTCCGCGGAAGCCATTGCCGACAGTAATATGCTCGTCCTGACAGTTCAGAGCAACAACGCCCAGGACGCCTATGATTACCTGTGCGCCATCATCGACTGTTTCCCGCAGGTTGCGGTTTACATGGTGGATAATCCTCAGGTCAAGATCATGACCGCCCCCAACCTGCCCACCGAGCCTTATACCGAGGTTCCGGGCATCACCACCTTTGCGAGGGGTGCCATCATCGGCATGGCTCTGGGCGCAGTGATCCTGTTTATCTATGCCCTGATGCGCCACACCATTCAGACTCCCGATGAGCTGAAATCCACCGTTAACCTTCCTATCCTCATCGCGCTGCCCAAGGTAACCCAGAAGAAGCGCCGCAGCGGCACCTCTTTGCTGATCACCGCCGACTCCGACCCCAACATGGCCGAGTCCCTGCGTGGTCTGCGTATGAAGGTTAAGAAGCTGCTTGCCCCCACCGGCGGCAAGACCATTCTGGTCACCAGCACGCTGGCCGGCGAAGGCAAGACTACCGTGGCCATCAATCTGGCATACTCCCTGATTAGCGACGGACACAAGGTTCTGCTGCTGGATGCGGATATGCGCAGCCAGAGTGTGGCTCGCACCCTGGGCGAAAAAGCCATCGGCAGCGGCCTGCTGGATTGCCTGAAGGATCCCAAGCTGTCCATCACCAGCTGCATCCGCACCGCTCAGCACGGTCTGGATTACATCTCCGGACGCAGCACGGAAAAGCGCCACTACGCCATCGACGTCAACACCGTCCGCAAACTGCTTGACACTCTGACACAGCAGTACGACTACGTGGTCATCGATACACCTCCCAGCGAGATCGTGTCTGATTCCGCCGCCCTGTGCCGCTGTGCTGATTGCGTGCTGTACGTGATCCGGCAGAATTACACCCAGAAGGGTCAGATTCTCAACTCCATCACCTCTCTGCACCAGAAGGATGTGAAGATCGCCGGCATCGTGTTCAACGGCGTGCCGCAGTTCCACCGCCAGTACGGTTACGGTTACCGCTCCACCTACGGCTACGGCTACGACTACGGCTACCACAAGTACAACTACAGCCGCTACGGCTTCACCTACGGCTACGATAAGAACGGCAAATACGGCAAATACAGTAAGTACCGTATGAAAACCGAAGAAGAAAGCAAATAAAAAACCGCATCCAAGCCTTCCGGTTTGGATGCGGTTTTTTGCGAGCCCGCCACTAAGCTTCGAAATTTTACGGATTTTCTGCGCTATTTTCCACCTTTTATGTTGCGGCAAGAATAATCGCATGGTAAAATGAAACTATATACGCAAAAAATCACAGCAGGAGGACTCATTATGGCATCGAACTCTGATTTCTTGACGAAATCCCCGCCGGACATGGCGCAAACGGACGTTTTGACGGACAAGTCACTCACCCTTACCGCCGATGAAACCGATCGCAGCGGCAGCAACCGCATCCGTATGGATGTGTCCGTCCTGCCGGTCATCAACTATGCCCTGCAGCAAAACGGTGCCATCGCAATCCAATCCATCACCATCGAAAACATCACCGATACCTCCATCGACGATGTGGACCTTTGCATTACCTCCACACCGGAGTTTGTCATTCCCTTCACCCGGCATATTGATCAGCTTCCTCCGGGGCAACCGCTGACGATCACCCGTCCCAAGCTAATCCTAAATGCCGATTATCTGGCCACAATGACGGAAAAGGTCACGGGCGTTGTGCACATCGAACTGCGCAGCAATGAAAATACACTGTATTGCGACAATGTGCAGACCACTGTACTTGCCTTTGATGAATGGCACGGTCTGGGGCTGTATCCGGAGATGCTTGCAACCTTTGTTACCCCCAACCATCCCCAGCTGGCAAAAATCATTGCCCGCGCAACGGAATATCTGGGTCAGTGGACCGGCGACACCTCCATGGACGGCTACCAATCTCATGATCCCAACCGGGTGCTGAGTCAGGCCGCAGCCATATTTACCGCCATCAAGGAGCAAGCCATTGCCTATGTGGTCCCCCCTGCCAGCTTTGAGCAGATGGGTCAGCGGGTTCGCCTGTGCGACATGGTGCTGCAGCAGAAGTTGGGTACCTGTCTGGATCTGACGCTTTTGTACGCCTCTTGTCTGGAGGCTGTGGGTCTGCACCCGCTACTGATCACCACCGTGGGGCACATTTTCACGGGTGTCTGGCTGGAGGACAAAATGTTCCCGGAATGCGTGCAGGACGATTTCTCTCTGCTCACCAAGCGTCTGGCCTCCGGCGTTAACGAGATCGCCGTCATCGAGACTACTTGCGTCACCACCGGTGCAGATCTTTCCTTCGACAATGCACGCACGGCCGGCGAACAAAATCTGGTGAAGAAGCAGGTGGAATACATCATCGATATCCAGCGCGCCAGAATGAGTCGCATCTCCCCCTTGCCCCAGCGTGTGCAAAACGCCGCCGGCTGGGAGATCATTCACGATACCTCCTTCCGGGAAGAAACCACCGCCGCGCCCACCAAGCTGGACGATACCATCTACATTTCCCCCGATCTTCAGGATGAGAACCTGCCTAAAAAAGTCCAGTGGGAACGCAAGCTTCTGGATCTGGGTATGCGCAACACCCTGATCAACCTTCGGCTTACCAAAACTCAGCTGCCGATTCTCACCAACTCTCTGGACGAGCTGGAAAATGCCTTGGCCGACGGCAGTGACTTTACGATCCTGCCTAAGCCTGTGGATTGGCATCTGGAAACCTTCTCCTTCGAGGCGCTCCATGAAATGGGCGCCGCGGGCATCATCAAAGCGGAATTTGAAAACAAGCGGCTGCGCTCCGTCTTCACCGATGGTGATCTGCGCAATACCATCAAAGGTCTTTACCGTACCGCAAAAGCCGCGCTGGAGGAAAACGGTGCCAACACCCTTTACCTGGCGTTGGGTATGCTTCGCTGGTTTGAAAATCCCCGCAGCACCAAGGCTCGGTACGCCCCCATCATTTTGATCCCCATCGAGATGATCCGAAAATCCGCAGCCCAGGGCTACGTGATCCGCCTGCGGGACGATGAGCCTCAGATGAATATCACCCTGCTGGAAAAGCTGAAACAGGATTTCGCCATCGATATCAAAGGCGTAGATCCCCTGCCTGCCGACGAACACGGCATCGATATTCGCCGGGTTTTGACCATTATGCGCAAGGCCGTCATGGAGCAGGCCCATTGGGATGTGCTGGAAGCGGCCACCATCGGCATTTTCTCCTTCTCCCAGTTCGTAATGTGGAATGACATCCGCAACCGCACCGACGATCTCATGCGCAATAAGGTGGTTCACAGCCTGATCGATGGCACGCTGTGCTGGGAAGCCCAGCCCCTGGAGATGGGGCAGCGGGTCAATGAAAACGATGTTCTGCTTCCCATGCCTGCAGATGCCTCTCAGCTCTATGCCATTCAGGCCGCCTGCAGCGGTGAAAGCTTCGTGCTTCACGGCCCTCCCGGCACCGGCAAATCCCAAACCATCACCTCCCTGATCGCCAATGCCCTTGCCTGCGGCAAAAGTGTGCTGTTTGTTGCCGAAAAGATGGCTGCGCTGGAGGTCGTTCAAAAGCGTCTGGACAGCATCGGCATTGGTCCGTTCTGTCTGGAGCTGCATTCCAATAAATCCAAGAAGCGCGATGTTCTGGAGCAGCTTCGTCAAGCTTCCGAGGTTACCAAAACCAAAACCGCCGAGGAATATGCCGCCAAGGCCAAGCAGCTGTCCACCCTTCGCGGTGAGTTAGATGCCTACGTGCAGCAGCTGCATAAAACCCTTAACTGCGGCAGCGATCTGTATGCTCTGATCAGCCAGTACGAGCAGTATAAGGATGCTGCGGATATCGCCGCCTTTGACCGGAGCTTTATTCAAAGCCTGACCCCGCCTGCGCTGGAGCAGCATCAGCTGCTCATTGAGCGCATGATCGCCGCCGCCCGGGAGGCAGGTCACCCCCACGGTCATCCGCTGCAGCGGATCGCCTGCACCCAGTATACCCAGAATCTGCGCAGCAGCTTACAGGTCACCGTGGATGCCTATGTGCAGCAGCTGGAGCGCATCCGCGGCTATGTATCACAGCTAACCGACACGCTCGGCTGCATTCAGCCCGATTGCTACGAAGCATTGCAGGAATTGAGCAGTGTTGCCTCCTACATGGGCTGCTGGTACGATATGCCCGCCCCATGGACGCAGACCACCTTCCCCCAGCTGTATTTTGACGAGGTTGCCCAGCTGGCGCAGCACTCCACCGCCGCAAATGCACTGGAGCAGCAGCTGCTTCAGACCTTTGACCCCAGCTTCCTGAATTTGGACGGCGCTCAGCTGTTCGGCGAATATACCCAAACAGCCGCAAAATGGTTCCTGCCCAAGCTGTTTGGCATGAATAAGCTCACCAAGATCCTGCGTGCCTACGCCAAAGCTCCGGTGGATAAGACGGCTGTCCAGGGTCACATCACCGCCCTGCGGGATTATCAGTACCAGAGCAAGTCCGCTGCCCAGCTGCTCCAAAAATACGGTCAGGATCTGGGAGCCCTCTATTGCGGCAAGGCTACGGATTGGCAAAGGATCGGTCAGCTGGCCTCCACAGCCCAAACCGCCGCTCAGGCACTGTTCCAGCTGTTCGGTGACTACTCTGTCATGCATGGGCATTGCGGCAAGCCGGAGCTTCAGGAAACCGTCCAATACCTTTCCGGTGAGTTTGCAGCCTTCTGTCAGGCCAAAACCACCTTCGACACTCTGCTGAATATCGCAGCGCAGACCGAGGAAAACTGGCTGGACGGCCAGCTTGCCTTGTGCCGCACGGTTCTGTCCCATGCCGACGGCTTGAAGGAATGGATTGCCTTCGTAGCCGCCGCCGAGGAGGCCAAACGTCTTGGCCTTGCCAACGTGGTCGACAGCTACCGAGCCGGCGCAGCTCACGACGACATTTTCCCCGCTTACAAGAAAGCCTTGCTTCATGGGCTGATCTGTAATGCCATCGATGAAAGCAGCACCCTGAACCGCTTCTCCGGCGCTGTGTTCAACAAGAAGATCGAACAGTTCAAGCGCATGGATCAGGAGTGGACGCTGCTCTCCCAGCAGGAGATCTACTGCCGGCTGGCCAGTAAGGTTCCCAACTTCACCACCGAAGCTGCCAACAGCTCCGAGCTGGGCATTCTGCAGCGTTGCATCAAGAGTGGCGGCAGGGGCACCAGCATCCGCAAGCTGTTTGACCAGATTCCCAATCTGCTTCCCCGACTGTGTCCGTGTATGCTCATGAGCCCCATTTCCGCGGCGCAGTTCCTGGATCCCAAGCGAGAGCCCTTCGATATCGTCGTGTTTGACGAAGCCTCTCAGCTGCCCACCTGCAAGGCGGTTGGTGTGCTGGCCAGAGGCAAGGATGCCATCATCGTCGGCGATCCCAAGCAGATGCCCCCCACCTCCTTCTTCGCAACCAATTCCGTAGACGAGGACAATCTGGATCTGGAGGATCTGGAGAGCATTCTGGACGATTGTCTGGCGCTGAATATGCCTCAGTCCCACCTGCTGTGGCATTACCGCAGCCGCCACGAGAGCCTCATCGCCTTCAGCAACAGCCAGTTCTATGAAAACAAGCTGTTCACCTTCCCCTCTGTTAACGATCGGGAATCCAAGGTGCAGCTGGTGCAGGTAGACGGCGTGTTTGACCGTGGCAAAACTCGCACGAACAAGGCCGAAGCCCAGGCTGTCATCGAAGAGATCAAGCGCAGATATGCAGATCCCCAGCTATCCCGGCAAAGCATCGGTATCGTCACCTTCAACATTTCCCAGCAACACCTGATCGACGACCTGCTCACGCAGGCCTGCGCCCAGAATCCGGAGCTGGAAAAGTGGGCCTTCGGCGCAGACGAGCCGCTGTTCATCAAAAATCTTGAAAATGTTCAGGGTGATGAGCGGGATGTCATTCTGTTCTCCATCGGCTTTGGTCCTGACGAGAACGGCAAGCTCTATATGAACTTTGGCCCCCTGAACCGGGATGGTGGCTGGCGGCGATTGAACGTTGCTGTATCCCGTGCCCGGTGCGAGATGATGGTCTTCTCCACCCTGCGTGCCGATCAGCTGGATCTGAACCGCACCAAGGCCGAGGGCGTTGCCGCCTTGCGCAGTTTCCTGGAATACGCCCAGGGCAAGCCCATGGCGCTGGAAGAAACCTCGGTTCAGCAGCAGACCAGCTGCGACGGCATTGCCAGCGCCATCTGCAAAGCGCTGGAGGAAAAGGGTTATGAAACCGACCTGTCGGTAGGTCGCTCGGAGTACCGCATTGACATCGGCATTATCGATCCTGCCAAGCCGGATCAGTACATTCTTGGCATTATGCTCGACGGTGCCGGTTACGGTGCGGCCAAGACCACTCGCGACCGGGAGATCGCGCAGATCAGCGTGCTGAACGGTCTAGGCTGGAATATCCTGCGTGTCTGGAGCATGGACTGGTGGGATAACAGCGAAAAGGAGCTTAAGCGCATTTTCAAAAAACTGAAGGACATCCAAAGCGGCGCTGACCAACCGCAGAGCGAGCCGCCGAAGCCGGAGCCTCCGGCTAAGCCCCTGAGCGAACGGCCTGCCATTACGCCCACACCGGCAGCGCCGAAAACCGCACCGGCTTATCAGGCCGCGGTTCTCCCGGTCCAATCGCTGTCCGCAGAGGAATTTACCGCCCCGGCACACCAGCGTGGCATCAAAAGCAAGCTGGAGCAGGTGATTCAGTCCGAGGCTCCCATCGGCCTGCCTCTTCTGACCAAACGGGTCGTACAGAGCTATGGCATCACCCGTGCCGGCAGCCGGATTCAGAGTCATGTGACGGCCATATTGAATAAGCTGAACCTGAAAACCACCGTGCAGGAGGAGATCGTCTTCTACTGGGGCAAAAAGCAGGATCCCAACACCTATCCGCTCTTGCGTATCAACGGCAATGATGGCAACCACCGGGATGTTCGGGACGTGCCCGTGCAGGAGGTGGCAAATGCCATCTACACAGTCCTTTACGAGCAGGTCAGCATGGCGCAGGAAGATCTGCTGCGGGAGACCGCCAAAAAGCTGGGATATACCCGTCTGGGCGGAAATGTCTTGTCGGTTCTGGCTCTGGGCATTCGGTATGCTCAGGATCAGGGTGGCATCGTCACCGGCAGCAACGGTGCTTTTGTCCTTTCCGATGTCGGCACCGCTCGTGCCGAGGCAACACTTCAATCCTTCTAACCGCAACTTCCATTAACAAAACGCATCCAAACCCTTTGGTTTGGATGCGTTTTTTATCAGATCTTAAGAAACCGCCGAGTCACTTCCACCACCCGATCCAGCTCCCCCGGATTTTTGAAGCGATGATCTGCTCCGTCTATGATGTGCAGATAAACATCGCCATGTCCGGCAGCAAAGCCTTCAATGACCGAAGGGGGCACGATATCATCCCGATCGCCATGCACGATCAGCAACGGTCGTGCAAACTGTTTTTCCAGCAGGTTTTCTTCGCCCTGCAGTTCCTCATAAAAACCATAGGGCAGCCGGATCGGCCTCTCGGAGCCGCACAAAACTTGTGGCAAAAATGCTTTTTTCGGCATCGGGATACCGCTCCCTGACATACTGCGCCACCGCCAGAAGATCCTCCTTGCAGTTTTCCACCGTGAGCTTATCCTCAGCCACAGGACTTGCGCCATGCGCCGGAAAATAGAAACAAAGGAGCGCCACGCCATTGTCGCAAGCAAGCGCCAGCTTCTCCAGCATAGAGCTTTCCTTGTCCCCGGCAAAGCCGTGAACACCGTATCACATTGTCGTACCCCCACAAATATTTCTTCCGCCGGCATTCCTATCGACTCTTCGCGCGTCCTGCGCTTCTAGCTGAAAATTGATGTGCTTTCATTATAGCGCATCTGCCAGCAAACCGCAAGAAAGCATACAATCCGCCCGAATTGTTTCGGGCGGATTTTGTATTCGGTTAAGCAATTTGTCCTTGATGGCAAGCTTATGTTGTAAGCATTATCTTAATAAAAGAATACAGGCTGCTCCACCTATCTTCGTGGGAGCACCTTCGACTCGACCAATGCAGCTATAGCCGTAGGCGCTGTTGTAGATCTTGCCGTCACTTTCGACTCTTCCGACGCAATTGTAGCCGTAGGCGCTGTCATAAACTCTGCCGTCACTCTCGACTCTACCGACACAGTTGTAGCCGTAGGCGCTGTTGTAAACTCTGCCGTCATTTTCAACTCTGCCGACACAGTTGTAACCGTAGGCGCTGTCATAGACCTTGCCATCGTTTTCAATTCTGCCAATGCAGGTGTAGCCGTATGCACTATTATAAATATTTGCCATTTGCCATACCTCCAGCTTTTTTATCACGGCTTAAGCCGTATATTTATTATAAATTGACATTCAATACCTTGTCAAGCCCCGGTTCGACTTTCGCATCATTCTGCGTTCATGATGAATGGTGTCAAACTCGCCCAAAAATATGATCCCTCTGCCGATTTATCAGCAGAGGGATCATTTCGATCTGTCGATCTAATTTCTTAGATTAGCCCTTAATAGCAGCCTGAGCGGCGGCCAGACGGGCGATGGGCACACGGAAGGGAGAGCAGGACACGTAGTCCAGGCCGATCTTGTGGCAGAACTCAACGGAGACAGGGTCGCCGCCGTGCTCGCCGCAGATGCCGTAGTGCAGCTGCTTGCCGGAAGCCTTGCCCTTGGACACGGCCATCTCCATCAGCATGCCGACACCGTTCTGGTCCAGCTTAGCGAAGGGATCGTTCTCGTAGATCTTGCTCTCGTAGTAAGCATTCAGGAACTTACCGGCGTCGTCACGGCTAAAGCCGAAGGTCATCTGAGTCAGGTCATTGGTGCCGAAGCAGAAGAACTCAGCCTCCTTGGCAACCTCGTCAGCGGTCAGGCAGGCACGGGGGATCTCGATCATGGTGCCGACTTCGTACTTCAGCTCGATGCCGGCAGCGGCGATCTCAGCGTCAGCGGTCTTGACCACGACATCCTTAACGTACTTCAGCTCCTTCACGTCGCCAACCAGGGGGATCATGATCTCGGGAACATTGTTCCACTCGGGATGACGCTTGGCAACAGCGATGGCGGCGCGGATAACGGCCTTGGTCTGCATAGCGGCGATCTCGGGATAGGTGACGCTCAGACGGCAGCCACGGTGACCCATCATGGGGTTGAACTCATGCAGAGAAGCGATGATGTCCTTGATCTGCTGAACGGTCTTGCCCTGAGTGGCAGCCAGAGCGGCGATGTCCTCCTCGGTGGTGGGCACGAACTCATGCAGGGGGGGATCCAGGAAACGGATGCAAACGGGCATGCCCTCCATGGCCTCGTACAGGCCCTCGAAGTCAGCCTGCTGCATAGGCATGATCTTAGCCAGAGCGGCCTCGCGCTCCTCAACGGTGTCGGAGCAGATCATCTCACGGAAAGCGCCGATACGGCCTTCCTCGAAGAACATATGCTCGGTACGGCACAGGCCGATGCCCTCAGCGCCCAGCTGACGGGCCTTGATGGCGTCACGGGGAGAGTCGGCATTGGTGCGGACCTTCAGGCGGCGGTACTGGTCAGCCCAGCCCATGATGCGACCGAACTCGCCGGCGATCTCGGCGTCCTTGGTCTCGATGAGGCCGTCATAGATGTTACCGGTAGAGCCGTCCAGGGACAGATAATCGCCCTCGACGAAGGTCTTGCCGGCCAGAACGAACTTCTTGTTCTCCTCGTCCATCTTGATCTCGGTGCAGCCGGAAACACAGCAGGTGCCCATGCCACGAGCAACGACAGCGGCGTGAGAGGTCATGCCGCCACGGACGGTCAGGATGCCCTGAGCGGCCATCATGCCCTCGATATCCTCGGGGGAAGTCTCCAGACGAACCAGAACGACCTTCTCGCCACGCTCAGCCCAGGTCTTGGCGTCCTCAGCAGTGAAGACGATCTTGCCGCAAGCGGCGCCGGGGGAAGCAGGCAGAGCCTTGCCGATGGGAGTAGCGGCCTTCAGAGCCTTGGAGTCGAACTGGGGATGCAGCAGGGTGTCCAGGTTACGGGGATCGATCATGGAAACGGCCTTCTTCTCGTCGATCATGCCCTCGTCCACCAGATCGCAAGCGATCTTCAGAGCGGCAGGAGCGGTACGCTTGCCGTTACGGGTCTGCAGCATGTACAGCTTGCCGTTCTCAACGGTGAACTCCATGTCCTGCATATCACGGTAGTGATCCTCCAGAATGGAGCAGACCTTCTGGAACTGAGCAAAAGCCTCGGGGAACTTCTCAGCCATCTCGGAGATGGGCATGGGAGTACGGACGCCGGCGACGACGTCTTCGCCCTGAGCATTGGTCAGGAACTCGCCCATCAGGCCACGCTTACCGGTGGCGGGGTCACGGGTAAAGGCAACGCCGGTGCCGCAATCGTCGCCCATGTTGCCGAAGGCCATGGACTGAACGTTGACAGCGGTACCCCAGGAGTAGGGGATGTCGTTCTCGCGGCGGTAGATGTTAGCACGGGGATTGTCCCAGCTGCGGAAAACAGCCTGAACAGCGCCCATCAGCTGCTCCTTGGGATCGGTGGGGAAATCGGCACCGATCTTGCTCTTGTACTCAGCCTTGAACTGGTTAGCCAGCTCCTTCAGATCGTCAGCGGTCAGATCAACGTCCTGAGTGACACCCTTCTTCTCCTTCATCTCGTCGATGAGGGCCTCGAAGTACTTCTTGCCGACCTCCATAACGACGTCGGAGTACATCTGGATGAAGCGGCGGTAGCAGTCGTAAGCCCAGCGGGGGTTGCCGGACTTGGCAGCCATAACTTCAACAACGTCCTCGTTCAGACCCAGGTTCAGGATGGTATCCATCATGCCGGGCATGGAGGCACGGGCGCCGGAACGGACGGAGACCAGCAGAGGATTCTCCTTGTCACCGAACTTCTTGCCGGTGATGGCTTCCAGCTTGTCGACGTACTCCATGATCTCAGCCTGGATATCGGCATTGATCTGGCGGCCGTCTTCGTAGTACTGAGTGCAGGCTTCGGTGGAGATGGTGAAACCCTGAGGGACAGGCAGACCGATGTTGGTCATTTCAGCCAGGTTGGCACCCTTACCGCCCAGCAGCTCACGCATGGAGCCGTTGCCTTCGGTAAACAGGTAAACATACTTGTGAGACATACGTATATACCCCTTTCATTTCTTTCCAGAGCGTGTATTTTTCGCTCAAAATTTTGCACATTTGGATGATTTCCATTTTAGCGAAGATAGTATACCACGTTCCCCCGGAAAAAGCAAATATTTTTCGCCTTTTTATGCAGATTTTTCTCATTTTTACACTTTTCCCAAAACAGCCATCTAAAGAATGTTTCACCCAAAGACACTTGCCCATTGTACGCGGATGCCATTAAAATCCGTGAAAAAACCTCCCTTGTTTCCAAGGGAGGCTCTCAGCATTTTTAGTTCTGACCCTGCAGAACCTTATCGATCTCGTCGTAGCCGAACACGTCACGAACCTTGCGGTAGATGGTAGTGTAGCCGCCGGAAGTCTTATACCGCCAGCCGATACCGTAGGGAGTGGCATTGTTATCGTACAGAGGATTGTAGGTGATCCAGCAGCTGGGGAACATAGCCTGAACCTCAGCCCAGGAATCCGCAGTCATGCCAACACGATTGCCGGAGTTGACATAACACAACATTTCCAGCTTCAGGTGCTTCAGCGCGGAGAAATCCTTAACCACAGTATGGCTGACATTCAGGTACTTCAGGCTGTCGCAGCCGGCCAGCGGCGCAACGTTCTTCACATTGCCGCACCATGCGATCTCCAAGAACTCCAGCTTCTTGCAGTTAGCCAGAGGAGTCAGATCCTTGATGGGGCTGCCGGACAGAATGGCGATCTCCAGATTGGGCATATAAGCGCAGAAGCTCAGATCCACCATGGAGGTGTTGTGACCCAGATCCATGTACTTGACCTCGGTCAGATACTTGAACAGATGGCTGTTGGAGTCGTTCACGTGGTAAACCGCCCGCAGAACCTCCGTATCCGTCAGCCAGCTGCGGGAGGGCTTATTGGGCTGATAAATGCGCCAGACTACCTTAGTCTTGGGATAATCCTTATTGATATTGTCGAGGATCTCATAATCCAGACCGCAGTTGTCCAGCTTGAAATAAGTACATCCGGAGAGGATGTCCAGAGCCTCCCGGATCTTGGCTTCACCGCTGTTGCCGATGGACTTGTTCACATACTCGATCTTCTCATCGGTGGTGGACACGGTCTTGCCGAACAAGGTAAAGCTGTAGTGGAAGATCACGTTGGGGCAGGAAGTCTGCAGCTTCTTCACGTCGGAAATCGACAGATTGCTGCCGCCGCTGGACTTCATCAGCTCCACCCACACCACATTGGGATGAGCATTGAGCTGCGCGATGGTGGCATCCACCTGATCCGCCGTCACGGCGGACAGATCAACGGCGTTGATGCTGGTGTTGATCTCGGTACCCTGGGTGGCCATGGTGTACTTCACGCTGACAGCGGGATAGGCGCTTTTCAGGCTGCCGATCTGATCGGCCGTTAGGCTGGTAGAAGGAAAGGTCAGGTTCTTCAGCGCGGTAACGTACTTCAGGTTCTGAGTCAGGGTATCATAATCATAGCTGCCGTGGCTGACGGACAGGCTCTCGGTGGTGTTCTTCACCGTGGTGCTGCCGCCCAGAGAAACGGTGTAAGCCACCTTCACATTGGGATGCGCCTTCATATACTGGGCAATGGCCTCATAGCAGGTGCTGCCGGTCAGGTTAGCTTCCTTCAGATTGGTGTACTTTTCCAGCTCGGAAATGGTTTCCGCAGTAACCACCTTGGTAATGGTGGTCACTGCGGCGTCGCCGGTGGGCGTATTGGGAGTGGTGGTAGTTGTGCTACCACCATTGGCAATGTTCTGGTCTACCTGATCATAATCAAAGACCTCCCGAACCTTCTTGTAGCACTCGGTGAAGTTCTTGGCGATCAGAGGAGATTGGCTGTAGCGCCAGCCCACGCCGTAGGGATTGGCGTTGCTGTCCTTCAGGGGGGCGTAGGTGATCCAGCAATCAGGCATCAGGTTCTGGATTTCCTTCCAATCCGCCTCGGTCATACCGACCTTGTTGCCGGAGTTGACAAAACTCAGCATCTCCAGCTTCAGGTTCGCTAGGGTTTCCACATTCTTGATGCTGGTGTGGCCGATGTTCAGATACTTCAGGCTCTCGCAGGCGGCCAGCGGGGACACATCGGTGAGGTGGCCGCACCATGCGATCTCCAGGAACTCCAGCTTCTTGCAGTTAGCCAGAGGAGACAGATCCTTAATGGGGCTGCCGGAGAGGATGGCGATCTCCAGATCGGGCATATAGGCGCAGAAGCTCAGGTCGATCATGTTGGTATTGTGACCCAGATCCATATACTTGACCTCGGTCAGGTACTTCAGAGGGCCGCTGTTGGTATCGTCGATGCCGTAAACCGCCCGCAGGACTTCGGTATCCGTCAGCCAGCTGCGGTTCTTGTTGGTCTGGAACACACGCCAGACGATCTTGGTGTTGGGATAATCGTCACGGATGCCGGCCAGAACCTCATTGTCCAGACCGCAGTTGTCCAGCTTGAAATAGGTGCAGGCCGTCAGCACATCCAGTGCGTCACGGATCTCCTGCTCGCCCTCGTTACCGATCTTCACATCCACAAATTCCACCCGCTCAGCATCGGCGGAAATGGTCTGGCCGAACAGCTCAAAGGAAAAATCGAAGATTGCGTTGGGAGCCGCAGTGGTCAGCTTTCTCACATCGGACAGCGCCAGATTGCACTCGCCCTCGGCATTCACCAGCACCACCTTCTTCAGATTGGGCAACAGGCTCAGCTTTTCGGCATAGGCATCCACCTGATCGGGAGTCAGCGCGCTGAGATTCAGTTCCTCGGTGTCAGCGCCCAGCTCCACACCGTTGAGACGGATGGTGCAGCTGATATCCAGATCGGGGTAGGCGCTGCGCAGCAGCTCCACCTGAACCGCGTTGAGCCGGGTAGCCGGCAGGCTCAGGGACTTGGCATTGGGCAGATACTTCAGATTCGCCAGCAGCTTGTCGAAATCGTAGCTGCCGTCGGTCAGGGAAATGTCGGCACGGGTGCTGCTGATCTGAGCTTCGCCCACGGACACGGCATAGATGACCTCCATATCGGGGTGCGCCGCGGCGTAGTTCATCAGCTCCTGATAGCAGGTGCTGCCGGTTAGATCCACCTTCTTCAGGTTGGGATACTGATCCAGCTGAGAGATGGTATCCGCATCCACCACCATGGCCAGCTCCTTGATCTGCTTGGGATCGTTGGGGTCGGTCTTCTGGGTGCTGCAGCCGGCCAGAGCAGCCAGCAGAACACAAACCGGCACCAACACCGCAATGAGTGTCTTTTTCATAATTTTCTCCTTTGGGGTAAATTTTACTGTATTTCTAACCATTGTACACCCATTCGGCCTAAAAAGCAACTGCCAAGAATTGCCCATACCCAGGATGGTAAATGATTGTTTGCCGGCAGTGCCGGCTGACAATTCGTGTTCGGTTTGTCAATATTCGTTACGCCATTGGGTACCGCTCGGTATCGTTCTATTTCCGAAAACCGAGCTTTTGGTTACCGAGTGACCCCCAGCGGTGTTCAGAATTGCTCCGTTGTTCGTAACGCATTTGCCGCGGGCCATGCCCGCTAAACAATCATTTACAGGTTCTCTTGATAAAAAAGGCGCTCCGGCAAATGCCGGAGCGCTTCGGTTAATTTCGCCATCCTTTGACGTTCAATCCACATTCTTCGAAGGTCTTTGCAAGGTCACTGCTGGCATAATTGTTAAACAGGAAAACCTGGAAGCCCAAAACCAGAGCGAGCAGGCAGCACCCTCCGGCCATAGTTCCCCAGAACACAATGATGCAAACCACCAGAGCAACTACGATCAAAATAAGAAGCTTTTTTCTCCACGAAGACATATAATCCCTCCACGTTTGTATCAGCAGTAGAAATCCTTGATTTTCTTGGCGCGGCTGGGGTGGCGCAGCTTGCGGATGGCCTTATTCTCGATCTGGCGGATCCGCTCACGGGTCACGCCGAAGATCTGACCCACCTCTTCCAGAGTATGGGTACGGCCGTCGTACATACCGAAACGCATCCGCAGCACATCCGCTTCCCGCTCGGTCAGGGTGTCCAGAATCTCCTTCAGAGCCTCGGCAAGCAGAGCGTTGGAGGTAGCGTCGGCAGGGCCGGGAGTACGCTCATCCTCCACAAAGGAGCCGATGGAGGTATCCTCTTCATCACCCACGGGGGTATCCAGAGACAGCGTATCGGCAGCAGTGCGATTAGCCTCGATGATCTTCTCAACGGGCAGACCCAGCTCGGCGGCGATCTCCTCCACAGTGGGCTCACGACCCAGCTCCTGCACCAGCTTGCGGTTGCAGCGGGTGGCCTTATTGATGACCTCAACCATATGCACCGGCACACGAATGGTTCGTGCCTGATCGGCGATGGCACGGGTAATGGCCTGCCGGATCCACCAGGTGGCATATGTAGAGAACTTATTTCCCTTTGTCCAGTCAAACTTGTCCACGGCGCGAATCAGACCCGTATTACCTTCCTGAATCAGATCCAGAATGTGCAGGCCGCGGCCGGAGTATTTCTTAGCGATGGAAACCACCAGACGCAGGTTGGCTTCGGTCAGCTTATTCTTCGCCGCCTGATCGCCCTCGGAAACCCGCTTGGCCAGCTCCACTTCCTCTTCCGCGCTGAGCAGCTTGACCTGACCGATCTCCTTCAGGTACATACGCACCGGATCGTCCAGATTGTACTCAGCGGCCAGATCTACGGGATCCACCAGATCCTCGTCCTCCACGCCGGCCAGATCGATCTCGCCATCCATGCCGTCCACCAGATCCAGATCATCTCCCAGATCCAGATCCAGATCCGCGGACACGATTTGAATATTCATGGCCTCGAAACGGTCGTAGATCTCCTCGATCTTCTCCGGAGACAGATCCATCTTCTCCAGATGGACATTCAGGTCAGAAGCGCGGATCATACCGTCCTTCCGGCCCTGTGCGATCAGGCTCTGAATGATCGCAGCAAGGTCTTCCATAGTGGGCTTGGAGTTCTTCTTCGCAGTACTCATAACGCATCCCCTCTTTATCTCAATTTTCTGTTGCTGTTAGACTATATCCCTATTTTCATGTTTTGACAAGGGGTTTTTTATGAATTTCTTTTAAATTTTTGCGTCTTTAAGCGTATTTTGTCGGCATACGATGTCAGTTTCCCCAAAATTCTTGAAAACATACAGTTTACATTTCCCAAATTATTCGTTATAATTGAGAAAATGGTATGAGTATGCCCTTACCTTTGTCATCCCGAGGAGTAAACTTATGACTGATCTTTCCAAAATTCGCAATTTCTCCATCATCGCCCACATTGACCACGGCAAGTCCACCCTGGCTGACCGCCTGCTGGAGGAGTGCAACGCCGTAGAGCAGCGGCAGATGGAGCAGCAGATGCTCGATTCCATGGAGCTGGAAAAGGAGCGCGGTATCACCATCAAGGCCACCGCCGCCACCCTAACCTACACCGCCGATGACGGCGAAACCTATTCCTTAAACCTCATCGATACCCCCGGCCACGTGGACTTCAACTACGAAGTCAGCCGCTCTTTGGCCGCCTGCGAAGGTGCCGTGCTGGTGGTGGATGCCTCTCAGGGTGTGGAAGCTCAGACCCTTGCCAATACCTATTTGGCCATCGATGCCGGTCTGGAAGTCCTGCCCGTCATCAATAAAATCGATCTGCCCTCCGCCCGTCCCGCCGAGGTCAAAGCCGAGGTAGAGGATATCATCGGCATTCCTGCCGAGGACTCCCCCGAAATTTCCGCAAAAAACGGCATCAACATTCACTCCGTGCTGGAGATGATCGTTCGGGATGTGCCGGCTCCCACCGGCAACCGCTCCGCTCCGTTGCAGGCGCTGATCTTCGACAGCGTTTACGACAGCTATCGGGGCGTCATCGTCTACACCCGAATCAAGCAAGGCACCGTCCGTGCCGGTCAGGACATCCGCATGATGGCCACCGGCGCTACCTATAAGGTAGTCGAGGTCGGCACCATGAGCCCTCTGGGTCTGGTTCCCAAGGACGCTCTGGGCGCCGGCGAAGTGGGCTACATCACCGCCTCCATCAAAAATGTCGCCGATACTCAGGTTGGCGACACCATTACCACCGTGGAAGCCGGTGCGCCGGAGCCTCTACCCGGCTACCGCCCCGTGCAGCCCATGGTCTTCTCCGGCGTTTACCCCGCCGACGGCGCAAAATATCAGGATCTGCGTGAGGCACTGGAAAAGCTGAAGCTCAATGACGCATCCTTTGTTTACGAACTGGAAAGCTCCATCGCTCTAGGCTTCGGCTTCCGCTGCGGCTTCCTTGGCCTGCTGCACATGGAGATCATTCAGGAGCGGCTGGAGCGGGAATACAATCTAGATCTGATCACCACCGCCCCCAACGTCGTCTATCGGGTCACCAAGACCTCCGGTGAAACGCTGATGGTGGATAACCCCTTGGACTACCCCGATCCCATGGAGATCGAGCTGGCAGAGGAGCCCTACGTAAAACTGAGCCTCATTGGCCCTCAGGAATACGTGGGCAACATGATGGATCTGGCTCAGCAGCGCCGGGGCGAATTTAAGGATATGGTCTATCTGGATGCCACCCGGGTGGAGCTGCATTACGATATGCCCCTGAATGAGATCATTTACGATTTCTTTGATGCTTTAAAATCCCGCACCCGTGGCTACGGCAGTCTGGACTATGAGTTCATCGGCTACCGCCCCAGCAAGCTGGTTAAGCTGGACATCCTGCTCAACGGCGACATTGTGGACGCATTGAGCTTCATCCTCTTTGCGGAGAATGCCTACCCCCGTGCCCGGAAGATCTGCGAAAAGCTGAAGGATAATATTCCCCGTGCCCAGTTCGAGATTCCCGTGCAGGCCGCCATCGGCGGCAAGATCATCGCCCGTGAGACCATTAAGGCTCTGCGCAAGGACGTGCTGGCCAAGTGCTACGGCGGCGATATCACCCGTAAGAAGAAGCTGCTGGAGAAGCAAAAGGAAGGCAAAAAGCGGATGCGCACCTTCGGTACCGTGTCCGTACCCAGCGAGGCCTTCATGGCCGTGCTGAAGCTGGACGAGGATTGATCCTCTCCCCCACTACCTATCAACAGAAAGGAGCCGCGTATGTTATCTGACATCTTACATAGCTTCAACATGGAGCCCGGGTTCTGGGAGATCTGCCTGCGGCTTCTGTGCGCCATGCTGGTGGGTCTGATCATCGGCACCGAGCGGGAGTACACCAATCGCCCTGCCGGTATGCGTACCCACATTCTGGTGGCGCTGGGTGCCTGCGTGGTAGCCATTACCGGTCAGGTTCTGTTCAACGAATACAATCTTCTGGGCGCTACCCCCGACCCCGCCCGACTCAGCGCTCAGGTCATCACCGGCGTGGGCTTTCTGGGCGCCGGCACCATTATGCGCGAAGGCGCTACGGTCAAGGGTCTGACCACCGCCGCCAGCGTGTGGACGGTGGCCTGCCTCGGCATTGCCGCGGGCTACGGCTACTATGCCGTCGCCGCTGCCGGCCTGATTTTCGCCTTCATCACCCTGACCATTCTGGAGCTTGTGCAGCATCACCTGCCCGGCCGTGCCCACGCCCTTGAGGAATACGCTCTGGAGTGCGAGGATATCACCGCCGCGCTTTCTCTGATCAACGATCAGGCTCAGGCCTACCACGGTGAGCTGCAGCACACACTGGCTGAAAAAACCGCCACCGGCTATCGGGTCACCTTCCACGCCGACTTCCATGGCATGGGTCATCGCCGCCGCCGGGAACGTTTCTTCGCCGCGCTGGCTGCGGCAAAAGAGGTTCATACTGTGTGCCGCGGCACGGAAGCCGCCCGCCAGAAGACCCATTGATCCGGAAAGGACGCCCCCATGAAGAAAAAAATCTCCCTGCTCTGCGCGCTGGCGCTGATGCTGTGGCTGACCGGCTGCTTCAGAAGCGGCAGTGACGATACCACGGCTCCCACGGAGCCGCCCTATAAAACCGTATATGTCCACAGCTCCATCACCCAGGAGTTCGGTTCCTCCGTCAGCCGAACAGAGTATCTGTTCGACCAGAACGATCAGGTTCAGGAGGTCGTGGTCTACACCAACGATGTAGAAACCAAACGCCACAGCGTGGAATGCGACGAAAACGGCAATTACATCCGCTGGATCTCCGATGGCTCTGTCATGGAATACACCTATGATAAGGACGGCCACAATCTCGGCATGTCCATGTACATCGGCGGCGTGCTGGTCTCGTCCACCCGGTACACCTGGGAGAACGGCCTGCGCACCTCGGCGACCACTCAAATGGCCGCTCAGAACATGACCCAGCGGGTTCAAATGATCTACGATTCCCACGGCCACCTGCTCCGTCAGGACAGCTACACCGCCGACACCTTGAGCAGCTACTGCATCTACGTCAGCGATGAGAATGGCCGTGTACAAGCCATGACCGCCTACCAGCCCGACGGCACTTTTCTCTCTCTGAGCGCCCACAGCTGGAGCGGCACCACCCAGACCATCACCACCACCGACCCCGACGGCAAGCTGATTCAGACCGCGGTCATGACCTATGACGAGCACGGCAATCTGCTGACCCATCAGGTGCGGAATGCCGATGGCGAACTGGTTTCCAAAGAAACCCACACCTGGAAAGCCGTTCAGGTGGATCCCGATTGTCCCCGGGCTTCCGTGTAAGCCCCTATCACCCCCGGAGGTAATACCATGCCTATTCTCCCCCGCAGTGAAAAAACGCCACTGGGCATCTATATCCACGTCCCCTTCTGCCGCAGCAAATGTCAATATTGCGACTTTTATTCCCTGCCCTGCCGGGAGAACGAGCTGATGGACGACTATGTCAAGGCCGTCTGCGCCCACATCAAGGAGACCGGCCCCCTCGCCCCCGGCTATCGGGTGGACACCGTGTATTTCGGCGGTGGAACGCCCAGCATCCTGCCCCCCGACGCTTTGGCAGCGATTCTCACCGCTGTACGCCAGAGTTTCCATGTCAGCACCCGCGCCGAGATCACCTTCGAAGCCAACCCCGACTCCGTTACACCCCGGCTCCTGCGCCGGCTCCGGAGCGAGGGCTTCAACCGGGTGAGCCTTGGCGTTCAGAGCGACAATGACGATATGCTCCAGCGGCTTGGCCGCCCCCACACCTATGACGACGCGGTGGAGGCTGTCCGCAAAATCCGCAAGGCCGGCTATAAAAACATCTCTCTGGATCTGATGTACGGCCTGCCGGGTCAGACTCTGGAGGGCTGGCAGGACACCCTGACCAACGTACTCCAGCTGAAGCCCGACCACATCAGCTGCTACGGCCTGAAGGTGGAGCGGGATACCCCCTTGTACGCCCAGAAGGATACCTGCGGTCTGCCTGACGATGACACTCAGGCGGATATGTATCTGGCAGCGGTGGAGATTCTGAAATCCCGTGGCTACCGGCATTACGAGATCTCCAATTTCGCCAAGAAGGATATGGCCTCCCAGCACAATCTGAAATACTGGACCGGCGGCGAATACATCGGCTTCGGCCCCGATGCCAGCTCCGATTTTGCCGGCAAGCGGTTCGTCATGGTTCGGGATCTGCAGACCTATATCAACGGAATTCTGGGTGGCGGGCAGGTCATTGCGGATCTGCAGGAGATCCCTCCCAGAGAACGTGCCGGCGAATATCTGATGATGCGCCTGCGCACCACCATCGGCATCAACCGTGAGGAATACGAAAAGCAGTACCTGCTGCCCTTCGACCCGCTGGAGGAGATCCTCCTTGCCTGCAAGCAGCGGGGGCACACCATCCTCAGCGACGGTCGCTGGCGCTTCAGCCCTGAGGGCATGCTGCTGTCGAACTCCATTTTGTCCGACCTGCTGCTGGCTCAGGATCGCACCCTCTCCGCCTCCAGACGGCGCTAACCTCTAAAAAACACAACCAGCCCCGCAGCTTAGCTGCAGGGCTGGTACTTTTTTCGCTTAGATCAGCTGGCCGAATACCGGCAGGCTTCTGACGATCATATCGTAGCTGACGCAGTAGCAGACCCGGAAATAGCCGGGGCAGCCGAAGCCGTCACCGGGCACCACCAGCAGATCCTTCTGCTTAGCCTTCTCGGAGAAAGCATTGGCGTCGCCGCCGGGAGCCTTAACGAACAGATAGAACGCACCGTCAGGCTTGGCCACCTCGTAGCCCAGAGCCGTCAGGCCCTCGTACAGCGTCCGCCGGTTGCGGTCATAGCTTTCCAAATCAGGACGCAGCTTGGCGCAGCGGGCAATGACCTTCTGCAGCAGGCTTGGCGCGCAGACGTGACCTGCCGCCCGTGCCGCACCGGCCACCGCCGCATACAGCGCGCCGGCGTCCGTGGCCTGCTTGGGCACATAAACGTAGCCGATTCGCTCGCCGGGCAGGGACAAGGACTTGGAGTAGGAATAGCACACCAGGGTGTTGGGGTAAATATTGGGGATGAAGGGCACCTCCACACCGCCGTAGACCAGCTCCCGATAGGGCTCATCCGCCACAATATAAATAGGATGTCCGTACTGAGCGGACTTGGCGGTCAGCAGCGCCGCCAGTTCCTCCAGCGTCTTTCGGGTGTAGACAGTACCGGCAGGATTGTTGGGAGAATTGAGGATGATAGCAACGGTGTTTTCCGTGATCATCTGCTCCACTGCCTCCAGCTTGATCTGGAAGCCGGGCACATCCGGCGGCACCACCTTAAAGGTCGCGCCGGCGCACTCCACAAAGGGCTTGTACTCAGGGAAATAGGGCGCTACAGCCAGAATTTCCGCACCGGGTACCGCCAGCGCGCGGAATACACTCACCAGCTCCGGCGCGGCGCCGCAGCCGATGAACAGATCCTCAGGGCGAACACCGGCGTTGTAGCGGTCGTTCAGATCGTCAGCGATGGCCTGACGGGTGGCGAGGTCACCGATGGCGGAGGTGTAGCCATGAATAGCCAGAGAATTGGTATCCGTCAGGATATCCCGGATGGCCTGCTCCACCTCAGCCGGAGCAGGAATAGAAGGATTGCCCAAGCTGTAGTCGAAAACATTCTCGTTGCCCACCACAGCAGCACGGCCGCGACCGTATTCAAACAGCTCCCGAATGCAGGAGCGATTGGAGCCCAGTTCATAACAGGTTTGGTTTATCATTTTTCTTTCCTCCTTAGAGTTCATACAAAGGCTTTGCGGGGTCATACCGCTGGGGTTTATAAGTAACCGAGCCGATAGGCTTGCCATCGATGCCGTACTGCGCCAGATAGCCAAACAGGTTTACATAATTCAAAAGGTCGTCCTTCTCCTCGATCATGGCCTCCATGACCGCCACCGTAGCCAGCACATCGTCGATGGCACGGTGGGAATTGACCACCTTGCCGGCAAGGCCGTAGGTTTCGATGGCGCTGGCCAGCCGGTGGGGGAAGCTGTGCCGATCCCGATACACCGTCAGCAGATCCAGTTTATCCTTCCCCTTGAGGATCATGGGGTCGCCGTCACGCAGCAGCAGATAGTACAGAAAACTCAGGTCAAAATGGGCATTATAGGCTAGCAGCAGGGTATTTCCCGCAATCATCTCCCCGATATCCCGGCACAGACGGGTCTTGGGAATGCCCCGCTCCCGAATATCCATGTCCGAAATGCCGGTAAGCTGCTGGATCTTCGGCGGCACAAAACCGCCGGGGCTCAGGGTGATCAGCTCGTCATACTCCTGCACGACGCCCTGCTTTTCCAGCACCACCGCAGAAAATTCAATGATCTCATCCCGACTGTACTGCAAGCCGGTGGTTTCCGTGTCCAGCAGTACCAGCCGGTCGTATTTTTCAAAAAAGCGATCCAATCCGGCCATATTATTCTCCCTTCGCCAGAGCCAGTGCTCTGCGGAATTTACTGGTGCTCTGAGGCTTCAGGCTAAACCGCTGTGCCAAAGCGCCGCCGAAATCCACTGCCTCGTCGGGCTCACCGGACTTCAGCTCCACTTCCACCTCGCACAAGTTCTCTTGACGGCCGCCGCCCATGAGGATACCCCGATCCAGCGCCAGCTCCAGCACGGCGCCGTTGTGCTGCACGGCGGCGCTGAGGCGGGTGAATTTTGCCCCGCAGACCGGCACGACGCCCTCCGCGGTCAGCAAAAGCAGCTCCCTCGGCGCGCCCAGCTCGCACAGCTTCAGGATGCCGGTCTCGATGTCACCGCATTGGCACTCCCACTCTCCCCGTCCGTAGCCGGACACAGGCGTTTTGACAGTGCAGACGGAGATATCGTTCTCCATGCGCCGCCGCAAGGTAATGCGCCGCTGCGACAACTTTCCGTCTGCCGTATCGTAATAGGTGGTCTCCATTTCGGTAGTGCGGTAGGCAAGCGGATAGGCCGCTTTAATGGCCGCCTGCTGCTCCGCCTCCGCGCTGAATTTCAGTTCAAATTCAATACCCATGCGCATCCTCCTTGCTACGATAAATGATCATTTATCTTCTCACTGCGCCCATTATACACCCTCTTGCCCCGTCATGCAAGAAACTTTTCCTTCAGTCGCAATCCGACAGAATAATCGGCCGTTTCATGATAGTATTTCGGTATGACATATTCAGAAAGGCGTGGTACATATGATAATGTCCATCGGAACCTACGTCCGGCGCGGGCGGCGGTTTATTCGCAGGTGGACCTCCGACCCCAAGCTGCGAGCCGTAGTGAAGGGAGCCGGCTTCATGCTGTGCGGCTTCGTCCTCAGTGCCGCCAGCCTCGGCAATTCCCCCCAGCCGCTGAGCCTGGCTTTTCTGTGCGCCGGTCTTGGGCTGTGGCAATCACTGCTGGTGGCGTTGGGCAGCACCGTGGGCTACTACCTGCTCTGGGGCGTGGCAGGCACTCAGGGCATCATCTGGACCGGTGCGGGGCTGGTGATCTGCTTTGCGCTGGGAGGGCAAAAAATCAGCCGGCAGATGCCTCTGCTGATGCCGGCGCTGGCCGGCCTTTCCGTAGCCGCCACGGGGCTGATGTTCCAGCTATTGCAGGCGGAAACTACGCCCATAGCCATGTATTTCCTGCGTATTGCTCTGGCCATTGGCGCAGCCAGGATTTTTGCCTCGGTGCTGGAGCGGCGGGATCCTGTCATGGATTGGCTGGCTCTCGGCCTTGGGGTGCTGTCATTGTGCCAGACGGTACCGCTGGCCGCCATCAATCCGGGCTACATCGCCGCCGGTGCGCTGGGTGCCGCCGCCCCCTTCCCTGCCGCGGCGCTGGCCGGTCTTGCGCTGGATCTGTCGCAGATCACCAATGTGCCCATGGCGGCGGTGCTGAGCCTTGCCTTTCTGGTTCGGCTTGTGCCGGGTCTGCCAAAATGGACAGCCCACGCCGCGCCGTGCGCCATGTATCTGCTGACTGCCATGCTCCACGGCAACGGCGATTGGACGCCGGCCATTGCGCTGGCGCTGGGCGGCCTGCTTGGAGTCTTCCTGCCTGCCCCCGCCACCATCGCCCACCGGCGGGGCGAAACCGGCATCGCGCAGGTGCGGTTGGAGATGACCGCCGGTGTTCTGGCGCAAACGGAGCAGCTTCTGCTGGAAACGCCCGAATATCCCATCGACGAGCCCGCCTTGATCTACAAAGCAGCCGATCGAGCCTGCAGCGCCTGCCCTTGCCGGGAAAGCTGCCGGGAGTCCGCCGCTGCCACACGGCTGCCCACCTCCCTGCTCCATCGCCCCCTGATCACCGTTGAGGATCTTCCCATCAAATGCCGCAAGCGTGGACGGCTGCTGCTGGAGCTTCGGCGGATGCAGGATCAGTACCGTTCCATCCGAGCTGATCGGGATCGGCGGCGGGAATACCGCAGTGCCTTGACCCAGCAATACCGCTTCCTTTCGGAATATCTGCAGGATCTGGCAGACCGGCTGCCCAAGCGGGGCGACGTGCTGCACCAGCGCTATGAGCCTATGGTGGGCGTCTGCTCCGCCGGTCAGGAGAGCGCCAACGGCGACCGGTGCGTGTGGTTTGCCGGCACGGAATGCCGGTATTATGTACTGCTTTGCGACGGCATGGGCACCGGCTTCGGCGCCGCGGAGGAGGGGCGCGCCGCCGCGGAAGTCTTGCGCCGGCTGCTCAGCGCCGGTTTTCCGGCGGAGTATGCCCTGCGCAGCCTCAACAGCCTTTGCACCCTTCGGGAGCGAGCCGGTGCTGTGACGGTGGATCTGGCAGAGATCGACCTGCAAAACGGCAAGGTCAATCTATATAAATGGGGTGCCGCCCCCTCCTACCTGCTGACCCCTGCCGGCCCGGAAAAAATAGGGACAGCTGCCGCACCACCCGGCCTGTCGGTCACAGGCACACGGGAAACGGTGGACAAGCTGTCCCTGCGTCGGGGAGAGACGCTGATCTTGCTGAGCGACGGCATAGACGGAGAGGCTGCCATGCGCCGCGCGTGGGATCTGACGGACAAGGTGCCGGGAGAGATGGCATCCAAGGTCCTGCAATACGGCCGGGGCAACGGCTGTGATGACGCAACTGCCGCCGTCATCCGCCTGAGCCCTGCGACCTTGTCTACATAATACCATTTTTATAACGAAAAATCTGTCGAAACACCAGATGTTGGTGAAAAGGATGTAGAAAATCTACAATATTTAGTCCTTAGCCAAGAAAATCCACGCAATCAGGGGAAGCCGCACCCCCTCCACATGCAAAAAGAACGTGCCTGTATGGCACGTTCTTTTTCTGTTCTTATATGGTTTTTGCGCTTTCCTTCCATTGAATCTGCGCCGGAATGATCTCATGCACGCAGATGTTTTTCCCCTCAATGTTGCCGCGCAGCAACTCGATGCCCCGCTGGGCAAGCAGCTCCACGTTCTGGCTGACGGTGGACAGCCGGGGTACAATAAACTCTCCGATGGCCAGACCGTCAAAGCCCACCACGGATACATCCTCCGGCACCCGCAGACCGCTATCTGCCAAAGCCCGCATTGCGCCCATAGCCATCACGTCCGCCATGCAAAAAACAGCGGTATACGTCCGCCCCCGGGAGGCCAGCTCTTTAGCAGCCCGATAGCTGTCGGCATAGGAGAATCGGGAGCTGGCGTAATCCAGCTCTGCATCAAAGGGAATGTTATGCTCTATAAACGCCTGCCGGCAGCCCTCAAAACGCCGGCGGGAGGTATCGGAGCGCTCCCGATAGCCGCCGATGATACCGATCTGCCGATGACCCATGCGGATCAGCTGCTCGATGGTCTGCTTCACCGCCTGATCCTCATCGCAGCAGACGCTGCACAGATTGTGGAACGGCAGATCGGACGCATCGCTGGTAATCAGCACGCAGGGCACATCGATCCGCCGGAAATCCGCCAGAAAATTTTTCCGGTTACCGCCGAGGAAGATCAGCCCCTGAGGCTTTTTCTCCCGGCAAAGCTGAACGGCGCGCAGCACCTCGTTGTGATCTTCGTCCATGTAGTCCACCACCAGATGGAAGGGACTTCCCGCCACTCTGCGCTGAATGGCCTCCACCAGCGCGCCGAAAAGCTGGTTGGACGAGCCTTTGACCAATACAAGAATATTGTTAGAGCGCTGCTGCTTAAGCTGCTGTGCGTTGGTATTAAGCTGGAAGCCGCAGGCAGCCGCCGCCTCCAGAATGGCCTTTCGAGCCTTTTCGCTGACGTTGGGCTGGTTATTCAGTACGCGGGAAATGGTTCCCACGGAATAGCCGGTCTGCGCAGCCAGATCCTTGATCGTCATGGGTGTACCCCCTTTCAGCCGGTTCGCCACAGTTGATACCCTTACAAAGTAATTATACTCCCCCAGAACGGGTTTTTCAATCAGTTTGTCCCGGCGGCGGTGTTTTTTCGCATTTCCACCAATTCCGTCATGGCCGCTTTAGCGGTTTTGCCGACCAAAACCGGAGAAAAACGTGAAAAAAGTTCTTGACAATCCCATAATCGATTACTATAATGATAGGGTCTGCGAATGCGGACATATCCTTGCTCCCGGCGAGACCGGGGGCCTAAAAGTCCAAAAGGAGGTGCAAACAACATGGCTAAGATCACCGGTAAGTACGAGGTGCTCTACATCATCGACCCCACTCTGGGCGAGGAGGGCATCGCCGCACTTGTGGAAAAGTTCAAGGCAATGGTGGAAGCGGAGGGTACTCTGACTAACATCGATGAGTGGGGCAAGCGTCGCCTGGCCTACCTCGTCAATGACAAGCCCGAGGGTTACTACGTTCTGATGAACATGGAGACCAAGCCCGAGTTCCCCGCTGAGCTGGAGCGCGTTATGAAGATCACCGAAGGTGTCATGCGCTGCCTGACCACCGCTGTGGAGGAGTAAGACTATGCTCAACCACATTACCATCATGGGTCGCCTGACCCGTGATCCCGAACTGCGCCGCACCGGCACCGGCATTGCCGTTGCCAGCTTCACCGTTGCTGTCGATCGTGATTTCGGCGGCCGTGAGGGCGGCGAACGCGAGACCGATTTCATCGACTGCGTCGCCTGGAGAAGCACTGGAGAATTTGTTTCCAAGTACTTCACCAAGGGCAGCATGATCGTGGTCTCCGGCCGGCTGCAGATCCGCAGCTGGACAGATAAGGAAGGCAACAAGCGCCGCACTGCCGAAGTCGTTGCTGACAACGTCTATTTCGGCGAGAGCAAGCGCAATAGCGACGGCGGTTCCTATTCCAACGGAAACAGCTACGGTGGCAACACCTACTCTGCTCCCGCCGCTCCCAGCTACGGCAGCTACGCTGCCCCCGCCGCCAATCCCGCATCCGACTTCGCGATGCTGGACGATGACGACGCACAGCTTCCTTTCTGATCATCTGAACTTTTCTACAATCTTACAAGGAGGAGAACCCCATGGCTAACGAACAGCGTATGCGTCCCCGCAAGCGCAAGAAGGTTTGCGCATTTTGCGTGGATAAGGTGACCGCCATCGACTACAAGGACACCGCGAAGCTCCGCCGTTACCTGTCCGAGCGCGGCAAGATCCTGCCCCGCCGTACCACCGGTACCTGCGCCGCTCACCAGCGTGACCTGACCACCGCTATCAAGCGCGCCCGTCAGATCGCTCTGCTGCCCTACGTCGCTGACTAATGAACCATCGCACCCCGGAACATCCGTTCCGGGGTGCTTTTTTACTGCTCAGGCAGGTAAATGATTGCTTACCGGCAGTGCCGGCTGACAATTCCACCGTATTCCATATTTTCCTGATACATTTCGCGAAAAAGGCTGGATTCCCGCCGGAAATTATGATAGAATGAGAAAAATATGTTCCGGAGGTATACATTCCATGAGAGGAATCCCTTCTCTGATCACCGATATTCGTAAAAAAGTCTTCACCGAAGTGGCCCGTATGGCCTACTCCGGCGAGGGTTACGGTGCTGCCGAGGAGCTGCCCTACATCATTGTCCCCGGCGACCAGCCCCTGCACCGGGAATCCGTTTTTCTGGAGCGTGCCATCGCCAGCGAGCGGGTGCGCCTTGCCATGGGTCTGAACCTGCGTCCCATCCAGACCCGCCACCTGATGACCGAGGGCATGGATCACGCCGCCATCGCCGAGCAGTACTACGAGCCGCCTCTGATCAATATCATCCCCTACGCCTGCCACGCCTGCCCCACTAATCAGTACCGTGTGACAGAGAACTGCCAGAATTGTCTGGCCGCCTCCTGCCAGAAGGTCTGCCCCCGGGATGCCATCTCCTTCGTCAACGGCAAGAGTCACATTGACCAGAGCAAGTGCATCAAGTGCGGCAAGTGTGCCAGCGCCTGTCCCTATAACGCCATCATCCACATGGAGCGCCCCTGCCAAGCCGCCTGCGGCATGGATGCTATCGGCTCCGATGAGCACGGCCGCGCCGTCATCAATCAGGATAAGTGCGTTTCCTGCGGCCAGTGTCTGGTCTCCTGCCCCTTCGGCGCCATTGCCGACAAGGGTCAGATCTACCAGCTGATTCAGTCCATTCTTCAGGGCGATCAGGTCATCGCCATTGTGGCGCCGGCCTATGTTGGCCAGTTTGGCAAGCACGCCACTCCCGAAAAGTTCGTGGCTGCCATGAAGGAGCTGGGCTTCTGCCGGTGTGTCGAGGTCGCCGTGGGTGCGGATATGTGTACCATCGAGGAGGCCAAGGACTTCCTTGAGAAAGTGCCTGCCGAGCAGCCCTTCATGGCCACCTCCTGCTGCCCCGCGTGGCACTCTATGGTTCACAAGCTGTTCCCCGCCCAGTCCAAGCACATCTCCATGACCCTGACCCCCATGGTCTTCACCGCCCGTCTGATGAAGAAGAAATACCCCGGCTGCAAGGTAGTCTTCGTCGGCCCCTGCGCCGCGAAAAAGCTGGAGGCCATCCGTGCGGACATCCGCTCCGATGTGGACTTCGTGCTGACCTTTGAGGAGCTGCAGGGTATGTTTGAGGCCAAGCAGATCGACTTTGAGACCATCGAGCCTTGCGAAATTCAGAACGAAGGCACTGCCGCCGGCCGTGGCTTCGCCGTTTCCGGCGGTGTGGCGCAGGCCGTCACCGATCTGATTCACCAGACCAACCCCGATCTGGAGGTCAAGACCGCCCGAGCTGAGGGTCTGCGGGAATGCCGCAAGCTCATGACCCTTGCCAAGGTGGGCAAGTACAACGGCTATCTACTGGAAGGCATGGCCTGTCCCGGCGGCTGCGTCGCCGGTGCCGGCACCCTGCTGCCCGTGGATCTAGCCACCAAGGTGGTCAGCAAATATCAGGACGAAGCCGACCAGACCAGCCCTCTGGAAAGCCCCTACCGGGACACCGGCCACGATCTGGATTAAAAAAAGGACTGCCCTTCGGCAGTCCTTTTTCGTTTTACCGTCCGGAGACCTTGACCTGAAAACCCTCCAGCACATCCAGCACCTTTTCGTGCAGGCTCTTGTCAAAAGAATCCGTACACTCAGCATCCACGATGATGGTGGCCTCGGGATACCTGCTTTGCAGCACCACCGCATTGCTCACCACGCAGATGTTGCTGACCAGACCCACCAGTTCGATCTCATCGGCCTGCTCCGGCAGCACGGCAGCGGTGGCCGGATCCGTCACATCCATGCCGAACACCAGCTTATCGATGGCCGCAGCCTCGACCTGCGCCAGCGCCTCGGCGGTGCGGCCGTAGATCTGCCAGCCGTGGGTACCCTTGATGCAGTGCTCCACCGGCAGATTTCTGCCCTCACGGGTCTGCAGGTAGTTTTCAAAATGGGTATCCCGGGTGAACAGCACCCGACCCTTGCCGTAGGCCAGAACCTTGGCGGCGATCTTTTCGTCCAGCTTTTCCGCGCCGGCGAAGCCCAGTGCGCCGTCCACGAAATCGTTCTGATAGTCGATAACAAACAAATAGCGGTTCATTGGCAGTGCCCTCCTGATCTATGTTGTTTTTAACATACCAAAACCGGGAGAAAAAGTCAATGAACCATTGCAAGACGGGGGAATATTTGATAGAATAATAGAAATTACCCACACGAAAAAGCAAGGGTCGGTGAGAGATATGAACGCCAAAACAGATTATATCGCAGTATTCGACTCCGGTGTCGGCGGCATCAGCGTCCTGCGCCACCTGCGTACCGAGCTGCCGAAGGAGCGTTTTTTGTACTTCGGTGACTCTGCCAACGCCCCCTACGGCACCCGCCCTACGGAGCAGATCCGCCAGCTGACCATGGCTGCCGCGGAAATGCTCATGAACAGAGGCTGCAAGGCTCTGGTGGTGGCCTGCAACACCGCCACCGCCGCTGCCATCGAGGAGCTGCGCCGGTGCTACCCCCACAAGATCATCATCGGCATCGAGCCGGCTCTGAAGATCGCCTCTGACCGTTTCCCCGGCGGTACTGTGGGCGTCATGGCCACCCCCGCCACCCTGCGGGAGGAGAAATTCGCCCGTCTGCTGCACCGCTTCGCCGATCATTGTGAAGTAGTGAAGCTGCCGGCGGCCGGCCTAGTGGAGCTGGTGGAGGCCGGCAAGGGCAACAGCCCCGAGGCCGAAGACCTGCTGCGCCCCCTGCTGGAACCTTACCGCGATCAATTGGATGCCGTTGTTCTGGGCTGCACCCACTACCCCTTCGCCGGTCAGACCATTTCCCGCCTGTTGGGCGAGAATACGGTGCTTTTGGACGGCGGCCCCGGCACCGCACGGGAGACTCGCCGGCGGCTGGCGGAAGCCGACCTGCTGCATGAAGGAAGCGGCGAGCTTTTGATTGAGAACAGCGCCAATTGCCCTGAGATTACCGCCCTTTGCCGGGCGCTGCTGGAGGAATGAATATGAATAACATTTTGGTCATCGGCATTGCCGGCGGCACCGGCAGCGGCAAAACCACCCTGATGAAGAACCTGATCCAGCGCTTTGGCGGCGCGGTGACGGTGCTGAGCCACGATAATTACTACCGCCGCCATGACGAGCTGCCGCTTGAGGAGCGGGAAAAGCTCAATTACGATGAGCCCGCGGCTCTGGAAACGGAGCTGATGGCACAGCATCTGGATGCTCTGCGCCACGGACAGGCCATCGATTGCCCGGTATATGATTTTTCCAACCACAACCGCAGCAACGAAACGGTGCGCATCGAGCCCAACCCCGTCATCATTGTCGAGGGTATCCTGATCTTCGAAAACAAGCCCCTGCGCGACCTCATGGACATCCGCATTTTCGTGGATACCGACGCGGACATCCGTCTGTGCCGCCGCATCAAGCGGGACGTGAACAAGCGCGGAAGGACGCTGGAGTCCGTGCTGGCTCAGTATCAAAACACCGTCAAGCCCATGCACGAAAAATACGTAGAGCCCAGCAAGCGCTTCGCGGATATCGTAGTCCCCGAGGGCGGCAAGAACACCGTGGCGCTGGACATGATCATGGGCAAGATCCAGCGGCATCTGGAGGAGCAGCGCCATGACCTTTGAAAGTCTGATCTTCGATATTGACGGTACTCTGTGGGACTCCCGGGCGCTGGTGGCCGAGGGCTATAACATCCAGCTGCGCAAAGAAGGACTTGCCCATTTGTGCGTCACCGCCGAGGACTTAAAGCCTCTGTTTGGCAAGGTCATGACGGAAATTGCCGATGCAATTCTGGCCTCCGTACCGGAAGCGGATCGCTACGCCCTGATGGATCGCTGCATGGAAACGGAAAACCGCTACCTGCACGATAATCCCTGCCAGATCGGCTATCCCGGCATCCGCCAAACCATGGAAAAGCTGGCGCAGAAGCACCGTCTGTTCATCGTCAGCAACAGCCAGTGCGGCTATCCTCAGCTGTGCATTGAAAAGCTAGGGCTGGGGGATCTGATCACCGGGCATCTGTGCTTCGGGGATACCGGCACGGAAAAGGGCGAAACCATCCGCCGGCTCATAGACAAATATGGAATCGAAAGCGCCGCCTACGTGGGCGACACCCAGGGCGATTACGAGGCCACGGTGCAGGCAGGGATTCCCTTTATTTTCGCCGCCTACGGCTTCGGCTCCCCCGCCCGCTGGAACGCCAAAATCAACACCTTTGAAGAATTATTGACGCTGTAACGGATCTGGAGAAACACTATGAGTATCGGAATGGACGCCCAATGCTATCTGTGCCACTTTAAGCGGAATATGGAAACCGCCCGCGCTTTGGGCGATGAGGCGCAGGCCACGGAATTTGCCCGCGGCCTGATGGCGCTGTATCTGTCCATGCCGGAGGACGCCAGCTCCCCTGCCGTCGCCCCCGGAACCAACGCGCTGTTTCAGAAGATCTACGGCGTGGAGGCTGACCGTTTCCGTCAGGAAAAGGAGCATTCCAACCGCTTTGTACTGGCGCGAATGGACGAGATCCGCCGCCGCACCGAGTCCGCCGCCGATCCGGTGTACGCCGGTCTGCAAATGGCGATTTTGGGCAATTATATCGATTTTTCCGCCCTTCAGGGGGAAGTCAGCTTCGAAAAACTGGACACTATGCTGGAAAAGGCCATGGAAATGGAGCTGGATCGACGGGTCTACGCCGACCTTTGCGCGGAGCTTTCCAAGGGCACGCGGCTGCTGTACCTGACGGATAACGCCGGCGAGATTGGCTTCGACCGGATCTTTGCCGAGCAGCTGCACAAGGCCTTCCCCCACCTGATAATCACCTTCTGTGTCCGGGGCGGCCCTGCCCAGAATGACGCAACCCGCGAAGATGCGGTCGCCGTCGGCATCCCCTTCCCTGTCATCGACAACGGCAGCACCGTGCCGGGCACGGAGCTGTCGCTGCTAAGCGCCGAGGCGAAAGCCGCCATGGACGCCGCCGATGTGATCCTTTCCAAAGGTCAGGGCAACGCCGAGACCCTGCTGGGCTGCGGCTATAATATTTATTACGCCTTCCTGATCAAATGCGCTCGGTTCATCGACCGCTACCAAAAGCCCAAGCTCACTCCCATGCTGGTCAAAGAACGTGAAGCTTGCGATAAATGATTGCTTAGCGGATTATCACACATGCCATTCGTAGGGCGGGGTCATGGCCCCGCCGACCACTTTGGTCGATTGAGCGGTAAAATCACTTCAAAAACCTTACGATTACAGCAAATATCATACGCCTCAATGATCGAACCCTAGCGGCGGGGTCATGACCCCGCCCTACGATGGCGTATAGTTTATTAACGTAAACAATCATTTACACCACCAACATACAACAAACCGCGAGCCGGATGGCTCGCGGTTTATTTCTTCGGATAGGGCTTTTTCGTGTTGGTTCGACACAACAGATAATCTATACTTACATTGTAATAATCCGCCAGAATGTGCAAGGATGCAACCGGAATATTGACTCTACCCAGTTCATAATCAGAATATGTGGTCTGATGAATGTTCAACAGATCCGCAATATTCTTCTGCTTGAGATCATTATCTTCTCTTAAATCACGCAAGCGGCTTTCAAACATAATTATCACCCAAGTTTATTATGCAATAAGGAAAATACCCTTATTGACAACTAAGGAAATATTCCTTAGAATAAACCCAAAAAGCACAGGAGGTATCTACTTTGCAACAAGAATACGCCAACAAATTACTTGCACTGCAAGCTACAGCCAAATCAGACGAAACCTATCTTTCCCTGCTGGCGGAGTATCGGGCATCGGATGCTCCGTTCCTCCGCGCGCTGGAGGAAATGGCACCACCCCATCGCAGCGCGGTGATGGATTACATCGCCGCCGTACACGCCGTCAATCACCGATTGCTGGAGCTTGCCCTTGCATCTGGCGAAAAAAGTTGAAAAAATCGTGGATTTTCTTTGAAAAAGCCCTTGCAAAATAGAAATTGCGGTGTTATAATACTTGTGTTCTAACGTATACTTTACGAAAGAGAGGGGTTCCACCCCTCTCTTTTTGCGGAATGAGGCGAGAAATTATGAAAATTACAGAGATTGTTGAGTCCTTCGCCAAGCCCATTGTCGAGGCTCACGGCTGCTCGCTGTGGGACGTGGAGTACGTCCGGGAGGGCTCCGAGCGCTTCCTGCGGCTCTACATCGAAAAAGAAGGCGGCGTGGACATCACCGATTGCGAGGCCATCTCCCGTGCCGTAGATCCCATTCTGGATGAAAAGGATCCCATCAGCGAATCCTATCATTTCGAGGTCTGCTCCGCAGGCCTGGAGCGGGCGCTGAAGCGCCCCGGCGATTTTGAGCGCTTCATGGGCAGCCCCGTCATGGTCAAGCTCTACCGCCCCCACAACGGGCTGAAGGAGTTCCCCGGCATCCTCCGGGGCTATGAAGACGGCCGCGTCACCGTGGAGGCCGGCAAGGAAACCATTACTTTTGAAAAATCCCAGGTGGCTCTGGTCCGCCTGCGGGTAGAATTCTGACAGGAGGAAAAAATCATGGCAAGAAATACAAGAGCCAAGAAGCAGCCCGAGGCCCACAAGATCGACGGTGTGGAGATCTTCGCCGCTCTGCGTGAGCTGGAAAAGACTCAGGGCATCCCCATGGATTATATGCTGGAACGCCTGAAGCAGGCCCTGGCCAACGCCTACCGGAAGGATCGTGAGGATCGCCGGGACGTCCCCGCCGAGAACGTGGTGGTGGACATCAGCGAGAAGGGCATTTCCATGTTCCAGGTCAAGACCGTTGTGGAGGAGCTGGAGGATACCGCTCTGGAGATCCACATCGACACCGCCCGCAACATCAGCGACACCGTTCAGGTGGGCGACACCCTCTCCATCCCCGTGGATGTGGAGAAGTTCGGTCGCATCGCTGCCCAGACCGCTAAGCAGGTGGTCATTCAGGGCATCCGTGAGGCTCAGCGCGGCATGGTCTTCGAGAGCTATTCCAACAAGGCTCAGGAGCTGCTGACCGGCACCATCCTGCGGCTGGATCCCGGCGGCGACATTCTGGTCACCGTGGGCACCGGCAACGAGCAGCACAATGCCATCCTGCGCGCCAGCGAGCAGATCCCCGGCGAATCTTACCGCGAGGGCGACAAGATCCGCGTTTATGTGCTGGAGGCTCGTCAGGGCGCTCGCAGCACCAATGTTTACGTATCCAGAACCCATCCCAATCTGGTTCGCCGTCTGTTCGAGCTGGAGACCCCCGAAATTGCCGAGGGTCAGGTGGAGATTCGCAACATCGCCCGTGAGGCCGGCTCCCGCTCCAAGATGGCGGTTCGCGCTACCATCGACGGCGTGGATCCTGTGGGTGCCTGCGTCGGCCCCCGTGGCGGTCGTGTGGGCGCCGTTGTGGAGGAGCTCCACGGCGAGAAGATCGACATCGTTGTCTGGTCCGAGGATCCCTGCGAGTACGTCAAGGCCGCCCTCAGCCCCGCCGATGTCATCAGTGTCGAGCCCGTGCCCGGTCAGAAGGCCTGCCGCGTGGTGGTGCCCGATGATCAGCTGAGTCTGGCCATCGGCAAGGAGGGTCAGAACGCCCGTCTGGCCGCCCGCCTGACCGGCTATAAGATCGACATCAAGCCCGCTTCTCAGGCAGAAGCCATCGAGGAGTAATTCATTATTAGAGGAGGTAGTCCTTATGCAAAAGAAGATCCCTCAGCGGCAGTGTATGGGCTGCCGGGAACGTAAAAACAAGCGGGATATGATCCGTGTGGTCCGAATGACCGACGGAAATGTGTCCCTCGATTTCAGCGGCAAGCTCAACGGACGGGGCGCCTACATCTGCCCCGACCCCGAGTGCCTGAAAAAAGCCCGCAAGGCTAAGTCCCTGGATCGCAGCCTTGAGGTGACGATCCCCGAGGAGGTCTATGACCGTCTGGATCGGGAGATGGAGGGAAGCCGTGGATAAAGCATTGAATTACCTTGCGCTGGCCCGAAAGGGCGGCCGGGTGGAGCTGGGTGAAGAGCCCGTAGGCGCCGCCGCCAGAGCCGGCAAGGCCTACCTGATGATCGTGGCAAGCGATGCCGGCGATCACACCTGGCGCAGAGCCAAAAGCTTTGCCGCCGGCACTCAGCAGCAGTGCATCCGGGTCGCCTTTACGAAGGACGAGCTGGGGCTGGCCATCGGCCGCACCAGCCTTGCCATGGCGGCGTTTACGGACGCGGCGCTGGCGCTGGCCTTCGTTAAGGCGCTGGAAAAGCCTCAGGCCGAGGTGGTCGAGGCGCTGGAAGCCAAGGCCAAGCGCCTGAAGAGCCGCCAGCAGGAGGCCAAAGCCCATCAGCGCAATGTGCGCAAGGGAAAGAAGTAAGTAACCAATTGACAGTGGACAGTTGACGGTTGACAGTTATGGTGTTGCCGCAGCGCACTACGATAATTGTCAACTGTCAACCGCCGATTGTCAACCCCATTATTTTGGAGGTGCGTATATGAGTTTAGTGAAGTATCGTATTCGGGAGGTCGCGGCAGATTTTGGCGTGGCTCCCAAGGAGATCGTTGAGATCATCTCCAAGTTTTTTGAAAAGCCCAAGTCCAACACGCAGGTTCTGACCGAGGAAGAGCTGAACGTGGTCTTCGACGTGATGACCCAGACCCACCAGATCTCCTCTCTGGAGCAGGTGTTTGCCGTGCAGCCCAAGCCCGCACCCAAGGCCGAGGCTCCCAAGCAGGAGTCCAAGCCCGCCGCTGCGCCCCAGCAGAGTGCCCAGAGTGCCGCCAAGCCCCAGCCTGAGAAGCAGAATAAGCCTGCTCAGCAGCCTAAGGCAGAAAAGCCCAAGGAGCCCGAGCGCAAGCGCGAGCGCCGCGTGGTGGACACCTCCGCCGTGCAGGTCAACGCCAACCGTTTTGCCGATGTTGACAATCTGGTTTCCGAGCGGGTTCAGAATTATCAGGGCGGCAAGCAGCGCATCGGCGGCGGCAAGGGCAAGCAGCAGAATAAGCAGCAGAAGAATAACTTCAAGGGCAACAAGTCCCGCAACGAGGAGCAGGAGAAGATGCGCCGCCTGCAGATGGAGGTAGCCCGCAAGGCTCCCACCGTCGTCAAGATTCCTGACGAGATCACCGTTGGCGAGCTGGCTTCCCGCATGAAGAAGACCGCCGGCGAGGTCATCAAGTGCCTGATGAAGAACGGCGTTATGGCCGGCATCAACCAGACCATCGACTTCGACACCGCCGAGTTTGTGGCAACCGAAATGGGCTGCAAGGTCGAGAAGGAAGTCACTATCACCATTGAGGAGCGGATCATCGATGACCATGTCGATACCGCTGAAGAGCTGGAGACCCGCGCCCCCGTCGTGGTCGTCATGGGTCACGTTGACCACGGTAAAACCTCCACTCTGGATGCCATCCGTAAGACCTCCGTCACTTCCGGCGAGGCCGGCGGCATCACCCAGCACATCGGTGCTTATACCGTCGATGTCAACGGCAACATGGTCACCTTCCTGGATACCCCCGGCCACGCGGCCTTTACCTCCATGCGTGCCCGTGGCGCCAAGTCCACCGACATTGCCATTCTGGTGGTGGCTGCCGACGACGGCATCATGCCCCAGACCATCGAGTCCATCAACCACGCCAAGGCCGCCGAGGTACCCATCATCGTTGCCATCAACAAGATGGATAAGCCCACCGCCAACCCCGACAAGATCAAGGAGCAGCTGACTAAGTACGACTTGATCCCTGAGGAGTGGGGCGGCGATACGGTCATCGTGCCCATTTCCGCCAAAACCGGCATGGGTCTGGATGACCTGCTGGAGATGGTCATCCTCACCGCCGAGGTGCAAGAGCTGAAGGCCAACCCCAACCGCCGTGCCAAGGGTACCGTCATCGAGGCTCGTCTGGATAAGACCCGTGGCCCTGTGGCTACTCTGCTGGTACAGAACGGCACCCTAAAGCAGGGCGACATCGTCATCGCCGGCACTTCCGTGGGTCGTGTCCGTGTCATGACCAACGATAAGGGTCGCACCGTCAAGACTGCCGGCCCCTCCGTGCCCGTAGAGATCACCGGTCTAGCTGAAGTCCCCGCTCCCGGTGACGAGTTCAACGCCGTTACCGACGAGCGCATGGCTCGCGAGCTGGTGGAGCAGCGCCGCCAGGCTCAGAAGGACGCCGCCGCCATGGCTATGCAGAAGGTCACCCTGGAGAATCTCTTCGCCAAGATCGGCGAGGGCGAGATGAAGGAACTGCCTCTGATCGTCAAGGCCGACGTTCAGGGCTCCGCCGAGGCCGTGAAGGCTTCTTTGGAGAAGATATCCAACGAGGAAGTTCGTGTCCGCGTGATCCACAACGGGGTCGGCGCCATCAACGAGAGCGACATCCTGCTGGCTTCCACCTCCGGCGCTATCATCGTCGGCTTCAACGTCCGTCCCGACGCCGGTGCCCAGGCCAGCGCCCACCGTACCAATGTGGATATGCGCTTCTACCGTGTCATTTATGACGCCATCGACGAGATCGAGGCGGCCATGAAGGGCATGCTGGCTCCCACCTACGAGGAAGTTGTCATCGGCCACGCAGAGGTGCGCATGACTTACAAGGTCAGTGCCATCGGCACCATCGCCGGCTGTATGGTCAAGGACGGCAAGATCACCCGGGATGCCAAGGTTCGCGTGCTGCGTGACCACATCGTCATCCACGAGGGTGAGGTCGGCTCCCTGCAGCGCTTCAAGGACGCTGTCAAGGAAGTCACCGCCGGCTACGAGTGCGGCATGAGCATCCTGAAGTTCAACGACCTGAAGGAAGGCGACATTTTCGAATGCTTTGCCATGCAAGAAGTTAAGAGATAATCCTTTTGCCGCACCGCGGATGCGGTGCGGCAAAACTTTTGAATGAGAATGGAGGATAATAATATGGCTTCCAATCGTATTTTACTGATCAATGAGGAGATCCAGAAGGAGCTGTCTTCCCTGCTGCGCAAAGTCAAGGATCCCAGAGTGCAGGATGTGATGATCTCCATCACCCGTGTGGAAACCACTCCCGACCTGCGCTATACCAAGGTTTACGTCAGCTTCCTGCAGGAAGAAAAGGCAGCCGACGCCATGAAGGGTCTGAAGTCCGCCGCCGGCTTCCTGCGCCGCCAGCTGGGCAGCAATCTGAAGCTGCGTTACGCCCCTGAGATCGTCTGGGCGCTGGACGACAGCATCACCTACGGTGCCAGAATGCTGGAGCTGATCAATTCCCTGAACACCGGCAGCAACGAAGAAACCGAAGCATGAACGGAATTGTAATCGTAGACAAGCCTCAGGGCTGGACAAGTCAGGATGTCACCGCCCGGCTGCGCCGTGTTTTCAACACTCGACGGATCGGCCACGGCGGCACTCTGGATCCCATGGCCACCGGCGTGCTGCCGGTGTTTGTGGGGCGCGCCACCCGGGGCGTGGAATTTTTCGAGCACGCAGAAAAAATATATGAGGCCACGATCCGCCTTGGCTTGACCACGGATACGGAGGACGTAACCGGCGCCGTGCTGACCGAGCAGGAAGTTTCCATTTCAGAGCAGGATTTTCTGGATATTTTACCCCAATTCCGGGGGAAGATTCAACAAATTCCGCCTATGTACTCTGCGTTAAAGGTCAACGGTCAGAAGCTGTGCGATCTGGCTCGCAAAGGCAAAGAGGTGGAGCGCCAGCCCAGAGAAATCGAGATCTTCCAGCTGGAATGTCTGGCCTTTGATGGCAACACCGCCCGATTGCGGGTTCATTGCTCCAAGGGCACCTACATCCGCACTCTGTGTAAGGATATCGGTGCCGCGCTGGGCTGCGGTGGCTGCATGGCAGCGCTGCGGCGGGTCAACGCGGGAGAATACACCATCGAGGAGGCCGTGCCCCTACAGACCCTGCTGGACGCACAAGATCCTAAACCGTTTCTGCGCACCGTGGACACCATGTTCCGCAACCACAAGGCCGTTACGCTGACCGCCAATCAGGAAAAGCGCTGCCGCAATGGCAACAGCTTTACCCTCCCCCTCCCCGACGGAACCTACCGCGCCTATGCCCAAAACGGCGAATTTTTGATGCTGGCCAAGGTTGACAACGGCATTATGTCAACCATTAAGAGCTTTTTTGAAGTATAGTATTAGTTAGATAAATGATTGTTTGCCGGCAGTGCCGGCTGACAATTCGTGTTCGGCAGGTCAATATTCGTTACGCCATTGGGTACCGCTCGGTATCTTTCTATTTCCGAAAACCGAGCTTTTGGTTACCGAGTGACCCCCAGCGGTGTTCAGAATTGCTCCGTTGTTCGTAACGCATTTGCCGCGGGCCATGCCCGCT
>JAFTIZ010000018.1 GCA_017456645.1 Oscillospiraceae bacterium
CGATCAAGCCAGAGCGTCGGCAATGACGATATCTCTGGTGACGGTGGTCTGGCTGCCGTCCTTAGCAGTCAGAACAACGGAAACGCTGATGGTCTCGTTGTAGTACTCCTGAGGAACGTTCTCCAGAGTGAAGGCCACGAAGTAAGCGGCACCCTCACCGAAGATAGCGGCAGCGCTCTCGTAAGTGACGTCACCGGCGACCAGCTGCTCGTAAACAGTCTCGCAGGCATAGGGCACGCCCTCGTTGCCGGCAATGCTCAGAGTGAAGACAACGCTGGAGTAATCCAGAGAGTCAACAGCGGTCAGGAAACGAACGTTGGTGGTAGCATCAGCAGCGGTAGCGCCGTTGGTGACCTGATACTTCACGGTGGGCTGGTAAGCAACGGGAACAACGTCAACAGAAACGTTGCTGCCGTCGAAGGTAACGGTAACATCACTCAGAGTGGTCACGGTGATGTCGTAGTTGCCGTTCTCACCCAGACCGCCCCAGGACTGATCCCAGGAACCGTTGGTGACCTTCAGGCTGTAGGAACCGGCGATGACACCGGCGTAGGTCTTGATGTAGACATCGCCGACCTGCTCCATCTTGTTGGCCTCAGCAGCGCAATCCCATTCCACACCGCACAGACCGGCGGAACCGGCAACGTAGTAATCGTAAACCACGGGAGTGGGCTCACCGATGCCGGAACCGGTAGCGGTAGTCTCACCGGTAGCAGGATCGAAGGTGAAGGTAACATCGCAAGCGGAAACCAGATACACGGACAGATCGTTGCCCATGCCCTCGGGATACCAAGCGCCGTTGCTGTCGGTGGTCTTGAAGGTGTAGTTGCCAGCATCCAGAGACAGAACCAGAGTGTAAACATCGCCGTTCTTGGTCATCTGGCCTTCCTCAGAAGCGGTCCAGCCGTTCATGGAACCGGCAATGTAGTAGATGGTCTCAACAGGATCGGGATCGGGGGTGTTGCCGCCGCCAATACCAGAACCGGTCACATCCACAGTGCTGCTGGCCAGATCGGCACCCAGCGTCAGAGTGAAAGTAACAGCGCAATCGCTGGAAACAGTAACCGTCATGTTAGGATCGGGAGACCAGTTACCGCTGCTGTCAGTGATCTTGTACTCATAAGTGGTCGCAGCCAGATCCATGGTGATGGAATAGGTGCCGTCAGCATTCTTGGTCATCTTGTTGCTGTCAGAGGCACTCCAACCGTTCATGCTGCCAACCAGATAATAAGCAGTTTCGACAGGCTCAACCTCGCCGCCCATTGCAATCCACTGGCCGGGTCCCTTATCCCAACCAGTAACAACATAAACAACCTTGTTATCGGTGGGAACATCCAGATCAGAAGTCTGGTTCCACTTGTTGCTCCAGTTGTTTGCACTGGCGTTGGGGTTCATGCGGCAGAAAATAACCTTGTTGTAGCCGTCAGGAACATCAACCTGATAGATGCCGTCGCCATCGGGGTCAGTGCAATCCAGCCAAGTCTCGCCGTTGCCAAAGAAATAAGCAGCAAAACGGGCGCCGTCCTTATTCCAGTTGTCATTGGGCTGAACGTAAATGGTGGTACCGGCAGCGGATACTGCCATGGGCAGCATTGCCAGGACCAGGGTCAGACAGATCAGGATGCTGATCAGTCTCTTGCTAGTAGTGATCATTGTTTTTCCTCCTTGTTAATAATGGTATTGCAGGATATAGCCATGATAATTATAAACCAAATACATCCATTTGAATAGTAGCAAAATAGCAAAATTAGGAGGCGCTTTTTTGGTGGTTTAGTCCATATTCTCCCTGTCGGAAGCATACCAGTCCGGCAGCTCCGCCAGCGCCGCACAGCCGTCAAATATACCGGTCATATCCGTCACCGCCGAAACATCCCAACTGTCCACATTGACTGCATTTAGCCGCTCACATCCGGCAAACAGATGGCTCATATTCTCCACGTGATGGGTACGCACATTCTCCAGTCCCTGAATGCTTTCCAGATACACCAAACCCCGGAACCAGTCGTTCATAGCCTGCGGAACCAGCTCACCTGCGATCAGCACCCGGGTAATGGGCTCCACCTGCTCATGATAGCCGCCGCAGCGAATGCTGCCACCGGAAGAAATCTCCCGGGGCTCACACAGGGGCTTCTCCCCTTCATATTCCAGCACCGGATAGGCCGACAGAATCGCCAGATCTCTGAATACGCTGACATATACTGCCGTCCGGTCCGTGGACACAGATCCCCCTCCGGTGGCACCGGGCAGGATGGGCTTATAGGGCTGTGTGCCCGTGTTCTGTGGGGGCTGAGACCGGGCACACCCCGCCGTGCTTACGCACAGCAATACTGCCAGCATAACAGCCAGTAATTTCATAAAGCGGAAAGTCATGGTATCATCCTCCCATTGCAGATAAGAATAGAATAACATTGGCAGTGGGTGCTTGTCAACCAATGTGATAATTTACAAAAAATTTAAATTTCTTATACAAATCTTAAACATTAAAGCGTATAATATCTTTTATCTTTCGACGAAATGAGTGATTCTTCCCTATGAACTCCCTTCTCAGTCTGCTGATTGGCTACAGCTTTGGCTCCCTGAATCCCGCCGCACTGCTATCCAAGCTGAAACAGCAGGATCTTCGGACACAGGGTACCGGCAATCTGGGCGCCAGCAATACCATGCTGATTATGGGCAAAAAATGGGGGGCGCTGGTGATGCTGTTTGACATCTTCAAGTCCTTCTTCTCCGCCAAGCTGGCCAAGTGGCTGTTTCCCGAGCTTTTCGTTGCAGAGCTGATCGCCGGTCTGGGTGCGGTACTGGGCCATGTGTTTCCCTTCTACATGGGGTTCCGGGGTGGCAAGGGGCTGGCAGCCTTTGGAGGAATGGTGCTGGCTTACGATCCTGTGCTGTTTTGCTGTCTGCTGGTTCTGGGGATCATTTTGATGCTGCTGTTCAACTGCAGCGTGGCCATGCCCATGTCTGCCGCTCCCCTGTTCGCCATTGTATCCGGCATCCGCAGTCAGAGCCTGCCCGTATTCATTCTGTGTGCAACCGCCGCGGCGATCATTGTCGTGAAGCACTGGAGCAATATTGAAAAAGCCCGCTCCGGCAAGGATGTCAAAATCCGCAGCTTTGTGGGCAACGGCTTTTCTACTGACAGCACCCAATAAAAGAGACGAATGCGTCACCCCTTCCAAATCAAAAAATTGCAGCCCTGCCGCATGGCAGGGCTGTAAATCGTTTATTCCTTGATATTCAGTGCAATATGCACGGTGTCCAGCTGATGCTGCTCCACAGGAGTGGGGGCGTCCATCATCAGATCCTGTGCGTTCTTATTCATGGGGAAGGTGATGACCTCACGGATGCTTTCCTCGCCGGTCAGCAGCATGATCAGGCGGTCAACACCGGGGGCGGCACCGGCATGAGGAGGTGCGCCGTAGGTGAAGGCATTGTACATGGCGGGGAACTTGGCCTTCACATCATCCTCGCCCAAGCCCACCATTTCAAAGGCCTTAACCATGATCTCGGGGTCATGGTTCCGGACAGCGCCAGAGGCACTTTCGTAGCCGTTGCACACCAGATCGTACTGGTTGGCGTTGATGGCCAGCAGCTTTTCGGTGTTGCCTTCGGCATCCAGCAGCGCCTGCATACCACCCTGCGGCATGGAGAAGGGGTTGTGGCAGAACTCCAGCGCACCGGATTCCTCGCCGATTTCGTACATGGGGAAGTCCACGATCCAGCACAGGGCGTACTGATCCTCGTCGAAGTGACCGGGGACACGCTTGCCCAGCATGGTGCGGATCACGCCGGCGGTCTTCTGGGCGGCGGACTTCTTGCCGGCAGCCATGCACACGAAGCTGCCGGGCTTCAGGCCCAGCTTTTCGATAAATGCATCCTTGCAATTGACAAGGAACTTGGAGATGCCGCCGGTCAGCTCGCCGTTCTCGTCCACCTTGACCCAGCAGGCCTTGTTGCCGGTCTGCACTTCCACGTCAGCAAGCAGCTTATCGATCCACTTCCGGGCCTGGGTAAAGTTATCAACAGCGACAGCTTTGACACAGGCACCCTCGAAGGGGCCGAAGCCGCAGCCCTGAACGACCTCAGTCACATCCTGCACTTCCAGATCGATACGCAGATCAGGCTTATCGGAGCCGTAACGCTCCATGGCCTCGTTGAAGGGGATGTGGCGGAAGGGGGCGGGAGAAACACGGCTGTACTTGCCGTACTTTTCAAAAACGGGAACCAGCACATCCTCCAGTGTGGACAGCACATCCTCCTGGGTGGCGAAGGCCATTTCCATATCCAGCTGGTAGACCTCGCCGGGGGTGCGATCAGCACGGGCATCCTCATCACGGAAGCAGGGGGCAATCTGGAAATAACGGTCAAATCCGGAGGTCATCAGCAGCTGCTTGAACTGCTGGGGAGCCTGAGGCAGAGCATAGAACTTGCCGGGATGGTTCCGGGCAGGAACCAGATAGTCACGGGCACCCTCAGGAGAGGAAGCAGTCAGAATCGGTGTGGTGATCTCCAGGAAGCCCTTTTCGGTCATCAGGCGGCGCAGCTCTGCAACCACCTGGCAGCGCAGAATAATGTTCTGCTTGACGGCAGGATTGCGCAGATCCAGATAGCGGTACTTCAGACGGGTATTCTCATCCGCGTCCTTACTCTTGTTGATCTCAAAGGGCAGCTGGTTGTGACGGCACTTGCCCAAAACTTCGATCTTGGAGGGAACAACTTCGATCTCACCGGTGGGGATCTTGGCATTCTTGCTCTCACGCTCCCGGACCGTGCCGGTAACAGAGATGGTGGATTCCTTATTGATAGGCTTTACGATCTTCATCATGTCCTCGTTTTCGATGACCACCTGAGTAGTGCCATAGTAGTCACGCAGGACGCAGAAGGCGAAGTTGGAGCCGACTTCACGGACATTCTCCAGCCAGCCGACAATGGTAACGTTTTCGCCTGCATTGGCAAGCCGCAGCTCACCGCAGTTATGGGTTCTGGATTGGAACATAGGTCTGATCCTCTCTTGTTTTGTATTTTTTCATCCATGTATTATCGCATAAACAGGAGAAGTTGTCAATCATTTGTACCCGATTCCAGGGAAAGATATATTGCGAACGGCGAAACTGTTTCCACGAAAAATAGACGTTGACAAATCAACTTTTATTCGCTATAATAGCGCCCGTTGAGAATTCCAGATCCCACCCAAACTGACAGCAAAGAGAGGGTTAACCATGTTAGACCGCTTTGAACAATTCACCGCCGCCATTTCCTCCATTCACCGCTTCGTACAGAAGATCGAGCGGGACGAGATGGACAAATACGGACTCAAGGGCGCTTCCGCCCAGTATCTGCTGGCCATGGCCCGCTACCCCGAGGGTGTGACCGCCGCTACACTGTGCGACATCTGTGACCGGGATAAGGCTGCCGTTTCCCGCATACTGGCGGAAATGGAGGCAAAGGGACTGGTTCACCGGGTAGATTCCGGGGAAAGCCAATACCGCGCCCTGCTGGCACTGACCCCCGCCGGAAAAGAGGCCGCGGATTATGTAAACCGCAAGGCCACCATTGCGGTGGAGCTGGCAGGCAAGGATCTGACGGAAGATGACCGCAGAGTGCTTTACGCCTCGCTGGAAGCAATCGCAGCCAACATCCGGGTTCTTTCCCACAAGGGCATTCCGGACGACACAAAATAAGGAGTTACGCACCATGAATGTAAGAATTATTATCGATTCTACCTCCGATACCATCCCTGCCATTCGGGAAAAGTGTGGCATTGTCCCCCTGACGGTGAATTTTGGAGATACCGAATATATTGACGGTGTAACCATCAGCCACAAGGAGTTTTACGAAAAGCTGGTGGAAAGCGATGTACTTCCCACCACCAGCCAACCCACCCCTGACGCTTTTGCCCAGGAATACCGGAAGGCCGCAGACGCGGGCCAGAAAGCAGTGGTTCTGACCGTATCTTCCAAGCTTTCCGGCACTTACCAGAGCGCCACCATCGCCGCCATGGATTTTCCAGGGATGGTCTACGTGGTAGACAGCAAGACCGTCGCCATTGGCACCGGTATCCTGGCTGAGCTGGCTGTGCAAATGGCCGAAAGCGGCGCTGATGCGGAAACCATCGTGCACAAGCTGAACGAAGAACGGGAAAATGTCCGTCTGATCGCCATGCTGGATACGCTGGAGTATCTGAAAAAAGGCGGACGGATTTCCAAAACCGTTGCCTTTGCAGGCGAGCTGCTTTCCATTAAGCCTGTGATCAGTGTGAACAGCGGTGTTATTGAAATGCTGGGCAAAGCCCGTGGTTCCAGACAGGCTAACAATCTGCTGGTTAAACAGATCGAAGCTGCCGGCGGCGTAGACTTTGATAAGCCCGTTCTGCTGGGTTACACCGGCCTGAGCGATATTCTGCTGCAGAAGTATATCGCAGACAGCGCCGCCCTTTGGCAGGAGCGCAAAACCAGTCTGAACACCACCCCCATCTGCAGTGTCATCGGCACCCATACCGGCCCCGGCGCTGTTGCCGCCGCTTTTTTCAAGACAAACTGACAGTCAAAAGCCGCTGCGGTCACTTCAAAATGACCGCAGCGGCTTTTTCATGATAACTTGTTGTATCAGTCCTGCACAAGGACCTTCACGATCTGGCCGATATAGAAATCGTGAAAATCCGCATTGGGATAATGTTCGCTGACGATACCGGTGTCCACAAATCCATCCGCTTCGATGGTTCCCCGGTAGAGCTTACGGCACACCAGCGTCAGCTTTGCTTCCGCAAAGGTGGTGTAATCCCCCTCAAACACCGGAGTCAGTCCCGCCACCGCCACCTTATCTCCATCCCGGCCGGAGTGAGAGCCCAGATAGCCCAGCGCCTTGCGGTACTCCTCCGGGAACACGGTGATGGTAAACAGCTCCTCCCTGTCCACAAACTCCTTGGTATATCGCTGAGGGCGCAGATACACCACCGCCGTAGGCAGTCCGCCGCCGTGGCCCCAAATAGACCCCAGGTGTCCCCAACTGGCGGTCATGGTGTTATAGCCCCGCTGTTCATTGCCTGCCGTAACCAGCATCCACTCTTTGGCGATCATGGTCATGGGATTCATTTGCAGCTCAGAAACAGGAATTTCCCTCATTCTACGCCTCCTTAAATAATATCCATAGATCTCAGCTTATCCAGAAACGCGCCGATATCCTCACGGGCCGTCTTTTCGTCGATCTCATATTCCTCCAGAACAGCCCGCACGAGCGTCTCTTCATTGTCGGCACCGGGAATCCGATCCCACAAAAACGCCCCCACATCCGACAGAAGAAACAGGCCGTTGTTTTCATACACAGTCTTCCCCAGAGGGACCAGGAAAGTCTCCCCGGCGATCTGTCGCTTTAACAGTTCCTTTTTGATTAACATATCTGACCGCTCCTTTCCTCGCAAGCCGCCTGAGTTGCCCGGACAGTGGCCCGCGCCATACGGCACATATATTCCGGAACGCCGTCAAAGCGCCCCGTTTCCGTTACGCACACCGCCGCACAGACGCTGCACACTTCCCTGTATTTACAGCCAACGCAGGCAGAGGGACACTTAATTTTCTTGGTTTCGGCACGCAGCATTTCCCACGCAGGGGCAAATCCCTGCTCCAGCGGATATACCTCCGGCCCCGGCATCATGCCGCAGGGCCGCATTTTTCCATCCCATGTGATCCAAAAGCTGGTACGCCCCGCCCGGCAGCTGACACCCTCATCCAGATCCGCACCGCATTCATTTTGTTCCACGCAAATCAGCTTGCTCATATTTTTCGCCCGCTGGACAAAATCCTCCGGCGGCAGACGCAACTGATCCCACCGGACTGCCGCTTCAGCGGCTTCCTCCGCCGTCAAGCGATGACCGCAGTCACCATTAACCCGAATCGGTGGATACATATAAGCCGAGGCCTTCACATGGACCTGCAGCTCCATAGCCAACTCAAAGATCCGGTCCAGATCCTTCCGGTTATAAGGCGTAATGGATAGGTTCAGCCGCACATCCACGCCCGCAGCCTTCAGTGCGCGGATAGCCGTTATCACCCGTTCAAAAGCATTCTGCCCGCACATATTGCGATAGGTTTCCTCACAGCCACCGTAAAGAGAAATGTTGATCCGGAACGGAGGATCCTCCAGCAGCCGCTGCAGAATATCTCCGGACAGCATAGAGCCGTTGGAGTTGATGGATACCAGCAGGCCCATAGCCTTCATAGCCCCGTATATCTCGAAAAAGTCCTTCCGCACAAAGGGCTCGCCGCCGGTCAGCAGCGCAAAGATCAGTCCCTGATCTCTGGCCTGCCGGGCAATGGATATCCATTGCTCCGCCGTCAGCTCCCTGCCCCGGGCATCCACATCCGCCTGGCTCAGATTGACATAGCACATGGGGCAATTAAAATTGCACCGGGCTGTCAGCTCGAAATTTCCGCCAATGGGCAGACCCAACTGGTCGCCCCGGCTATGAAGAAAGGTAGCCATTGCCGGCTCTGTACGTCTGTTGTTCATTTGAGCGCCTCCTCCAATGCCCTCACAGCAGTTTCATCCGGTGTGCAGGCAAGATGATACACCGGCACCACAGACACCGCATTCATAACGGATTCGGTACACAGTTCCACGTCGGCGCTGTTCCAGACGTTGACACTGCATCCTTCCCACACCCGCCGGAAAGCCCTGACACCGGTCAGGCGGGTAATAGTGGTTTCCGGTGCCTGAGATAAGTATACGATCGCCGCCAGCGGCAGTGCTTCATTCTTCGCTACACCGGAGCTGCCGCAGAAGGGTATCCCCCGGAACCACGCCTCATCCCCGCAGGGGAACACCGCCGCCCGGTCACCGTTGATCAGCTCAGCATGGCGCAGATTGCCCCAAAGCTGGGCCTGCGTGGATTTCCCGGTACCTGAGGGTGCCGTGAACAGCACTGCCTTCTGCCCGATCCGGACGCAGGCCGCATGGAGCAGGAATCCTCCGGCGGCGTTAATCAGATGCTCCGCTTCGATACAGTCCATGATCAGTTTTGAGATAATACCGCAGGGGATGGAGCTGCGCAGCACCTGGACATGGCTGATGTTGCCGCAGCGGGCCATCCGTACACGGGCCCCTTCCAGATCCTGTTCCACTGCCCCCTCATAGCGAAGCTGCGTATCTCCATAGACAAAGATCTGCTTCCCCGGTTCCCGGTAAACGCATTCCCCCTCAGGCCCGTCAAGCCGGTCCACTACATGAAAATGAATGGAATGATCCCACTGACCCGAAACCGCGAAGGGTGCGAGCTTTCCATCATCCGGGTTCATCCACTGCCGCTGACCGGTGATCCGCAGACGCAGGCCGGCAATGGAATAGATGTTTTCCACCATTATTTATTCCCCCACGGTGACCCATACCAGTCTGACGCTACTGGGAGAATAGTGCCCGGCAGGAATATTGACAGTCTGTCCCGCTCTAAGTCCGCCAAGGTGCTTGGCCCTGAACGTAATACCGCCATAAAAAAGATCCGTGGCACTGTACTTATAATACACCCAGATATTTCCGGAAATGTCTTTGCCGGAGATATTTTTCACCGAAATACTGCCGGTCTTGCCGCCCAGCTCCAGCACACCTTCCATCAGGGTCATATCCTCCTGAAAGAACACGCAGGTTCCAAGCTTTGCGCTCTGGGGCTTGCCCGCAGCCGCATGGCGGTTTTTCTCCAGCAACACCACCCTTTCACCGGAAGGCAGATTGGTAGCCTCAAACTGCGCAGAAAAACCATCATATTCCAATGTAAAACGTGCCAGCTGCAGATCCTTGTGCCCGGTATTCTTGACAATCGTCATCATAACGCCGGATACAGTATCATTGCTGCCATCTTCCATATAAATGCCGGTGTAAGTCCCCACCTTTTCAACGAGCAGTCCCTGCCCCAGATCAATGGGTTCCATATCCTCATATCCTACGCTGATGTTGGAATTCCCCACGGGGCCGGGCTTTTGCGTATCATCTCCGCCGGATATCACAAGAACCACGATCAGAGCCACCAGAACAATCGCACCGATCACCGCCGCAGGAACCAACCAGGGCGATCTGCGCCGTCTGGTTCTTCTTCTTTTTCTGTAGTTTTGAGCCATTTTACCAGCACCGCCATTCAATATATTGTAAAAAGTGTATCACATAATCCCCGGTCTGTCAACGAATGCAGAAGATGCCTCTTTAAAAATCCGCTCCGGGTCTTCGGAGCGGATTGGTTTATTTCGTTGCTTCACAGGCTGCAGACAGACTGTCCACAAATTGAGCAGCAGCCCGGGCCGAGCGTCCACCCCTGCCCAGGGCGAAGCGTTCCGCCTCAATCTCCAGCTGTGCCGGGTCATAGGTCACGCCCCGCTCATCAGCCAGATGGCGAACGATCCCCAGATAGGTCTGTTTATTGGGCTTCTGGAATGTGATTTGGATACCAAATCGCTCGCTCAGGGAGATGATCTCCTGCATGGTGTCATTGCGGTGGATGTCGTCGCCGTCCCGGTCGGAGAAGGTCTCCTTCACCAGATGGCGGCGGTTGGAGGTGGCATAGATCACCACATTCCGGGATTTAGCGGACACAGAACCTTCCAAAATGGCCTTCAGGGCACTGAAATGATCGTCATCCTTCTGGAAAGAAAGATCATCGATGAACAGAATGAATTTCAGCGGGTTGCAGCTAAGCTCATCCAGCACTGCGGGGATTCCGTGGAGCTGTTCCTTGCGAACCTCCAGAATCCGCAGGCCCCGGTCATGAAGCTCATTGACCACCGCCTTGACCGTGGAGGATTTTCCCGTTCCCGCATCTCCGGTCAAAAGAATATTGGCAGCGGGCTTGCCCTCCAGCAGTGCCAATGTATTGTCCACAATGATCTTCTTCTCCCGCTCATAATCCACAAGGGACGCAAGCCTCGTCCGGTCCGGATTGCGCACCGGTACGATGCGATTTTCCGAATTGATGTAGAACATATGGTACTTGGCATAAATGCCGTAGCCAAACTTACCGATATTATTGCACCGCTCCCGGTAGCTTTCCGCCAGGTCGATCTGCTTTACGGCAAAGCCGGGAAGATACCCCTTCCATTCCAGCCCCGCCCGCAGTTTTTCCGGAGTCAGGTCTGCCACAGCCTGCAACACTTCCAGCTCAGCCCGGACATCCGCTTCCATTTCCGGCCATGGCGTTACCCCTCTGCCGATCATTCGGATATAGGCATTTTCGTCATGCCAGACGATGCTCTCGATGTAGCCGGCCAAAGTCCGTTTCTCCGTGCGGTACAGAGCGGCAACAAAATCGGCGTAGGCGGATACTGCCTTGGCAGTTTCCCCTTGCTCCAGAAAACCGCACAGCGCCGAGATCACCGGATCATCCAACAGGCTGCGAAAGATTGCCAGAGACTGCAGCCGAATACTCAGCGTTTTCATACGTTCAAAATCGCGCCCTTGGCACCGCTGGAAACCAGAGCGGCATAACGCTTCAGATAACCGGACAGCTCCTTCTTCTTGGGGACAAAAGCGGCCATGCGCCGGGCCAGTTCCTCGTCGCTGATTTTCAGCTCCAGCTTATTGCCCGGAATGTCAATGGAGATGATATCCCCCTCACGCACCACGCCGATAACACCGCCGGAAGCAGCTTCGGGAGAAACGTGACCGATGCAGGCACCACGGGTAGCACCGGAGAACCGGCCGTCGGTGATCAGTGCCACGGAGTTACCCAGCCCCTGACCCATGATGGCGGAGGTGGGGTTCAGCATTTCCCGCATACCGGGGCCGCCCTTGGGGCCTTCGTAGCGGATGACCACCACATCACCGGCATGGATCTGGCCTGTCATAATGGCTGCCATGGCGTCTTCCTCACACTCGAAAACCCGGGCAGGACCTTCATGGACCAGCATTTCAGGCAGAACGGCGCTGCGCTTGACCACACTGCCCTCGGGGGCCAGATTGCCCCGCAGGACGGCGATGCCGCCGGTGGTGGAGTAGGGATTCTCCACAGGCCGAATGACAGAGGTATCCTTATTGATCACGCCCTTCAGATTTTCACCCAAGGTCTTGCCGGTAACCGTCATAACAGAAGTATCCAACAGATTCAACTTGGTCAGTTCCTTCAGAACGGCGTACACGCCGCCAGCCTCGTTCAGATCCTCCATGTAAGTGGGGCCGGCAGGAGCCAGATGGCACAGGTTGGGGGTCTTGGCACTGATCTCGTTGGCGATATCCAGATTAATGGAGATGCCGCACTCGTTGGCGATGGCGGGCAGATGGAGCATGGAGTTGGTGGAGCAGCCCAGAGCCATATCGGCGGTCAGGGCGTTGCGAATGGCGGCCTCGGTCATGATATCACGGGGACGGATATTCTTCTTCACCAGCTCCATGACCTGCATACCTGCGTGCTTTGCCAGCTCGATGCGAGCAGAATACACGGCGGGGATGGTGCCGTTGCCCTTCAGGCCCATGCCCAGAACCTCCGTCAGGCAGTTCATGGAGTTGGCGGTATACATACCGGAGCAGGAACCGCAGGTGGGGCAGGTATTCTCTTCGCACAGCGTCAGCTCCGCCTCATCGATCTTACCGGCGGAGTAGGCACCCACAGCCTCGAACATGGAAGAAAGGCTGGTCTTCTTGCCATGGACATGGCCGGCAAGCATCGGGCCGCCGGAAACGAACACAGTAGGGATATTCACACGGGCGGCAGCCATCAGCAGGCCCGGCACATTCTTATCGCAGTTGGGGACCATGACCACGCCGTCAAAGCCGTGGGCACGGAGCATGGATTCGGTGGAATCGGCGATCAGATCACGGGTAACCAGAGAGTATTTCATACCCTCATGGCCCATGGCAATGCCGTCGCAGACGGCGATGGCCGGGAACACGATGGGGGTACCGCCAGCCATGGCAACGCCCATTTTCACGGCGTTGACGATCTTATCGATATTGATATGACCGGGAACAATCTCATTATAGGAACTGACCACGGCGATCAGAGGCCGCTGCTGCTCCTCAGCAGTCAGGCCCAGAGCATGGTACAAGCTGCGGTGCGCGGCGTTCTGAGGGCCGTTGACAATGGTATCTTTAATCATAACAGCATTCCTGCTTTCTTAATAAAATCATTTTAGGGGAGGGGCTCGCCCCTCCCCTATCTACTGAAAATTAGTTGTTGATCAGCTTCTCTTCGTCGTTCCAGCTGTACAGCTTGCGGATATCGGCACCGACGACCTCCAGGGGATGCTCGGCAGCGATCTTACGCATGGCGTTGAAGTGGACCTGAGAACCAGCCTCGGACATATCCAGCAGGAACTCCTTGGCAAAGGTGCCGTCCTGAATGTCGGACAGGACCTTCTTCATGGCCTTCTTGGTCTCCTCGGTGATGATCTTGGGACCGGTGATGTAGTCGCCGTACTCAGCGGTGTTGGACACGGAGTAGCGCATGCCGGCGAAGCCGGACTGGTAGATCAGGTCAACGATCAGCTTCATCTCGTGGACGCACTCGAAGTAGGCGTTACGGGGATCGTAGCCGGCCTCCACCAGAGTCTCGAAGCCAGCCTGCATCAGAGCGCAGACACCGCCGCACAGAACAGCCTGCTCACCGAACAGGTCGGTCTCAGTCTCGGTACGGAAGTTGGTCTCCAGAACACCAGCACGAGCACCGCCGATACCGGCAGCGTAAGCCAGACCGATCTCCAGAGCGTCGCCGGTGGCATCCTGCTCAACAGCGATCAGGCAGGGCACGCCCTTGCCGACCTGATACTCGGAGCGGACGGTGTGGCCGGGGCCCTTGGGGGCGACCATGATGACGTTGACATCTTTGGGGGGCTTGATGCAGCCGAAGTGGATGTTGAAGCCGTGGGCAAAGGCCAGAGTCTTGCCGGCGGTCAGGTTGGGAGCGATGGACTCCTTGTACAGCTTAGCCTGCTTTTCGTCGTTGATCAGGATCATGATCAGGTCGGCAGCCTTGGCAGCATCGGCAGCGGTCATGACGGTCATGCCCTGAGCCTCAGCCTTAGCCCAGCTCTTGGAGCCTTCGTACAGACCAACAACAACGTTAACGCCGCTTTCCTTCAGGTTCAGCGCGTGGGCGTGACCCTGAGAGCCGTAGCCGATGATGGCAACGGTCTTGCCGGCGAGCTTCTGCAGATTGCAATCCTGCTGATAGAAAATTCTGTTCATGGGAATTACCTCTTTCCTGGTTATGCATATAAATTATTTTATAGCTGAGTTACATGGCGGATAACAGACGCGCCACGCTCTAAGGATACCACACCTGTACGGCAGATTTCAAGTATTTCGTAATCTTTCATCAGATTCACAAAATTATCGATCTTTTGGATGTCGCCCACCATTTGAATCGTCAAAGATTCCTTGGTGTAATCCAGAATTTTGCCCTCAAAGGCCTCGATGGCGCTCTTGATCTCGCCGCGGCTTTCGGGGCTGTTGCGCATTTTGATGAGCATCAGCTCACGGGTTACCGCCTCACGGGCATCCAGTTCCTTAACAGAGCTGACGTCCGGCAGCTTATACAGCTGATTGATCAGCTGCTGCTTAACCACGTCATCGCCTTCGGACTGGATGGTGATGCGGGAAAAATCCATGGTCTCGGTCTCAGAAACCGTCAGAGAGTGGATATTGAACTGGCGGCGGCGGAACATGCTGGTAACACGGTTCACAACGCCCAGCTGGTTATTGACGAGGATGGCTACGGTAAATCGTTTCATGTTCAGTCACCCACTTTCACAATGATATCGTCCATGGAACCGCCGGGAGGCAGCATGGGCAGGACGAATTCGTCCTTATCGATGGCGCAATCGATGAGATAAGGGCCGTCGCAGCTGAAGGCCTTTTCCAGAGCCGCGTCCAGCTCCTCCAGAGTCAGCGCCCGGCTGGCATCCGCGCCAAAGGCCTCAGCCAGCTTGACGAAATCTGTCTGTCGGGCATCCAGCATGGTGTTGGAATAATGCTTCTGGAAGAACAGAGTCTGCCACTGGCGAACCATGCCCAGAACGCCGTTGTTCAGCAGCAGGATGACCAGAGGCACCTTGTTGGCAACGGCGGTGGCAAGCTCATTGAGGTTCATGCCGAAGCTGCCGTCACCGGTGATCAGCACGGTGCGCTCGCCGGTACCCATCTGGGCACCCATAGCAGCACCCATGCCGAAGCCCATGGTGCCCAAACCGCCGCTGGTAATGAACCGGCGGGTCTGCTGGAATTTCACATACTGGGCAGCCCAGCACTGGTGCTGACCTACGTCCGTAGCCACGGGCGTATTGGGCTTGAGGTAGGTGTTGAGCTTGTTGATGACGTTGGTGGGGGTCATGCCGTCGCGCTTGTCCTGACCGGCTGCCTCTCTGGCGCGCAGCTCATCAATGTGAGCCTGCCAATCGGGACGCTCTACCTTTTCGATCAGAGGCAGCAGCCTCTGCAGCGTCAGCTTCATGTCGCCCCGCAGGCCGTGAGCGGAGTTGACGGTTTTGTTCAGCTCCGCGCCGTCGATGTCGATGTGGACGATCTTGGCGTTCTTGGCGAACTTGGCACGGTTGCCGGTAACACGGTCATTGAAACGGGCACCCAGAGCGATGATGGTGTCGGCATGGTGCATGGCGGTGGAGCAGGCATAGTGGCCGTGCATGCCCTGCATACCCAGGAACCGGGGATGGTCGGTGGGAACGCCGGAGATGCCCATCATGGAGCAGCCCAAAGGCGCGTCGATCTTTTCAGCCAGCTCCAGCAGCTCTGCCTGCGCATTACCGGAGACCAGGCCTCCGCCGAAGTAAATGAAGGGCTTCTGAGCGGCATTGATGGTTTCCGCAGCCTGCTGGATGCGAAGTTCCTTGGCTGCCTGCTTTTCCTCGGGAATGACGGGAGCATGGGGCTCGTAGTCATAGGTAGCCGTCTGCACATCCTTGGGCACGTCGATCAGCACAGGACCGGGGCGGCCGGAGGCAGCCAGCTTGAAGGCATCCCGGATGGTATCCGCCAGATCCTCGATGGAGCTGACGAAATAATTGTGCTTGGTGATGGGCAGGGTGATACCGGTGATGTCGATCTCCTGGAAGCCATCGGTACCGATGACGCTGTTGGGCACGTTGCCGGTGATGGCCACCATGGGAACAGAGTCCAGATAAGCAGTGGCGATGCCGGTAACCAGATTGGTGGCACCGGGGCCGGAGGTGGCGATACACACACCCACCTTGCCGGTGGCACGGGCGTAGCCGTCAGCGGCGTGGGACGCGCCCTGCTCATGGGCGGTCAGCACGTGCTTGAGCTCGCTCTGGTACTTGTAAAGAGAATCGTAAATATGGATGACCTGACCGCCGGGGTAGCCGAACACAACGTCCACGCCCTGCTCGATCAAGGTACGCACGATAATATCAGAGCCGGTAAGCTTCATGTAATCATCCTTTCGTAAGATTTTCGATGATCAGTCTTCCCATTTCACGGCAGCCCACCTTGGTGGCGTTGCCGTCGGCAGGAAGGATGTCGCCGGTGCGGTAGCCGGCGGTCAGCACCGCGGACACCGCGTTTTCAATGCAATCCGCTTCCTCGGCCATGCTGAAGCTGAAGCGCAGCATCATGGCGGCGGACAGGATGGTTCCGATGGGGTTGGCAATGTCCTGCCCCGCAATGTCGGGGGCGGAGCCGTGGATGGGCTCATACAGGCCGCAGCCGGTGGCGCCCAAGCTGGAAGAAGGGATCATACCGATGGAGCCGGTGATCATGGAGGCTTCGTCGGAGAGGATATCGCCGAACATATTCTCCGTGACGATCACGTCGAACTGGGAAGGATCCTTGACGATCTGCATGGCGCAGTTATCCACCAGCATATCGCTCAGCTCCACGTCCGGATATTCCGCTGCCAGCTCGTGCATGACCTTTTTCCACAAACGGGAGGAATCGAGGACGTTGGACTTTTCCACGCTGCACAGCTTCTTGCCCCGCTTCTGTGCGGTTTCGAAGCCGATGCGGCCAATTCTGCGAATTTCTTCTTCCGAGTAGCGCAGTTCGTCAACTGATACTTTTTCGCCATTTTCTTCAAAGGTTTCATGCTTGCCGAAGTAAATGCCGCCGATCAGCTCCCGGACAATGATGAAATCAATGCCCTTGTCCACAATGGACTTCTTCAGCGGGGATGCATCTGCCAGCTGAGGCCAGATCTTGGCCGGGCGGTTGTTGGAGTAAACGCCCATGCCGGCACGCAGCCGCAGCAGACCCTTTTCAGGACGCATAGAACCGGGAACATCGTTCCACTTAGGGCCGCCGACGGCACCTAAGAGCACGCTATCCGCAGCGCAGCACTTATCCAGCTCATGCTGGGGCAGCGGATCGCCGTACTTATCGATGGCGCAGCCGCCCATATCCACATCGGTATAGGCAAATTCGTGGCCGTAAAGCTCAGCCACACGGTTCAGTACCAGCAGTGCCTGATCTACGATCTCAGGGCCGATACCGTCGCCGCGGATGACCGCGATATTCTTGCGCATACCCATCACCCCTCTTTCAAAGAAGCCAGCAGGCCGCCCTTTTGGATGATGTTCTGAATGAACTCAGGGAAGGGCTCAGCCTGATAGGTTTTTCCGGTGGTAATATTGGTGATCACGCCGGTATCGAAGTCCACCTTGACCTCGTCGCCGGCAGCGATCTCATCAGCGGCCTGCTCACATTCCAGAATGGGAAGGCCGATGTTGATGGCATTGCGGTAGAAGATGCGGGCAAAGCTCTTAGCAATGACACAGCCGGTGCCGCAGGTCTTGATGACCAGAGGGGCATGCTCACGGGAGGAGCCGCAGCCGAAGTTCCAGCCGGCTACCATCACATCGCCGGGCTTTACCTGCTTAACAAATTCGGTGTCGATATCCTCCATGCAGTGCTTGGCAAGCTCTGCGGCAACAGAGGTATTGAGGTAACGGGCAGGGATGATCACATCCGTATCCACATTGTCGGGGTATTTGAAAACCAAGCCTTGTGTATTCATGGTTTCTCCTTTCAGGGTGCGGTGATGTAGCCCGTCAGGGCGCTGGCAGCGGCGGTAGCGGGGCTGGCCAGATATACTTCGCTGTCCACATGACCCATGCGGCCTACGAAATTGCGGTTGGTAGTGGCAATGCAGCGCTCCCCTGCTGCGAGAATGCCCATATAGCCGCCAAGGCAAGGACCGCAGGTGGGAGTGGAAACGATGGCACCGGCATCGATAAAAGCGGTGACGTAACCCTTTTCCACGCAATCGCGATAGATCTGCATGGTGCCGGGGATGATGATGCAGCGAACGCCGTCGGCGATCTTGTTGCCCTTGAGCGTATTGTAAGCCGCCTCCATGTCCTCCATGCGACCGTTGGTGCAGGAGCCTATGACCACCTGATCGATCTTGATATCGGTCAGGTCAGAGGCAGGCTTGGTGTTCTCCGGCAAATGGGGGCAGGCCACGGTAGGAACGATCTTGCTCAGATCAATTTCGATGGTCTGCTCGTAAACCGCATCCTCGTCGGCCTCGAAGATCACGGGAGTCCGCTCGCAGCGACCCTCCATGTATACCTTGGTCACCTCGTCTACGGGGAAGATGCCGTTCTTGGCGCCGGCCTCGATGGCCATATTGCAGATGCACAGCCGGTCGTCCATGGACAATGTCGCCACACCGGGGCCGGTAAATTCCATACTCTTATACAGCGCGCCGTCCACACCGATCATACCGATGATGGTCAGGATCACGTCCTTGCCGCTGCACTTGGCATCCAGCTTGCCGGTGAGGTTGAAGCGAATCGCGGCAGGCACCTTGAACCATGCGGTGCCGGTGGCCATGCCGGCAGCCATATCCGTAGAGCCAACGCCGGTAGAGAAAGCGCCCAGAGCGCCGTAGGTGCAGGTGTGGCTGTCCGCGCCGATGATGCAATCGCCGGCGGTGACGACACCCTGCTCAGGAAGCAGCGCATGCTCGATGCCCATTTTGCCCACGTCATAGAAGTGGCTGACACAGTGCTCACAGGCGAATTCCCGGCACTTTTTGGACTGCTCAGCGGCCTTAATGTCCTTATTGGGGACGAAGTGATCCAGCACGATGGCGATCTTGTCCTTATCGAACACGCCCTCAAAGCCGGCTTTCTTAAACTCGTTAACTGCCACGGGGGTGGTGATATCGTTACCCAGAACGATATCCAGCTTTGCCTTGATCAGCTGACCGGCGTTGACGGAGTCAAGGCCGGCGTGGGCAGCGAGAATTTTTTGAGTCATGGTCATTCCCATGGGAATTTCCTCCTTATTCGCGGATCATGTTGTTATATGCGCTGAGCAGAGCATTGATGCCTGCCCGGGTGATATCCGTATCGGTGCCGGCGCCCCAGTACATGGTGCCGTCTGTCTGGGCGATGCCGATATAGGCTGCGGCAGTGGAGCCGGAGTCCTGACCCTGCAGGCTGTGCTGGGTGTACTCCTTAACCTTGCAATTGGCACTGGTGAAGGCCTTCAAAGCGCTGCTGACGGCATTGATGGAGCCGTTACCGGTGGCGGTCATATCGGTCTGCACGCCGTCACGGCAGAAGGTCACATCTACCTGCACTACGCCGTCCTGCTTGGTAAACCGCAGAGCCGTGATGCTGATGGGCGCGGTGACATTCAGGTAATGGCTCTGGAAGATGCTCAGCACATCCTCGCTCTTGAGCTCACGATGCTCGTGGTCGGAAACACCCTTGCAGGTGTAGCTGAAGTGCTCACGCATCTTAGCAGGCAGGTTGTAGCCGTGAGCCTGCTCCAGCAAATAGCCGATACCTCCCTTGCCGGACTGGGAATTGACCCGGATCACATCGGCATCGTAGGTGCGGCTGATATCCTTGGGATCGATGGGAATGTACGGCACGTTCCAGCGGTGGAGATTCTGCTCCTCCCGCCACTTCATGCCCTTGGCGATGGCATCCTGATGGCTGCCGGAGAAGGCGGCGAACACCAAAGAGCCTGCGTAGGGGCTGCGCTCATAGACGTGCATACGGGTGCATTTTTCGTAGGTTTCCACGATCTCGGGCATATTGGTGAAGTCCAGCATAGGATCCACACCATGAGAATACATATTCATGGCCAATGTGATAATGTCCACATTGCCGGTGCGCTCGCCGTTACCGAACAGAGTTCCCTCCACCCGGTCAGCACCGGCCAGCAGAGCCAGTTCCGTATCCGCCACACCGGTACCACGGTCATTGTGGGGGTGCAGGGAAACGGTGACGTGCTCACGGTACTTCAGATTCTCGCACATGTATTCCACCTGGCTGGCGTACACGTGGGGCAAACTCATCTCCACGGTCACCGGCAGGTTTATGATGACATTATTGGTTTCGGAAGGCTCCAGCACATCCAGAACCGCGTTGCAGACCTCCAGCGCGTACTCCGGTTCGGTGCCGGTGAAGCTTTCGGGAGAATACTCGAAGCGGAAATTGCCCTCGTACTCTGCCGCCAGCTTTTTCACCAGCTTGGCGCCGTCGACGGCGATCTGCTTGATCTCCTCCTTGCTCTTGCGGAAGACCTGCTCCCGCTGGGCAACGGAGGTGGAATTATAGAAATGGATAATGGCATTGGGTGCGCCCTTGCAGGCATCGAAGGTCTTGCGGATGATATGCTCCCGGCACTGGGTCAGAACCTGCACGGTCACGTCCTGCGGAATCATATCGTTATCGATCAGGGTACGCAGGAACTCATACTCGGTTTCGGAGGCAGCGGGGAATCCAACCTCGATCTCCTTGAAACCAACCTTCAAAAGCAGCTTATAAAATTCCAGTTTCTCCTCCAGGCTCATGGGGATGACCAGACTCTGGTTGCCGTCCCGCAGGTCGACGCTACACCAGCGAGGGGCCTTCTCCACATGGTCCTTTTGGACCCACTTATAATGGGCGCCAGGGGCGCGATAGTAACCAACGGAATATTTACTGGTGTCCATCTTACTAAGCTCCTTTTTAGACTTCTGCGATGGTATCGACCTCTACCAGAACGTTCTTCGGAAGGGTCTTGACGGCTACGCAGGAACGAGCGGGCTTGCCCGTGAAATAGTTGGCATAAACCGCATTAAATGCGGCGAAATCATTCATATCGCTGAGGAAACAAACGGTTTTCACCACTTTTTCCAGAGAAGAACCGGAAGCCTCCAGAACGGCTTTGATATTCTTGCAGACCTGCTCGGTCTGCTCCTCGATGGTGGTGGCCTCGATGTTGCCGGTGGCGGGGTTGATGGGAATCTGTCCGGAAGTAAACACCAGACCACCGGCCACGACGGCCTGAGAATAGGGGCCGATGGCCGCAGGGGCATCGGGAGTATAGATCACTTTACTCATAACATTTTACCTCACTCTACGATTTTGAAGCAGTTGGCCGCCAGAACCTTGCGGATCTGCTGGACATGGTCATAATTTCTGGTTTCCATGTCGATACGCAGGAAGCAGCCGTTGACCGCCGCGGTAGCGCCACGCTCATAGTGAACACCGGTGACGTTTCCGCCGCAATCGGCGATGATTCGGGACACATCCTTCAGCTGACCGGGCTTATCCGCCAGCTCAATGAGCAGCGTGGAGATCCGACCGGAATTCATCAGACCGCGCTCGATGACACGGCTCAGGCTGGTCACGTCGATGTTGCCGCCGGAGATCAAGCTGACTACCTTTTTACCCTGAATGGGGAACTTATTGAACATAGCCGCCGCCACGGATACCGCACCGGCACCCTCGGCGATCATTTTCTGCTTCTCAATCAGGGTCAGGATGGCGGTGGCGATCTCATCCTCTGTCACCAGAGCGATATCGTCCACATACTGGTTGACCATCTCATAGGTTAGCTCACCGGGCTGCTTGACGGCGATGCCGTCGGCAATGGTGGAAACCGCGGGGAGCCGCTCGATCTTGCCGTCACGGACGGAGTTGAACATACTGGGGGCTCCCGCCGCCTGAACGCCGTAGACCTTGATTCGGGGGTTGATGGACTTGATGGCGCAGGCCACACCGGAGATCAGTCCGCCGCCGCCGATGGGCACGATCACCGCATCGATGTCGTCACGGTCATTCAGGATCTCCAGACCGATGGTGCCCTGACCGGCGATGACATTTTCATCGTCAAAAGGATGGACAAAGGTTCTGCCCATGGACTCCTTCAGCTCCAGCGCCTTGTTGTAGGCATCGTCATAGCAGCCCTCCACCAGACAAACCTCGGCACCGTAGGCCTTGGTGGCCTCCACCTTGGAGATGGGGGCGGTGTCCGGCAGGCAGATCAGGGAGGAAATGCCGCACTTGGAGGCTGCCAGCGCCACGCCCTGAGCATGGTTGCCGGCGGAGCAGGCGATAACGCCCTTGGCCTTTTCCTCGTCGCTAAGCATAGCGATCTTGTAGCCGGAGCCACGGAGCTTAAATGAGCCGGTGTTTTGCAGATTCTCCGGCTTAAAATACAGGCTGCACTCCGGAGCAATGCCGTAGGCCTTTGCCAGAGGGGTGGGGCGGATAATATTCTTCAGCGCCACCTGAGCATGAAAGATCTTGTCGATTGTAACCATATGTATTTTCCCTTTCGACTATTGCAGGATAAAAACAGACCCTGCCTCCTATAACAAAGAGACAGGGTCAGATGACCTTGCGGTACCACTCTTTTTGCCGCGATGCGGCCACTCAACGGCGGTCAGAAAACCGTCTGCCACGGTAACGGTGGGCTTCCGTCCGTCCTACTTGGGTCTCCCGTTCAGCACGGCCGCTCCGAGGCCAGTATACGGCTCGCTCCCCCGCTGCCTCGCACCACCCGGCAGCTCTCTGGATGGGAATTTCAAACCGCTTTTTCCTCATCAATGCGTTTTATTTATATTGTTTCATGGATTATAGCATTACTTTGTCTGTCTGTCAAGCACAAGTGTACAGAAATTCTTGTATACAAAAGAAATTATTCAATAACCTGAATCCAGCCCTCGGGAGCCTTTACGCTTCCCATCTGGATACCGGTGAGGGTATCGTAGAGCTTGCGGATCTTCTCGCCCATACCGGCATAGGTCAGCTCCTTGCCGTGATCCACGATCTTGCCGATGGGAGAGATCACCGCCGCGGTGCCGCACAGACCGGCTTCCTCAAATTCGCCCAGCTCGTCCAGGCGAACGGGGCGCTCCTCCACCTCCATACCCAGATAATCCTTAGCCACCTGCACGATGGAACGGCGGGTGATAGAGGGCAGGATCGTATCAGACTTGGGGGTGATCAGGGTATTTCCCTTAATGAAGATGATGTTCGCGCCGCCGGTCTCCTCGATGAAGGTGCGGGTGGCGGAATCCACATACAGGTTCTCATCGTAGCCCTGTTCGTGAGCATCTACAATATTATAGAGGCTCATGGCGTAGTTCAGGCCGGCCTTGATGTGACCGGTGCCTCTGGGAGCCGCACGGTCCAGATCGGAGATCCGCAGAGTCAGGGGCTTGATGCCGCCCTTGAAGTAGGGGCCCACGGGAGTGGCAAAAATGCGGAACTGATAGACATTGGCAGGCTTGACACCAATGACGGAATCGATGCCGAACATGAAGGGACGCAGGTACAGACTTGCGCCGGAGCCGTAAGGGGGAACCCATGCGGCGTTGGCACGGACGGTTTCGATGACGGCTTCCACGAACTTCTCCTCGGGGAACACGGGCATCTTCATCTGGCGGCAGGAGTCGGCCATACGCTCGGCGTTCAGATCGGGGCGGAAGCAGACGATCTTGCCGTCAGCGGTGGTGTAGGCCTTCATGCCCTCGAAGCAGGTCTGAGCATACTGCAGTACGCAAGCGCACTCGCTCATTTCAATGGTAGCCTTATCGGTCAGGCCGCCTTCGTCCCACGCGCCGTCGCTGAAGGTAGACACATAGCGCATATCGGTCTGCATATATCCAAAACCAAGGTTGGACCAGTCAATATTCTTTTTCTCCATAGTGGACACCTCACTGAATAAAGTGGTTATATTCTACCACTCCATTCATTCCGGGTCAATACCTTTTCTCCAAAAATGTACTTGTCAGAAAGCCAAATATCCGCCACAGAAACACCCCTTTCTTGTGCGATTTTTCCATCGGGGCATATTGTATAATTAATGTAGCAAAAATCGGGGTCGCTTATAAAAAAGTCACAAAATATGCATAAATATTCAGCAGACGTTGACAAACCCCTATTTTTGATGTATAATCCAGTGCATACCAAAGAATAAACCCACGGAGGTCGTATAATCATGAATAAAGATAACATCAAGAAAGTCGTTCTTGCCTATTCCGGCGGTCTGGATACTTCCATCATTATCCCCTGGCTGAAGGAGAACTACAACAATCCCGAAATCATCGCCGTGGCCGGCAACGTCGGTCAGGCTGACGAGCTGGAGGGTCTGGAAGCCAAGGCCATCGCCACCGGCGCAAGCAAGCTGATCGTCGCCGATCTGGTGGACGAGATGGTTGACGAGATCATCATCCCCGCCATGAAGATGGATGCCAAGTACGAGACTTACCTGCTGGGCACCGCTTTCGCCCGTCCCGTCATCGGCAAGCGTCTGGCCGAGATCGCTCTGGCCGAGGGCGCTGACGCCATCTGCCACGGTGCCACCGGCAAGGGCAACGACCAGGTTCGTTTCGAGCTGGCCATCAAGCGCTTCGCTCCTGAGATGAAGATCATCGCCCCCTGGCGTGAGTGGGATATCAAGTCCCGTGACGAGGAGATCGACTACGCCGAGGCTCACAATGTTCCCCTGAAGATCAGCCGCGAGACCAACTACTCCAAGGACAAGAACCTGTGGCACCTGAGCCACGAGGGTCTGGATCTGGAGGATCCCTCCAACGAGCCCCAGTATGAGAAGCTGGGCTTCCTGGAGATGGGCGTTTCTCCCCTGCAGGCTCCCGATGTTCCTACTTACATTTCCATCGACTTTGAGGCCGGCGCTCCCGTGGCCTTCAACGGCCAGAAGATGAAGGCCTCCCAGATCATCGCCGAGCTGAACAAGGTCGGCGGTGCCAATGGCATTGGCATCATCGACATCGTCGAGAACCGTCTCATCGGCATGAAGGACCGTGGCGTTTACGAGACTCCCGGCGGCACCATCCTGTACTTCGCTCACAACCAGCTGGAGATGCTGACCATCGACCGTGACACCCTGCATGTCAAGCAGAAGCTGGCTGTTGACTACGCCGACCTGATCTACAACGGCAAGTGGTACTCCCCCCTGCAGGAGGCTCTGACCGCTTTCGCCAACGAGTCCAACAAGTACGTCACCGGCACCGTCAAGCTGAAGCTGTACAAGGGCAACATCATCCCCGCCGGCACCACCTCTCCCTACTCCCTGTATTCCGAGAATCTGGTCACCTTCGACGAAAGTGACTACGATCAGAAGCAGGCCGAGGGCTTCATCAACCTGTGGGGTCTGCCCACTCAGGTTCAGGCTCTGAGAGAGCAGGGCAAGCTGTAATTCAATCATCCATTCAGGGAGGGGCACTGCCCCTCCCAAACGGGTTTTCTAAAGGAGATTTTCACCATGGCAAAAATGTGGGCCGGACGGACAGACGGCATGACGGAAAAGATCGCGGACGATTTCAACTCCTCCATCCGCTTTGACAGCCGGATGTACCGGCAGGATATTACCGGCAGCATGACCCATGCTGCCATGCTCTCGTTTAAGGGCATCATTTCTCAAGCCGATGCGGACGCCATCATCGGCGGTCTGGAGGGCATTTTAAACGATATCGACAGCGGTGTCCTCCCCATCGACATGGAGTGCGAGGATATCCATATGTTCGTTGAGCAGGTGCTGACCGAGCGCCTGGGCGACGTGGGCAAGAAGCTGCACACCGCCCGCAGCCGCAACGATCAGGTGGCTCTGGACATCCGGATGTATCTGCGCGCGGAAATCGACGAGATCACCGAACTGGTCAAGCAGCTCATCACCGCCGTCACCAACAAGGCAGAAGCCTACAAGGATGCCATTATGCCCGGCTACACCCATCTGCAGCGGGCTCAGCCCATCACCTTTGGCCACCACCTGATGGCCTATGCCATGATGCTGCTGCGGGATCTGGATCGGCTGGCAGATTGCCGCAAGCGCATGAACCAGTCCCCCATCGGCTGCTGCGCTCTGGCCGGCACCACCTACGACACTGATCGCTATTTCGAGGCGGAGAAGCTGGGCTTTGACGGCATCTGCATGAACTCCTTAGACGGCGTGTCCGATCGGGATTTCTGCGCCGAGCTTATGAGCGATCTTTCCATTTTGATGATGCATCTGTCCCGCTTCTCCGAGGAGATCATCCTCTGGTCCAGCTGGGAGTTTAAGTTCATCGAGCTGAGCGACGCCTTCACCACCGGCTCGTCCATCATGCCCCAGAAGAAGAACCCCGACATGGCGGAGCTGGTGCGCGGCAAGACCGGCCGTGTCTACGGCGACCTGATGGCGCTGCTGACCACCCTGAAGGGTCTGCCGCTGGCCTATAACAAGGATATGCAGGAGGATAAGGAAAGCGTCTTCGACGCGGTGGACACCGTGAAGATGTGCCTGCAGGTCTTCGCTCCCATGATCGACACCCTGAAGGCCAACACCGCCAATATGAAGCTGGCTGCCCAGAAGGGCTTTATCAACGCCACGGATCTGGCGGATTACTTAGTAAAAAAGGGGCTGCCCTTTCGCAGCGCCTATAAGATCTCCGGCAGTCTGGTCGCCCTGTGCATCCAGCAGGGTACCGTGCTGGAGGAACTGCCGCTGGAAACCTACCGGCAGTACAGCGACCTGTTCGACACCGACCTGTTTGAGGCCATTGACCTGATGGTCTGCGTGGAAAAGCGGATCAGTCAGGGCGGCACCAGCATCGCATCGGTGGAAAATCAGATCAATTACGTCAGAGAGAAGCTGTAAGTATGACCAAAGTATTTATTGATGGCAGTGCCGGCACCACTGGCCTGCGTATCTGGGAGCGCCTTTCCGGCCGCACCGATTTAGAGCTGATCAAGCTCCCCGATGAGCTGCGCAAGGACGCTGCTGCCCGAAAGGACGCTCTGTTCAGCGCGGATATCGCGTTTTTGTGCCTGCCCGATGCCGCCGCCATTGAGGCTGTGGCTCTGGCGCAGGGTGCAAATGTGAAGATCATCGACACCTCCACCGCCCACCGCACCAATGACAATTGGGCTTACGGCTTTGCGGAACTGTCGGATGCCCACCGTGAGGCCATTCGCAACTCCAGCCGTGTGGCTAACCCCGGCTGCCATGCCAGCGGCTTCATCGCATCGGTGTATCCCCTGGTTGCCAAGGGCGTCATCCCCGCGGATTTCCCCCTGACGGCCTATTCCCTAACCGGCTATTCCGGCGGCGGCAAGAGCCTGATTGCGGAATACGAGGACGAAAACCGTGATCCCCGCCACGAAAGCCACCGCATTTACGGCACGACCCTGCGCCATAAGCATCTGCCGGAAATGCGCAAGATCTGCGGTCTTGCGCAGGCTCCCGTGTTCTCCCCCATTCTGGGCGATTTCTACGAGGGCATGGCCACCACCATCCTGCTCCCCGGCTTTGACTGCCAAAAGGTTTTCGATTGCCTGAGCGAACATTACGAAGGCGAGAAAATCGTCACCGTTGCCCCCCTAGGCGGCGACGAGAGCGTGCTGTACGCCTCCACATTTGCCGGCAAGGATTCTATGCGCATCACTGTCAGCGGCCACGAAAGCCAGACCATAGTCACGGCGCTGTTCGACAATCTGGGCAAAGGTGCCTCCGGCGCAGCCATTCAGAATATGAACATTCTGCTGGGCGTGGACGAAACCACCGGCCTGGACATTTAATTTAGTTACAAGATACAAGATGTTCTTGGTTTTCCCTATCTCGTATCTCGTATCTTGTATCTCGTATCTTATCAATCAGGAGATAACTATATGAAACTGATTACTGGCGGCGTATGTGCCGCAAAGGGTTTTAAAGCGAACGGTGTGCATTGCGGCATCCGCAAGAATCATACCAAGAAGGATCTGGCGCTAATCGTCTCCGACGTTCCCGCCACCGCCGCCGCTGTTTATACCACCAATCTGGTCAAGGGCGCTCCCCTGCTGGTGACCAAAAAGAATATTTCCAACGGCATTGCTCAGGCTGTGATCTGCAACAGCGGCAACGCCAACACCTGCAACGCCGACGGCATCGAGATCGCCGAGAAGATGTGCGCTCTGGTGGAAAATGCCACCGGCATCGCCGCCTCCGACGTAGTCGTTGCCTCCACCGGTGTCATCGGTCAGCCTCTGGATGTGACCCCCATTGCCGAGCATATGGCGGTGCTGACGGAGGGTCTGAGCTACGAGGGCAGCCTCAATGCCGCTCAGGCCATCATGACCACGGACACCATCTCCAAGGAGATTGCTGTGGAGTTTACCATTGGCGGCAAGGTTTGCCGCATGGGCGGCATCGCCAAGGGCAGCGGCATGATCCACCCCAACATGGCCACCATGCTGGTGTTCATTACCACTGACTGCGCCATTTCTTCCGAAATGCTGCAGAAGGCGCTGTCTTCCGACATTCAGGCCACCTTCAATATGCTCTCCATCGACGGCGACACCTCCACCAACGACATGGTTACGGTGCTGGCTAACGGCATGGCGGGCAACGGTCAGATTGCCTGCGACGGTGAGGATTTCGCCACCTTCATGAAGGCACTGAACACTCTGACCGTCAACCTCTGCCGCACCATCGCCGGTGACGGCGAAGGCGCTACCAAGCTCTTGGAATGCAGCGTTTCCGGTGCGGATACTCTGGAGGCAGCCAAAATCGCCGCCAAGAGTGTCATCTGCTCCAGCCTGCTGAAAGCCGCCATGTTCGGCGCCGATGCCAACTGGGGGCGTGTACTGTGCGCCATCGGTTACAGCGGTGCGGACGTGGATGTGACCAAGGTGGACGTTTCCTTCCGCAGCGCCAAGGGCGAGATCGCCGTCTGCAAGGACGGTGCCGGCATCCCCTTCTCCGAGGAGATTGCCAAGGAAGTCCTGCTGGAAAAAGAAATCGAGATCGTCATTTCCGTGGGCGACGGCCCTTACAGCGCCTGCGCATGGGGCTGTGACCTGACCTACGATTACGTTAAGATCAACGGAGATTACCGTACATAAGGAGCATACCTATGGACATCAATTTTTCCAATGCCCAGCGGGCAGAAGTGCTGACCGCTGCCCTGCCCTACATTAAAAAATACAGCGGTAAGACCGTTGTCATCAAATACGGCGGCAACGCCATGATCAACAAAACTCTGAAGCAGCAGGTCATGGAGGACATCGCCCTGCTTTGGCTTATCGGTGTCAAGGTGGTGCTGGTTCATGGCGGCGGCCCTGAGATCAGTCAGACCATGGAGAAGTTCGGCAAGGAGGCCAAGTTTGTCAATGGTCTGCGTGTCACCGACAAGGAAACCGTGGACATCGTGCAGATGGTTCTGGCCGGCAAGATCAACAAGACGCTGGTGAACCTGATTCAGATGAAGGGCGGTCACGCCATGGGTCTGAGCGGCATTGACGGCGGCATCATCGAGGCCACCATGAAGGACGAGACTCTGGGTTATGTCGGCGAGATCACCAAGGTGCGTCCCCAGCCCATCGAAGCGCTGCTGGAGAAGAATTACATCCCCGTGATCTCCACCGTAGCCAGCGACCGTCAGGGCAATACCTACAACATCAACGGCGACACCGCCGCTGCCCGCATCGCCGGTGCCCTGAACGCCGAGCGTCTGATTATGATGACCGATATTGCTGGCATTCTGATGGACAAAGATGATCCCTCCACCCTGATTCCCCACATCACCGTGGACGAAGCAAAGAAGCTGTATGAATCCGGGGTCATCTCCGGTGGCATGATCCCCAAGGTGGATTGCTGCATTGATGCCATCGAGCACGGCGTGGACAACGTGGTCATCATGGATGGCCGCATCCCCCACTCCATCCTCATGGAGCTGCTGACCGACGAAGGCGCCGGTACCATGGTCATGAAAGGCTGATTAACATGAGCATCACCGCAATTGATAAAGAATATGTAGCCGGCACCTACGGCCGGTTTCCCGTGGAGCTGGTTGCCGGCAAGGGCAGCATCTTCACCGGCTCCGACGGTAAGCGCTACATCGATATGGGCTCCGGCATCGGTGTTACCGCCTTCGGCTCTGCCGATGATGCATGGCTGGCTGCCGTCACCGCGCAGCTGAATAAGCTGCAGCACACCTCCAACCTCTATTACACCGAGCCTTGCGCCATGCTTGCCAAGGCTCTGTGCGAAAAGACCGGCATGAAGAAGGTTTTCTTCTCCAATTCCGGCGCGGAGGCTAACGAATGTGCCATCAAAGTGGCAAGAAAGTACTCCGCCGAGAAAAAGGGCGACGACCACTACACCATCATCACTCTGGTCAACAGCTTCCACGGAAGAACCCTGACTACCCTCTCCGCCACCGGTCAGGATCACTTCCACAAGCTGTTCAATCCTCTGACCCCCGGCTTTGTTTCCGTGGAGGCTAACAATGTGGCGGCGCTCACCGAAGCCGTTGCCACTTGCAAGCCCGCCGGTATCCTCTTTGAGGTGGTGCAGGGCGAGGGCGGCGTGCTGCCCCTGACTGCAGAATTTGTCAATGCCGCCGCAAGATTAGCTGCGGACAACGACATCCCCCTGATGGTGGACGAGGTGCAGACCGGCAACGGCCGCACCGGCAAGCTCTATGGCTATATGCACTTCGGCATTCACCCCGATATCGTTTCTACTGCCAAGGGTCTAGGCGGCGGTCTGCCCATCGGCGCTACGATGATGAGCGAGAAAGTTCAGAATGTTCTGGCTTCCGGCGACCACGGCTCTACCTACGGCGGCAACCCCGTCTGCTGCGCCGGTGCGCTGAGCGTCATAGATCGGCTGGACGATGCCTTCCTGGCAGAGGTTCAGACCAAGAGCGAGTATGTGTTCAGTGCCCTGAACGGCGCCAAGGGTATCAAAGGGGTATCCGGTCTGGGTCTGATGATCGGCATTAAGACCGTCCGTCCTGCTAAGGAAGTAGTGATGGAGTGCATGGAGCAGGGCGTTCTGTGCCTGACCGCCAAGGACAAGGTGCGTCTGCTGCCCGCCCTGAACATCCCCATGGACACCCTAAAAGAGGCCATCAACGTGATCAAATCCGTTTGCGCCAAGGAGGAATAATCATGCATACCTTTAACAATAAGCATTTTCTGAAGCTGCTGGATTTCACTCCGGCGGAAATTGAATATCTGATCGATCTGGCCGCCGACCTGAAGGCCAAGAAGAAGGCCGGCATTCCCCATCGGCTCTGCGAGGGCAAGAGCATTGCCCTGATCTTTGAAAAGACCTCCACCCGCACCCGCTGCGCCTTTGAGGTTGCCGCCGCGGATCTGGGCATGCACCCCACCTATCTGGATCCCACCGGCTCCCAGCTGGGTAAGAAGGAGAGCATCGCCGATACCGCCCGGGTTCTGGGTCGGATGTACGACGGCATCGAGTACCGGGGCTACGGTCAGGAGATCGTGGAAACCCTGGCCGCCTATGCCGGTGTCCCCGTCTGGAACGGCCTGACCAATGAGTTCCATCCCACCCAAATTCTTGCGGATTTCCTGACAATTCGGGAGCATTTCGGCAGTCTGAAGGGCAGAAAGTTCGTCTACATGGGCGATGCCCGGTACAATATGGGCAACTCTCTCATGGTCGGCTGCGCCAAAATGGGCATGCACTTCGTGGCCTGCGCCCCGGAGAAGTACTTCCCCAACGCCGAGCTGATCGAAACCTGCCAAGCCATTGCCGCCGAGACCGGCGCGGTGCTGGAATTTAACTCCGAAGTGGCCTCCGCCGTCAAAGGCGCTGATGTGATCTACACCGATGTGTGGGTTTCCATGGGCGAGCCGGACGAAGTCTGGAAGGAGCGGATCGAGGATCTGCTGCCCTATCAGGTCAACAAGGCTGCCATGGATCTGGCAGGACCGCAATGCCGCTTTATGCACTGTCTGCCTGCGTTCCATGATCTGAACACCACCATTGGCAAGCAGATCCACGAGAAGTTCGGTCTGAATGCCATGGAAGTCACCGATGAGGTATTTGAAAGTGAGCAGTCCATCGTCTTTGACGAGGCTGAGAACCGGATGCACACCATCAAAGCCGTCATGGCCGCCACTTTGGCATAAATCATTCCGCCGGCGAGGGTACTCCCCCGCCGGCGGTTTTTCATTTCCGTCCGATTAACCAAATTCTGGCATAGGGATTTGTAAAAACTGTAACAATTCCCAAGGATAAAAATGTATCTTGACTTTACTCTGCTAAAGTGGTAATATATCCACATCACTACACACGGAGGGATCGCCATGAATCGAAACGCATCCATGGATCGTCTGTTCCAGACCATTCTCAATCTGGAGTCCATCGACGAGTGCTACGCCTATTTTGAAGATCTTTGCACCATCAAAGAGCTTAACGATATGTCCCAGCGGCTGGACGCCGCCATCTTGCTGGACGATGGCCTGAGTTATCAAAAAATCATGGAGCAGGTGGCGATCTCCACCGCCACCATCGGCCGTGTGAGCCGCTGCCTGAACTACGGCACCGGCGGCTATAAGACCGCGATTCGGAAGCTGGAGGAGGACTGACTATGCATACCACGGTTGGTTCCGCTGAGCGCGTTGCCCTGAGCCTTCGCGCCCTGTACAATCAGTACGGCTACAGCCAGTACAAAATGAGCAAATTCGAGGAATATGACCTCTACGCCCGGAACAAGGATTTCCTGATCTCCGACGGCGTGATCACCTTCACCGATTTAAGTGGCAAGCTCATGGCTCTGAAGCCCGACGTGACGCTGTCTATCGTAAAGAACAGCAAGGATTGCGCCGGCGTGCGCAAGCTGTACTACAATGAAAACGTCTACCGGGTCACCAAGGGTGCCCACGGCTATCGGGAGATCATGCAGGTGGGTCTGGAAGCCATCGGCGATGTGGATGCTTACACCATCTGTGAAGTTCTGCTGCTGGCTGCTAAAAGCCTGCGCGCGATCTCTGATGCGGCGGTGCTGGATATTTCCCATCTGGGTCTGCTGTCGGAGCTGATGGCGTTTATCGGTGTTCCCGATGACAAAGAGGCGCAGCTGGTAAAATTCATCAGCGAGAAAAACGCCCACGAAATGACGGATCTGTGCCGTGGTTGCGGTATCTCGGAAGAAAATATCAGCCTGCTGCGCAGCCTGTTTGCTATGAACGGCGCTCCTAAATGTGTGCTGCCTGAGCTAAAAGCTCTGCTGTCCGGCAAGGTCAGCGATGCGGCGCTGGCACAATTTGAAGCTGTTATTTGCGCGCTGGAGGGCAGCGGCGTGGAAGACCTGCTGCGCATCGATTTCTCCGTGGTGGATGATATGCATTATTACAACGGCTTCGTGTTTAAGGGTTTTATAAACGGACTGCCCGGCAGCCTTCTTTCCGGCGGTCAGTACGACAATCTTATGGACAAAATGAAGCGCAGCGACCGTGCCATCGGCTTTGCCGTGTACACAGATCTGCTGGAGCGGCTGGAACAGCCTGCCGATCCTTACGATGTGGATACGGTGCTGCTGTATGATGCCGGTTGTTCTCTGTCCGACATTCGGCGGCAGGCTCAGAGCTTGACCGCTCAGGGCATCAGCGTGCTGGTACAGCAGACCAGACCTGAGAACATTCGATTTAGACAGCTTTTGAAGCTGTCCGGAAATGAGGTGAAGCTCCTTGAAAACAATGCTTAATGTGGCTCTTCCTAAGGGTCGGCTGGGCGAAAAGGTTTACGCCATGTTTGAAAAGGCCGGCTTCCCTTGTCCTTCCATCAAGGAAAACAATCGCAAGCTGATCTTCGAGAACGAGGAATGCGGCGTTCGCTACTTCTGGGTCAAGCCCTCGGACGTGGCCATTTACGTGGAGCGGGGCGCGGCGGATATCGGCGTGGCCGGTAAGGACATCCTGCTGGAGTACGAGCCGGATATTTATGAACTGCTGGATCTGGATCTGGGTAAATGCCGTATGTGCGTGGCGGCCATGTCCGGCTGGCGGGATGACACCCGGCGCACCCTGCGGGTGGCTACCAAATTCTCCAACATCGCCCAGAATTACTACTGCTCCAAGGGTCGGGATATCGACATCATCCACCTCAACGGCTCCATTGAGATTGCCCCCATTCTCGGACTCTCCGACGTGATCGTGGACATTGTGGAGACCGGCACCACCCTGAAGGAAAACGACCTGCTGGTCTACGACACCATCGTTCCCATCTCCGCCCGGCTGATCGCCAACAAGGCCAGCTACAAATTCAAGGGCAGCGAGATCGACAGCATCGTCACAAGCATTTCCAGCCAACTGGAGGAAGGCAAATGATCAAGATCATGAAATACGGTGAAGTTTCACCGGACGAGATCTTCGCCCGTGTGGAGCCTGCCTTTAACGTAACGGATATTGTAGCCGAGATTATTGCAAACGTTCGCAAAAATGGCGACAAAGCCCTGTTTGAATACTGCGAAAAGTTTGACAAAGCCAAGCTCACCGCTCTGCAGGTGACCAAAGCTGAGATCGACGAGGCTGTGGCCTCTGTAGACCCCGCGTTCCTTGAGATTCTGGAAAAAGCGGCGGCCAACATCCGCAAATTCCATACCCGTCAGGTGCGCAACAGCTTCATCATCAACGATGAGGACGGCATCGTCATGGGTCAGAAGATCATTCCCGTGGATCGTGCCGGTCTGTACGTCCCCGGTGGCACCGCCGCCTACCCCTCTACGGTGCTGATGGACTCCATCCCCGCCAAGATTGCCGGTGTTCGGGAGCTGGTCATGGTGACCCCTCCCAATGCCGAGGGCAAGGTCAACCCCGTGATTCTTGCCGCGGCTTATGTGGCCGGCGTGGATAAGATCTTCAAGGTCGGCGGCGCTCAGGCCGTGGCGGCTCTGGCTTACGGCACCGAGAGCATCCCCCGCGTAGACAAGATCGTGGGCCCCGGCAACGCCTTTGTTGCAGAGGCCAAGCGGCAGGTTTTCGGTCAGGTATCCATCGATATGATCGCCGGCCCCAGCGAGATTCTCATCATCGCTGACGGCAAATCCAACCCCCGCCACCTTGCCGCCGACCTTTTAAGTCAGGCCGAGCATGATAAGCTGGCCTCCGCCGTTCTGGTCACCGACAGCAGTGAACTGGCCTTAGCCGTTCAGGCAGAGCTGGAGGTTCAGATCCCTCAGCTGGAACGCGCCGAGATCGCCCGGGCATCCATCGACAGTAACGGCAAGATCATCGTTGCCGACAATTTGAAGGAAGTCATCGCCATCTCCAACGAGATTGCCCCCGAGCATCTGGAGCTGTGCGTGGACAATCCCTTTGATTACTTAGACAGCATCCGCCACGCAGGCTCGATTTTCATGGGCCGCAACTGCCCTGAGGCTCTGGGCGACTATTTCGCCGGCCCGAACCACACCCTGCCCACCAGCGGCATGGCACGGTTTTCTAGCCCCCTGAGCGTGGACGACTTCATCAAAAAGACCCAGTACACCTACTATACCCGCGATGCGCTGGCACGGGTGGCCAAGGATGTGGCCACTTTCGCCACCGCTGAGGGTCTGACCGCCCACGCAAGAAGCGCGGTGATCCGCACGGAGGAAGACGCATGAGCCGCTTTTTCAGCGCAAAATACAATACTCTGACCCCCTACACCCCCGGTGAACAGCCCCGGGATCAGCAATACATCAAGCTGAATACCAACGAATCACCTTTCCCGCCCTCGCCGCTGGCGCAGCAAAGAGCGCAGGAGGAAGCCGCTATGCTGCAGCTGTACTCCGATCCCACCTGCGTAAGCCTGACGTCAGCCGCCGCCAAGGCGCTGGGGGTTGCCGCGGACGAGATCCTCTTCTCCAACGGCTCTGACGAGGTGCTGAACTTCGCCTTTATGGCCTTCTGCGATGCAGATACGCCAGCGATCTTCCCTGACATCACCTACGGTTTTTACAAGGTTTTTGCCCAATTGAACGGCATTCCCTATGAGCAGATCCCTCTGAAAGAGGATTTCACCATCGACCTGAGGGACTATGCAGCCAGAAACGCCACCATCTTCATCGCCAACCCCAACGCCCCTACGGGTCTGTATCTGAGCCTGGACAAGATCGAGCAGATCGTCAAGAACAACCCTTGCAGCGTGGTAGTCATCGACGAGGCCTACATCGATTTCGGTGGCGAAAGCGCCATCCCCCTGACGAAGAAATACGATAATCTGCTGGTGGTGCAGACCTTCTCCAAGTCCCGCTCCATGGCCGGCGCCCGACTGGGCTTCGCCGTGGGCTGCAAAAACCTCATTCAGGATCTGAATACTATCAAATACTCCACCAACCCCTACAATGTCAACCGCATGACCATGGCGGCGGGCGTAGGCGCGCTGGAGGATGTGGATTACTTCCGCGGTAACTGCCGCGCCATCATGGACAACCGGAGCTGGACGACCTCCGAACTGGCGAAGCTGGGCTTTACCACGTTGCCCTCCCTGACCAATTTCGTATTTACCAAAAACGAAGCCATCTCCGGCAAGGAATTTTACCTGAAGCTGAAGTCCAAGGGCATCCTTGTGCGTCACTTCGACATCCCCCGGCTGACGGACTACGTCCGTGTTACCATCGGCTCAGCTGAGCAGATGGCCGCCTTCATCCGAACCACCAAAGAAATACTGGAGGAAATGAAATGAGAACTTCCGAAATCAAGCGTGCCACCGCTGAAACTGACATTTCCCTGACCTTAAACTTAGACGGCACCGGCAAAAGTGAGATCGAAACCGGCTGCGGTTTTCTGGATCACATGCTGACTCTGTTCGCCCGTCACGGCCGCTTTGACCTGAACATCTCCTGCCATGGCGATACCTATGTGGACGATCACCACACGGTGGAGGACATCGGCATCTGTCTGGGCAAGGCCTTTGCTGAAGCGCTGGCCGACAAGACGGGTGTAGTTCGCTATGGCAGCACCGTACTCCCCATGGACGAGAGTCTGATCCTCTCCGCTGTGGATCTGTCCGGCAGAGGCTATCTGGGCTACGGTCTTGAGATCCCCACGGAAAAAGTCGGCACTTTCGACACCGAACTGGTGGAGGAATTCTGGCTGGCCTTCATCCGCAATGCCGAATGCACTCTGCACATCCGTCAGCTGGCGGGAAGCAACTCCCACCACATCATCGAAGGCACGTTCAAGTCTGTGGCACGGAGCCTGAAGACCGCCGTGGCCATCGATGCAGCCTTCGCCAACGAGATCCCCTCCACGAAAGGTGTTCTGTAAATGGTAGCGATCGTTGATTACGGCGTTGGCAACCTCTTTTCTCTGGAGTGTTCCCTGAACGCCATCGGCGCGGAGGTGGTCGTCACCGCCGAACCGGAAATTCTGAAGAAAGCCGATCAGGTGCTGCTGCCCGGCGTAGGCGCTTTCGAGGACGCGGCGAAAAAGCTGCGCGATAGCGGCTTGGATGCTGTTATCAAGGAGCTGGTGGCATCGGGCAAGCCCCTGCTGGGTATCTGCCTGGGCATGCAGATGCTGTTTGAGGAAAGCCACGAATACGGCATCCATCAGGGTCTCGGTTTGATCCCCGGTCAGGTGGTCAGCATGGAGGGCGTTGTGCCTGCGGATTACAAGATCCCCCACATTGGCTGGAACGCCCTGCGGTTCAAGAAGGATTGCCCCATCTTCAAATACATCAAGGACGGCGATTGCGTCTACTTCGTCCATTCCTACTACGCCGCGAATTGCGACTGCTTCATCACCGCCACCGCCGAGTATGGCCCGGAGCTGACCGCGGCCGTGGTAAACAAAAATGTGTTCGGCTGCCAGTTCCATCCGGAAAAGAGCGGCAGCGTAGGTCTTGCGATTCTGCGCGCATTCATCGAATTAAAGGAGGCGGACGTATGCTGATCTATCCCGCCATTGATCTGTACGGCGGCAAAGCCGTGCGGCTTTACAAGGGCGACTATGCCCAGATGACCATCTACAACGATAATCCCGTGGAGGTGGCAAAGGATTTCCTGCGCTGCGGCGCAAAGTGCATCCATCTGGTGGATCTGGAGGGTGCCAAAAGCGGCACTACCCCCAATTTCGACACCGTGACCGCCATCAAAAAAGAAACCGGTCTGTTCTGCGAGATCGGCGGCGGCATCCGCAGTATGGAAACCATCGAAAAATATCTGGCTGCCGGCGTGGATCGGGTGATTCTTGGCACCGCCGCCGTCACCGAACCGGGCTTTGTGGAAGCCGCCGTTGCCAAATTCGGCGACAAGATCGCCGTGGGCATCGACATCAAGGACGGCTACGTCGCCATCAAGGGCTGGACGGTCAAATCCGAAGAAAACGCCATGGATTTCACCGAAAAAATGGAGAAGATCGGTGTAAAAACCATGATCTGCACGGATATTTCCAAGGACGGCGCCATGCAGGGCACCAATCACGAGCTGTATCAGGAGCTGTCGGAGAAATTCAACATGAACATCATCGCCTCCGGCGGTGTGTCCTCCATTGACGATGTGGCACGTCTGGCAAAGCTCGGCATCCACGGCGCCATCATGGGCAAGGCCTACTACACCGGAGCCATCGATCTGGTTCGGGCCATTGAGGTAGCAAAATGATCACAAAACGAATTATTCCCTGTCTGGACGTAAAGAACGGACGGGTGGTCAAGGGCATGAATTTTGAGGGCTTGCAGGATGTTTCCTCTCCCGTGACTCTGGCGAAATTCTACAGCGAATGCGGTGCCGATGAGCTGGTGTTCTACGACATCACCGCCTCCTCCGACGGCCGCAAGCTGTTCACCGACATTCTGGTGGAAACGGCAAAAACCGTTTTCATCCCCCTTACCGTGGGCGGCGGCATCAACACTGTGGCGGATTTCGACCGGGTGCTGAAATGCGGAGCGGACAAGGTCAGCGTCAACTCCGGTGCCATCCGCAACCCCGATCTGGTCTACGAAGCCGCCAAGCTCTACGGCGATCAGTGCGTGGTTCTGTCCGCAGACATCAAGCGGGTGGACGGCGTGTTCCGGGTCTTCGCCAAGGGCGGTCGGGAGAACACCGGCATGGAGGCCATCGAATGGATCAAGCGTTGCGTGGGCAACGGAGCCGGCGAAGTGGTGGTCAACTCCATCGACACCGACGGCGTCAAGGGCGGCTTCGACCTTGAGATGCTGGAAGCCGTGTGCAACGCGGTGAATGTCCCCGTCATCGCCTCCGGCGGTGCCGGCAAGATCGACGATTTTATTACATTGTTCCAAACCTTGCCTAAGGTGGATGCCGGCCTTGCCGCATCGATCTTCCACTTCGGCGAGGTGGCCATTAAGGATCTGAAGGCCGAAATGGTGAAAGCCAACATCCCCACAAGATTGTAAGGAGAACCGATATGATCAACATTGACGAGCTGAAATTTGACGAAAAAGGCCTGATTCCCGCTATTGTCGTGGATTCTGTTACCAAAAAAGTGCTGACTTTGGCCTATATGAACAAGGAGAGCCTTGCTATTTCCATGGAGAAGGAGCTGACCTGCTTCTTCAGCCGTTCTCGCAACGAGCTGTGGCTCAAGGGCGAGACCAGCGGCAACTATCAGCACATCGTGTCCATCACGGCTGATTGTGATAAGGACGCACTGGTGATCGTGGTAGAGCCTGACGGCCCTGCCTGCCACCGGGGCACCACCTCTTGCTTTGAGTACCCCGTGTTCCAGAGCGACGATCGCCACGAATTTAGCTATCAGGGTCTCATGGAGCTGATCGAGGGTCGCAAGACCGAGAAAAAGGAAGGCTCCTACACCACCTATCTCTTCGAAAAAGGTCTGGACAAGATCCTCAAGAAGGTGGGCGAGGAATGTACCGAGGTCATCATCGGTGCCAAGTCCGACGATAAGAAAGAAACCATTTACGAGATCGCCGACCTTGCCTATCATGTCATGGTTCTGATGATCCAGATGGGCATCTCTCTGGAGGATATCCACAAGGAGCTGGCTTCCCGCCATGTCATCGACCACAAGGTCAAGCAGGAAAAAATGACGTAACAAAAACAGGAGCCGTGGCATCACCACGGCTCCTTCATTCTATTATTTTCCCATCTCTTTATAGAAATACGTGGCGCTGGCGCTGACACACAGCTTTTCCGGTGCGCTTTGGCGGTACAGCTGCGCAGACATATGAATGAGCGTCTTGGTCACCGATACCGGCCGCACCCGAATCAGCACATCCTCACCGGGCATCAGGGGGCGGTGGTAATTCAGATGCAGCTCAATGGCAGGGATGATCCCCTCCCCCTGCTTGAAGCAGCAGGCCACGCTGCCCATAGCCTGATCCGCAATGGTGGCGCACAAGCCGCCGTGGAGGGTGCCGTGGGCATTGCGCATCCAATCCTCCGACCGGCTGCGCAGCAGGAACTCCTTGCTGCTCTGGTCATATTCAAGCGCCTCCAGATAAAGCCGGTCACCGGCAGAGCCGGGAGCCACCTCATGCAGCCGATTCAGCCATTTTCTTACTTGCTCCAGCATAGCTGTTCACTCCTTTTCCATGAATAGGATATCCAAAGCGGAGCTGCCCCATTCCGGCAGCTCCGCTGTTTTTTAATTCAGAGCCTGACGGATCAGATCCGCGCCGGCATAGCCCAGCGCATCCATGGCATCGCAGATGCCGCTGGCGCTGTAATCGCCCTGACAGCGCTGCAGGACTCTGCGAACCGCCGCCGTGCCGCCCAAGCAGTACAAAGCTCCACAGGCCATGCGGCCATCCTCGTCGGCAACGCCCAGTGCTTCCGCCGTCGCCTGACCGGAGCAAAGCATTTGCTCCAGCGCAGCATTCTGCGCCTTCACGCCGGCCTCGCTGCTCAGGATCGACCGCAGACAACTTTCCTGCGCGGCATCGGGTCGGAATTGAAGCCAATCAGCTTCCAGCGCAGCACCGATACCGGCGGTATCCAGCCGTTCAAAGGCCTGCGCATCCGTAGCTTTGATCTGCCGCAGTAGCTGCTCGGCATCCGCGCCGTACCACTGGGCGCAGCCCAGAGTCACCGCGCCGTCCGCAGTACGGCCAAGGCCATCGTAGCGCCCATCTGCGCCGCTTTGCAGCACGCAGACCGCCTGACGTAGCTGCTCCAGTTTTTCAGCGGCAGTGCGATCCGTGGTTGCATCCCCCACGCGCAGACCGGTGGTTTCATAATCAGGGCTGCATATGTAAACGATATAGGTATTGGTAATGGCGTAGGACTTCCGTGCCACAATTCCGCCGCTGCTGAAAATGGCAGGAGATGCGGTGTTGCCTTCCACAGTGTAAACAATACCGTCCCGATAGCCGGTAACGATGCCCACGTGATTGGTGGTGTTTTTGGTACTGGCGGTCTTGAAATAGATCAGATCGCCGGGCTGGGGCGTATAGGCACCCGCCGCCACTCTGGCACGGCTGTAGGCACGCCCCCATTGATCCTTGAGCCAATACAGGCCGTTGGGTGTGTAGGAGTGTTTGGGCACTACCTGCTCACTGATTCCGGCCAGCGCGGCGCACCACGACACAAAAATAGCGCACCACTGATCCTGCATATCGTACCAGTTGCCGTACTCCGTAAAGTTCACGTTGCCGATGATCTCACCGGACAGCTCGTCCATGTATGTACTCTCCTGATAACCCACCTGCGACAGCGCAATGTTGACGATATCCGTGCGAGGGTCGCCGGTGAGGCGAACCCGCTTCAGCGCCTCATAGTATTTGCCGGCCATATAGGATTCGGTGCCCGTATATTCAAGAGCCTGCGTCGGCTGCGCCGCCGGCAGCACAGCTGATATCAGCAATGCCAGCGCCAGCAGTCGGGATATGATCTGCTTTCCTGTCCGTTTCATGGCAAATACCTCCTGGGGAATCCTGTCGAAAACACATTCTTTCTCGATTATACCGCCCGTAAGCTCAATAATCAAGGAAAACTTCCGCTGAGCCGATTTCTTACGCAATTTTTCCAAGGCTGTGCATATTTTCCCCGAAACGGCAAACACTACCTGCGGACAACCAATACAGGAGGTTTTGAAATGTTCCAAACCAAGTTCTTATGCCTAGTACTGTGCGCCTGCCTGACGCTGAGCATCGCCGGCGGCGCGGTGGCCGCGCAGGTGGATTGCGACGACATCTATTGCTTCTCCTCCGGCGATTTTTCCTCCGATGACAAGCTGGAGGGTATCTGCATCACCGGCCTGCCGGACAGCTCTGCCGGCACCATTGTGCTGGGCAGCCGTGTGCTTCGCCCCGGTGATATCCTCACCGCCGAGCAGGTGGCGCAAATGACCTTCGTTCCCCTGCTGACGGAAACGGATGCCGAGGCTCAGGTTACCTACCTGCCCATTTACGCCGATCGGGTAGAGCGGGCCACGGCCATGACCATTTCCATCCGCGGCAAGGCGGACAAAGCTCCCATTGCAGAAAATTCCTCTCTGCAGACCTACAAAAATCTGGCCAACGAGGGAACTCTGAAGGTCTCCGACCCCGAAGGGCTGGCGCTGACCTACACCGTCACCCGTCAGGCCAAGCGGGGTACCGTGACCATTCGGGAGGACGGCACCTTCCTCTACACCCCCAAGAAAAACAAGGTAGGCACCGACTCCTTTGTCTACACCGCTACGGATCCGGCGGGTCATGTGTCCAGAGAAGCCACGGTGACCATTGAGATCATGAAGCCCGGCTCCGCCGCCATGTACACCGACACCGCCAACACCGATTGCCGCTTCGAGGCGGAATGGCTGCGCAACACCGGCCTGTTCGTGGGCGAGCAGATTGGCGGCAAATCCTGCTTCCAGCCGGAAAAAGCCGTCAGCCGGGGCGAATTTTTGACCATGCTGGTCAAAACACTGGGCATCGAGGTGGACGAGGAGGCCGCTTACACCGGCTTCAATGATGAGATCCCCATGTGGTTGAAGCCCTATCTGTCCGCAGCTCTGCGCTCCGGTCTCACCGTGAACTGGCCCCACGGCACGGTGTTCGGCGCCAACGAGCCTATTGACGGCATGGAGGCGGCGCTGCTAACGCAGAATGCTTTGGATTTGACCGTGACCACCATGGCTGGCAAGGATGAGGAAACTGACATTCCCTCCTGGGCCATCACCGCCATGAACGCCATGGCAGACAACGGGTTTAGTCTGACCGCCGGCACTTTGACACGGGCAGAGGCTGCGGTTCTTCTGTATCAGGTCAGCCGGATTGCCCCCACCGCCCCGGGAATGAAGCTGTATTAAAAATGAGCCTGTCCCGAAATGGGACAGGCTCTCGTTTATGAAATTAGGCTTTCTCCAGAGCCAGAGTTCTGGTGGTCAGGTCGCAGACCTCGGAGGGTCCGAAGTACTGAATAGCACCGGGATAGGTGAAGCAGGTCTCAACAGCCCACTCCTCTCTAACGCTCTCGAAGAACTTGAAGGGAGCGCCATCCAGCTCAACCAGAGCCTTGCGGATGACGGGCTTATCGGCACCGTGGCGGCGCTCGATGTTCATCATCTTGGTGATGGGCATACCGCCGGCGACCCACTCCTCAGCGGGAGCCTGCAGGTTGGAAACCTTGGACAGATAACCGGTGTAGCCATACTGGATCAGCATAGCGGCGTTGTAGCCCAGGGAGTAGCAGTAGTCAGCATCGAAGTTGGAGGGGAACGCGCAGCGGCCTTCGTAGCCCAGGAAGTGATGCAGAGCGGAGAACTTGCCGCTGTAGGTGCCGGCAGCCTTACGAGCAGCCAGATTGTCCTTAACCATGGCGGAGAACAGCTTCTCGGACTCGATCAGAGAAACCTGCACGTTGCCGTGGGGATCGCGCTCCAGGAACAGCTGCTGCTGGATGCTCTGGGGCAGGATGGCGAAGACAGCCATGGATTCCTTGGTCAGGCCGGCCTCGATGAAGTCATACTTAGCCTGCCAGTTGGGCAGAGCGTTGAAGGCATCCGCCTTCTCACCGGCCAGCAGCTCGTTGATCTCGGCGATCAGCACGGAGAACTCGGGAACGAACTCAACGATACCCTCGGGGATGATGGCAACGCCGAAGTTCCAACCCTTGGCAGCACGGGCGGCCACGGAATCGGCAATGTAATCGGTGATCTGAGCCAGAGACATCTTCTTGGCGGCGACTTCCTCACCGATCAGGCAGATGTTGGGCTGGGTCTCCAGAGCGCACTCCAGAGCAACGTGGGAAGCGGAGCGGCCCATGACCTTAACGAAGTGCCAGTACTTCTTGGCGGAGTTGGCATCGCGCTCGATGTTGCCGATGATCTCGGAGTAGGTCTTGGTGGCGGTATCAAAGCCGAAGGAGCACTCGATGTCCTCGTTCTTCAGGTCGCCGTCGATGGTCTTGGGGCAGCCGATGACCTGAATGCCGGTGTTGTGAGCGGCGCAGTACTCGGCCAGAACAGCGGCGTTGGTGTTGGAGTCGTCACCACCAATAATGACCAGAGCGTTGACGCCGTGGTTCTTGCAGTTCTCAACCACAACAGCGAACTGCTCCTGGGTCTCCAGCTTGGTACGGCCGGAGCCAATGATATCGAAGCCGCCGGTGTTGCGGTACTGGTTGATGTAGTCATCCTCGAACACGATGAAATCATTGTCCAGCAGACCGCTGGGGCCGCCCTTGAAGCCGATGAGGACATTCTCGGGGTTGGTAGCCTTCAGCGCATCGTACAGGCCGCAAATGACGTTGTGGCCGCCGGGAGCCTGACCGCCGGAAAGGATCACGCCAACGACCTGTTTCTTAGCCTCGCTGGTGTTCTCACCCTTCTGGAAGGTGATCTCGTTCTTGCCGTAGGTGTTGGGGAACAGAGCCTTGATCTTCTCCTGATCCGCAACGCTCTCGGTAGCATCGCCGTTCTTAACGCAAATCTCGCTGATACCGTTTCTCAGCATGCCGGGCAGCTTGGGCTGATACTGGTATCTGGCGATCTGCAGAGGGGACAGTTTCATAGTAAAAAACACTCCTTATGTTTATTAAAGTAGAAGTCTACAAGACAGATTATACGATATTTTCCACGAAACGTAAATACTTATTTTCAATATTTTACGAAAACTGTACAATACAGCAATCCAAGGCCGGATTTCGAAATATTTATATTGAAAAACACAAAAAAATGTGCTATCATGTATCCGACTAAATGCGGCCATGAGCCGCTGAATTAAGAAAGGAATGATTCCAATGGCTCTTGTCAATACTACCGAGATGTTTAAGAAGGCCTACGACGGCGGCTACGCCATCGGCGCTTTCAACGTCAACAACATGGAGATCGTTCAGGCGATCACCGAGGCTTGCAAGGAGGAGAACTCTCCCGTTATCCTGCAGGTTTCCAAGGGTGCCCGCGCCTATGCCAACCACACCTACCTTGTGAAGCTGGTTGAGGCCGCTGTTATCGAGTGCCCCGAGATTCCCATCGCTCTGCACCTGGACCACGGCGACAGCTTTGAGACCTGCAAGTCCTGCATCGACGGCGGCTTTACCTCCGTCATGATCGACGCTTCCTCCAAGCCCTTCGAGGAGAACATCGAGATCACCAAGAAGGTCGTCGAGTACGCTCACGATCGCGGTGTCGTCGTTGAGGCCGAGCTGGGCGCTCTGGCCGGCGTTGAGGACGAGGTCAACGTCTCCGCTGATCACGCCCACTACACCCGTCCCGAGGAGGTCGAGGAGTTCGTCGCCCGTACCGGCTGTGACTCTCTGGCCATCGCCATCGGCACCAGCCACGGCGCTTACAAGTTCAAGCCCGGCACCAACCCCCAGCTGCGCTTCGACATCCTGGAGGAGATCATCGCTAAGCTGCCCGGCTTCCCCATCGTTCTGCACGGCTCTTCCTCCGTTCCCCAGGAGTACGTCGAGATGGTCAACACCTACGGCGGTGCCATGCCCGGCGCCATCGGTGTTCCCGAGGAGCAGCTGCGCCGCGCTGCTGAGCTGGCCGTCTGCAAGATCAACATCGACTCCGACCTGCGTCTGGCTATGACCGGCACCATCCGTAAGTTCTACGCCGAGCATCCCGACAAGTTCGATCCCCGTGAGTACCTGAAGCCCGCCCGTGCCAACATCAAGGAGCTGGTCCGCCACAAGCTGATCAACGTCCTGGGCTGCGCCGGCAAGGCCTAATTCCATATCACGACATAAGAAAGACCTCCCGATCATCGGGAGGTCTTTTTACCATAAGTTTCTGGCTACGCCGAAAATGGCAAACAACACCGCGGCCACGATCACCGCGTGCCAATCGGTCATCCGTTTGGCAATGCGCTGAGCCGGTTCGACGCCGAACAGCACTCCCACATTCAGCAGCACCAAGGCCGCCGACAGATACCAGATCAGCACGAAGAAAAAGGGATTTGCCAAAAAGGCCGCCCCAAGCTGTCCGCCGAAAAAATACCGCACGCAGCGAGTGCCGCCGCAGGCCGGACACAGCAGTCCCACCCGCATGGAAAGGCAATCGGGCAGGGAGCGAAACATCCACCCCGTCAGGGGCACTGCTGCAAAAGCAGCGGCAACCGCTACCAGATCCAGTGCGATCACAAACCATTTCTTTTTATCCATATCCACCTCGCAAAAAAGCAGTTGCCACGGCAACTGCTTTTTCGATCAATACAAATCGTTGATACCACCATCAAATTGCTGGTAGAACTGCTCCATAAATTCCGCAAAAACGGTATATGCCAGGACCAGAGCAATGGTCACCAGCACCAAAGAAATAGCGGAGCATACAATACCGGCCACGGCGCAGCCGTTCTTCATACCGGCCTTCTTGGCGCTGCTGAGTCCGATGATAGAGAGGATCAGACCCACGACAGCGCAGGGAATGGATATGTACTCCGTGCAGCAGCAGAAAACCAGAGAAATGATGCCCAGAATCATGCCTGCAATACCCAGACCCTTGCCGGGAACCGGAGCAGCCTGCTGGTAAGGCGGCTGCTGATATCCGTTTTGCTGGTAAGGGAACTGCTGATAAGGCGGCTGCTGGTACGGCGGCTGCTGAAAAACAGGCTGCTGGGGCTGCACCGGAGCCTCATACACAGGCTGCTGAGGCTGCACCGGAGCCTCATACACAGGCTGCTGAGGCTGAACAGGCATCTCGTACATAGGTTGCTGGGGCTGCACCGGCGGCTGATATGCCGGCTGCTCCGGGGCGATCCGGTTGCCGCAGGCAACACAGAACAAAGACCCCTCAGGGTTATTCATGCCGCAATGGGGACAAAACATAGCTCTCCCTCCTAATTTTCGTGGATATTAACGGGAACAGGACATTTCTACAAATCATTATACGCCTGTTTCCCTTTCATGTCAAGAAATTCGGGCTTAGCCCTCCTCCACAACGATTTCCTTCAGCACAAGGCCGGGGTTGCGGCGGCAGGTGAAATCAATGGCCCAGAAGCTGCTGAACACTAGCAGGCTACGGCCGCGGTAGTCCTCCAGCAGCTCCGCATCGCTGCCCAGATTCAGATCCGTCAGGTCGCCGGTGTAGCTGTCGATGAGGCGAATTTCCTCGTAGGGCAGGAACTCCATCCGAAGCTCCACGCCGTACTCATTTTTCATGCGGTACTGGAACACGTCAAACTGCAGTGTACCGACGACGCCCACGATGACCTCCTCCATACCGGAGTTGGGCAGCTTGAAGATCTGAATCGCGCCTTCCTGCGCGATCTGCTCCGTACCCTTGACGAACTGCTTACGCTTCATGGAATCCTTGGCGGACACACGGCAGAAATGCTCGGGAGCAAAGGTGGGGATGCCAGAATAAGAGAACTTCTTTCCGGGCACGGTGATGGTATCGCCGATGGCGAAAATACCGGGGTCAAATACGCCGATGACGTCGCCGGCGTAGGCCTCTTCCACGATCTCCCGCTCCGCGGCCATAAGCTGCTGAGGCTGACTCAGGCGCATTTTCTTGTTGCCCTGCACGTGGAAATATTCCGTATCCCGCTGGAATTTACCGGAGCAAATGCGCATGAACGCAAGGCGGTCACGGTGAGCCTTGTTCATATTTGCCTGAATTTTAAAGACAAAAGCGGAGAAATTGGGGTCAAAAGTATCGATTTCGCCGCAATCCGCAGTTCTGGACAGCGGAGGAGGCGTCAGCTTCAGGAAAGCCTCAAGGAAGGGCTCGATACCGAAGTTGGTCAGTGCGGAGCCGAAGAACACAGGGCTGAGCTGACCACAGCGAACGGCCTCCAGATCCATTTCACGGCCGGCGGACAGCAGTTCCACATCATCGATCAGCTGCTGATGCTTGGCCTCCGAATCCAGCAGCTGGGTAACCTGGCTGTCGTACAGATCTACTGTCAGCTTGTCGGCCTTGGCCTTGCCGTTCAGGCCGGAGAAGAACAGCAGCTCGCCCTTTTCCCGATCGTACACACCCTTGAAATCCTTACCCGAACCAATGGGCCAGTTCATGGCGTAGGTCTCGATGCCCAGCTCCCGCTCCACTTCATCCAGCAAATCAAAGGGATCCTTAGTTTCACGGTCCATCTTATTGATGAAGGTGAAAATTGGGATATGACGCATGGCGCAGACCTTAAACAGCTTACGGGTCTGGGGCTCAACGCCCTTGGCGCCGTCGATGACCATGACAGCGGAGTCCGCCGCCATCAGGGTGCGGTAGGTATCCTCAGAGAAGTCCTGGTGACCGGGGGTGTCGAGAATGTTGATGCAGAAGCCCTCATACTGGAACTGCATAACAGAGGACGTAACGGAGATACCACGCTGTTTTTCGATCTCCATCCAGTCAGAGGTGGCAGCGCGGGAATTCTTCTTGCCCTTGACCACGCCGGCCTGGGCAATGGCGCCGCCGTACAGCAGAAATTTTTCCGTTAAGGTGGTTTTACCGGCGTCGGGGTGGGAGATGATGGCAAAGGTTCGACGGCGGCTGATTTCTTCAATTAAATTCGACATAATGAAACCTCCTAAAAGGGGGATTATTTCTTACAAACTAATACAGTTTACCACATTTCAGCCCAATTTACAAGAGGAAAGCCCGATAATTTGTCCGCTTTCGATGCAGAGGTCCTCGCCTGTGATGGGATGGGCAAATTCCAGCACCTTGGCGCAGAGCAACTGGCTGGTCAGGCCAAATTGATTGGAAAATGCAATACTTTCCTCGCTGCCGTACTGGGGATCGCCCAGAATAGGCCAGCCCATGTGGGCGCAATGAAGCCGCAGCTGGTGGGTACGTCCGGTGATGGGTCGCAAAGCCAGCAGCGCGCACCCCTCACAGCGCTCCAACACCCGGTACTCCGTCAAGGAGGGCTTGCCCTCAGGGCTGATAAAGCGCAGCAGGCTGGGCAGCGGCCGCCGGGCAATGGGCGCATCGATGATGCCACTCTCCTCTTCCGGCTGGCCAAATACAAGGGCATGATAGGTTTTCTGAAAATCCGAAGCCTGCAGCAGGCTATGGATATGGGAGTTTTTCGCCAGCAGAACCACACCGAAAGTGTCCCGATCCAGACGGGTCACGGGATGAAAAGCCGCCTGCTGGCCGGTTTTTTCGTAGTGCCCAATGACCAGATTGGCCAAGGTGCCGGTGTTTCTGGATCGGGAGGGATGGATCAGCATCCCCGCCGGCTTTTCCACCAGCAGGATATGGTCATCCTCATACAATATGGTCAGCGCGCCATCCTCTGCCGGATATTCCGGCGTCGGCTCATCCAGCCGAACGGTGATCGTATCTCCGATCTGCACCGGATGATCCGTATGGCGGGGCACACCGTTGACCCGAATGGCATCGCCCCATTTCAGCCGGTTCATCAGACCGGTGGACATTTTCAGTTCTCCACGCAGAAAGGACGATAACCGCCCCTCCCGTTCGGCAATGTGCTTCAGTTCCAAAGGTATCCCCCTTTCGCAGGTAAATCTTATTTATCGCACTACATACAACCGCAAAAAAGACCCCGCTATTGAAGCAGGGTCTTTTTGCATGCTTAGTTCAGAGCAGCCTTAGCCTTCTCAACCAGAGCGCCGAAAGCGGCAGCATCCTGAATGGCCATCTCGGACAGGCTCTTGCGGTTCAGCTCGATGCCAGCCTTCTTGATGCCGTTCATGAAGGTGGAGTAGTTCATGCCGTAGGGAGCGACAGCAGCGCTGATACGGGTGATCCACAGGCGACGGAAGTCGCGCTTCTTCAGCTTACGGCCAGCGAAAGCGTAGTTGCCGGACTTCATGACCTGCTGCTTGGCCATCTTAAAGTGCTTGGACTTAGAGCCCCAGTAGCCCTTAGCCAGCTTCAGGGTAGCATTTCTTCTCTTGCGCGTCATCATCGCGCCTTTAACTCTTGCCATTTCTGTATCCTC